>JALWFW010000247.1:9122-28507 GCA_027013865.1 Polyangiaceae bacterium | reverse complement strand
CACCTAGTTTATATAGGAGTACAGCCCTCTCCTGCTCATTGGTCACGAGCTCCAGTTCGCTATCCAGGACCCCCTGAAGCTCCGACCATTTTTGGGCTCGCTCGTACAGTGACTCAAGACGCTGAAGCGCTATCTCGTCGCGTGGATCTTCATCCAGAATGGTCTCATATGTCTCTACGGCCTTCTCGAGATCGTTGAGATTTTCGTCATAGAGCTGGCCCAGGACATAAAGCATACGCTTCTTCTCGTCCAGATTGGGATAGAGTTCTGCCTTGCGCGAATATACACTCTTGATGTTCTCCCAGTCCTCCCTCTGGACATAGATGTCCTCTAGGGCGTCCAGAGCCTCCATCTGAGTATCGTCTATGTTCTCAAGAATATACGAATACGTGGAGATGGCTCCGTCCATGTCCTCGAGCTCCTTGAGTTGAAGCTCGGCGGCCCTGTAAGCCAGACGGAGTTTTTCATCCTGATCGTAGATAACCTCTACCTTACGCAGGAGTGTCTCTACCAGACGTTTGGTGTCACCGGACTCGAGGAACAGATTCTCAAGCTTGTCCAGGGCGGCCACATAATCAGGCTTTATCTCCAGCACCTTCTCGTAGGCTGCAGCTGCCCTGTCAACATCTACCACCTCGGTGGCGATGAGCTCACCTATACGCATCTGAAGCTCGATAGCGAGATCTGGCTCGTCATCCGTGAGAGCCTGTACCTTCTGGACGTATATGGCGAACAGTGCATCCCAGTCGCCCATCTCTGATGCCAGACGTTCCATCTCACCCCTGGTGGCTGCATCCGTTGGACTGATGTCAAAGGCACGAGCGTATGTCTCGAGAGCCTTACGCGGATTTTCTCCGTCGAGTTCATAGAGGCGGGCTATCTTGTGCAGGAGTTGAATCTGCTCCGAAGGATCATACGTGGCCTCCAGCATGATCTCATATACCCGCACCAATTTTTCCCACCATCCAAACTCGCGGTACACGGGCTCAAGAATCCTGGCCACTGTGAGACGGTGTTCCTCGTTGTCCAAGAGGCGTTCCAGGTACGATATGAGCTCCTCGTCCTCGCCGTCTATCTCGAGGCCTCGATTCCAGGACTCGATGGCAAGTGAGTACTCCTCGAGCCTCTCGTGCTGAACAAGGCCCAAACGCTTGTACAGCGTCTTTCTCACGTCAGGCTCATCAATGAGTGCCAGCTGGCTGGAAAGATTGTCAGCCAGCTCGCTCCAGCGTTCCAGTTTTGTGTAAAGCCTGTCGAGAGCCTCCAGAACCTCCAGGTCCTCGGCATCGTCGGCCAGGGCATCCTCATAAAACTGAAGTGCCTCGGCCGGTCTATCGAGGTGCTCCTCGAGTATGGCTGCCGCCCTGAATCTCAGTTCCTTCTTGTCTTCGGGCTCGAATACCACTTCGAGATGGGCTTTCAGGATCTCCAGGAGCTCTTCCCATTTCTCTCCAGACTCGTAAAGCCGTTCCAAAGAACGAAGTACTTCCTCGTCAGAGGAATCTATCTCAAGTACAGCCCTGTAGTGGGATATAGCCGATTCTGGATTGTCTATGCGTGTCTCGTAAATCTCACCAGCCCTTCTGTGGAATAGCCTGGCAACGTCATCGTCCAGTCCCTCCATTGCCAGAACCTTCTCGTAGACTCCCGCCAGCTGCTCCCACATGCCTTCTTCTTCGGCAATGGTCTCGAGGCGCTCCCTGGCATCGGTGCTGTCCGGGACCGTCATGAGTGCGCGGGAATATGCATCAAAGGCCTTGTTCACGTCGTCCGCACTATCTGTCCAGATACGGCCTATCTTCAGGAGGAGAGCAAGCTTCTCGTCAGGATCGTCAGTCGTCTCCACCTTGATCTCGTAGTCATGAATCAAGGAATCGATGTCACCGAGTTGGGTGTATATAGGCTCGAGTATATCAGCCACCCTGCGTTTGATGTCTTCGTCTTCACTGTCCAGGAATGACTCGAGAGCCTTCCTTGCCCCCTCATGGGAGGGCTCCATCTCCAGTACCTCACGGTATCCGGATATAGCAGCATCCACGTCTTCGGTATGTTCCCTGTGAATTTCTGCCCAGCGGAACTTGAATGAAACGCGGTCAGCATCATTTTCAGCGATATCCATCTCTTTTTCGAGGACACCAAGCAGGTCCTCCCACTTCTCTGTCTTCAGATACAGGGTATCGAGTTGGGAGAGTATCTCGGAATCCTGAGGATCCAAGTCATGTGCTTCGACGTAATACTTGATGGCCTCCTCAAAATTCTCCAATGATTCTGCATAGATAGAACCTATCCTCACAAAAAGCTCACGACGTTCGTCATCATCCATCGTGATTTCCGAACGCTTCCTGAGCATCTCTATGAGGTTCTCCCACTCCCCACGGGACTCGTATATGCCTACACATATCGAAAGAGCCGTTTCATTGGACTCGTCGATGTCGAGAATCTCCTTCGCTGCCGTCAGAGCCTCGTCATCGTTTTTGAGTTCCTCACGGTACACACGTGCCATAGTGAGAAGAAGACTGAGCCTAGTATCGTCATCGGCCGCGTCTTTCACGGATGCATACGCCTCTATCAAACGCTGCCATCCGCCCTTGACGGATTTCACCAGCTCTTCCAGACGCAAACGTATTTCCTCGTCCGAAGGCTCAAGAGTAAAAGCCTCGACATACCACCTGAAGGCCTCATCCTTGTTGCGCAGCTTGTCCAGCTCCAGCTCGGCCAACTCTACCATGGCCCGACGCTTCTCGTCTGGATCTTCCATGTGGGAGATGCGTATCTCAAGGACGTGGGGCAGTTTCTTGATCTGGTTCAGCTCCTGATACAGTTCTATCAGTGCCTCTGCTGCCTGTATGTCGTCGGGATATTGGGCGAGAATCTTCTCATAAGCCTTGATGGCTCTGTCCGCCTTGCCAATCTCTTCACGCCAGAGGACAGCCTCCTTGTACATGAGATCATGACGAAGCTGGTCATCCTCGATTTTCGCCACTTCCTTCTCGAGGATGCGGATGAACTCCTCCAGTCGGTCGAGATCCCTGAAGAATTCCTCCAATTCATGCCACTTACCTAGCTCCACGTAGAGCTTCTTGACGGCATCCTGAGCACGACGATTGGAAGGATCAACTTCCATGAGGCGCTTCCAGACTTCCAGGGCATCTTCGTAGCGGTTCAATTTGTCTTGGAGTATGGGAGCCAGCTTCGCGGCTATCTGGGATATCTTTTTCGCGTCATCCTCGAGTTCCATGAGTCTGGAACCGACCTCGGCTACCTTCTCCCAGTCCTTTGCTTTCTCATAAATCGGGAACAGAGCCGCGAGAGCCTCGAGGTTCTCCGGATCCTCAGAGAGGACGGCCTCCCACACTTCCTGGAGCACGGCTGGCTTCTTAACCTTCTCGCTGGCCAGGTGTGCCATCTCGAGAAGTTTCTCCATGCGACCCTCGGCAGAAGCTTCGTTCTCTATTTGTGCCTTGTATAGCCTTATGAGGCCCTCATAGTCACGCTTCTGCTCGTACAGTTCCTTCAGGTGCTGTATGGCAGTGGCATTGGCGGGATCTATCTCCAGGACTTTCTCGTAGGTCTTGGTCGCCTCATTCTTGTTGTGCTGCTTGTCGAAATAGACCTCAGCCAGCTCCAACAGAAGCTGGAGTTTCTCCCCGTCACTCTCCGTGACTTCTATTCTCTGGAGATATGCCTTAGCCACGTCCGGCCAGCGATTCATCGAGGCATAGAGATCCTTGAGTTCCTCGAACAGATCTTCATCGTCGGGAGCGATGGCGAAAGCCTTCTTGTATGCATCGAGGCGTTTAGGTTGGAGTCCCTGCTCGTCATAAAGCTCAGCCATGAGCTTCAGGAGCTCCACCTTGGCCTCGTTCATGTCGTCGCCCAGACGCTTGACCACGTCACCGAGGGAATCCGCTGCCTGACTGTAGCGCTCCATGGCATAAAGCGCCTTGGCCTGTCCCAGACGCGGAGTTATAGCGTCTCCGGCGGCTCTAACGGCCTTACGCCAGGCATCTAGAGCCTTGGGTTGATTTCCCTCTTCCTCGAACGTCTTTGCCTGCTCCATGAGCTCAAGGACTTTCTCGTCAAGAGTCTCGTCAGCACCCAGATTTAGATTGTCGAGTCTGCTGAAGTCTGCCACGGAAGCCTCCATTCCTGTCGCGGGGGTTTTTTATCAGGAAATCCCGCGCATTTATCCCACGGGGATATATCACATTTGGGGGTCTTTACGCAACATGTCTGAACAGTTTCCTAAAACCGGTGAATGAAACAGCTCTATTTCATCTGAATATGCGAGTGTTTCATCAATTGTCATACCGTTTATGGAAATGAAGGTGAGCAAAGAAAGGAACCCAGTATCAGGACTGGTTTGCCAGGTGGGCTATGTCTGCGAAATGTATGGTTCGGTTGCGTCCAGTACGCTTGGCATGATAAAGGGCCCTGTCCGCACACTCTATGAGCTCTGTCTCTGTGGACCCATGTGCCGGGAACGTGGCAATACCAATACTTATGGATGAGTGAAACGGTCCCTGTTCCGAATCAAAAACGAGTTTTTCGACTTCCTGGCGTACCCTTTCCGCGAAGTTGCGTGCTCCCTGACCGTCTGTGTCCTCCAGCACTGCCACGAATTCCTCGCCTCCATACCTGCCTACGAGATCGATGGATCTTGCTTGACTCTTCAGAACCCTAGCCACTTTGCGTATGACCTCGTCTCCCACCTGATGGCCGTATGTGTCGTTGACGGATTTGAACTTATCTATGTCGGTTATGAGTACAGAAAGGGGACGGCCCATGCGCCTGGCACGTTCCAGCATCTCGCTGAACCGTTCCATGAGGGTACGCCGTATGGTGAGGCCGGTAAGGCCATCCGTGGTAGCCATTTCCTCGAGCTTCTCATACATGAAGGCATTGTCCAGGGCAGCTGCTATCTGGTTGGCTATGACGGACAACATGTTGCGTCTATCCATGGAGAATACCCCTGGCTCGGAAGAGCCCACCACAAATGCTCCTAGTATTCTGTCTCCTGATACCAAAGGCACCATCCACAATGACCTGATTCCTTCGAAAGGCACCTCCGGAGTAAGCACCACCTGACTTGCATCCCTCAACTCTCCATCCACCGGAAGGGCATGACGACCCTCCACCACCATCCTGAGAATACTGCGTACCAGCGGAAATTCCTTACCAACCACCAGTTCCGCAGGCTCCCCCTGGGCTCCCAGTACCCTTACGGTTCCTTCCTTCACAGACACTATGGCGGCTGTATCGTATTCCATGATGTAGGATAAGGCTTTTATGCCAGAATCCACCACCTGGCCCACCGTGAGAGCCGAATTAAGAAGTGATGAGGCTTGAAAGAAGCGACCCAGCTCATTCTTGGAGCGCACCACGGATTCAAGAACCCTTTCAGTTGTGACCAGATCCAGCAGGCTGCGTGCGGCTCTGAGAGCAAAACCAATTTGTTCCTCCGAGAACGATTCTTCTCTTCGACGATCGCCGTAAATTACGGCTTTAACATGGCCATGATCCAGAACCGGCACTGCCATCACTGAACCGACTGACACTTCTCCCTGGTAGTGAGTCAGTACTGACACAGGATTACGAAAAGGTGCCAAATTCAGGGCCATACCTGTCTTGAAGACCTGGGAGAGAATACCGCTGCGTACGGGGAAAGATGTCTCCCGTACACTGTACGGGGATATGTACTCCACCACTCTGGCTGTACTCTCATCCCAGCCCCTCCATATGAGGAGCACGGAGTCCAGACCAAGAACCTTTTTGACTGAATCCAGAACATACCTGGAATTTTGGTGAATTGCCTTCAAAGAGGATATTGTCAGAAGACGCTGGGTTTCTTCGTCATCGTGTTCGGTACTGGTACGGGAAGAACCGGCCAGCCTAAAAGTACTCGCCTCTTCTTCCAGACGCTCGATGAAGTCGTTCACGCGCTCCTCATACCTGCGCCTTAATGCACTGACCTCCATACTTAGGGCCAGGTGACCCAAGACCGCGAAAAGTGTGCTGAAACCAGCCATCCACGGCCATCCGTCCATTCCTAGGAGGGCACTGAGCATGGACATGGTCACCACTGCTACACCAGTAGACACTGGAGGCAGGAATGCCCCCATGAAGCCGGCAAGGATATAAGACACAGGGGCCAGCCTCGCTCCTGCGAGCTCGGTGAGCAGTACGGCAAATACCGCCAGCCCCACCGAAAGTTCCGTACTCGCGAGATCAGAGCGCTGAGCACCTGCACGCAGGGACAAAAAATGAATCAGCAGGTATAAGGCAGACGTTCCCAGTGCCACGAGTCTGAGCTCCATGGAACCAGGCAGTGCCACGTGGATGGCCGTGATCCCCGTCATAAGGAACAGTGCCGCAATCCTTGTCTTCATCGTTCACCTCTGCTGCCGTTTTCAATGGAGTACACACGGGCTCCTGCCGGAATCAGACCTCTGTCCCTCAACGCCTTGCCCATACCTTCCGGTGTATGCAGGGATTCGAGTTGCAGACGCCGGCGTTCTATCTGATTGACCAGCTGCTGATTGACTCTGATCAACTGATTCAGATCATGCTCGAGCAGTCTGGTCCTGCGCCTTTCATGAACCACATACACCGGTAGGGCTCCTAGGGAGAAAGCCAGTAACAGAGCCAGCAATATACGAAGCACCCAGGCTGCATGTCCGTGAAGAGCAATCTTCTCCCGGTGATGTTCAAGAAAACTGTCTGCTATGCTGCGTAGTGAGTCGAACTGCATGAGTAAAGTACAGAATGCCCATATTCACTTCAGAGACAATTTTCGCCCCACTTCTCAATCTTTATTGTAACTACTTGATATGATTAATGTTTTGCGCACGAATCAGTAGATAACCACCGGCGTTCCCATGTCATTCTCCGAAGCGCGAATCTCGAACCAGCCAGGCATCACCGACGGACCAGTCCAGTGATACAGAAAACGGGCATCCCTTGGACTGAGATTGATACACCCCTGGCTGAAATGTGAACCAAAATCATCGTGCCAAAATGCAGCATGAAGCGATATCTTGTCTATTATCTTCATGGTCCACGGAACCCCTATGACCCGAAAACGCCATCCTCCCTTACTGCCAAGGCCCATCTCACTGATGGCATACTTGATCCTTATCCTGAAAGAGCCTTTAGGGGTATTGGGGCCCCTGGCTATCATGGTGGCGAAAACAGGACGGTCTCCTTGGTATGCCACCAGTGTCCAGTCCCGGTATGAAATGGCTATCCATTTATCCCGAGATCCGACGTTTCCGGGACGTGGCAAGGAACGCGCCACACGTACGTCATCTAGACGCAGCCATCCTTCAGGAGTGAGTATTCTCTCTCCACTGGTCTTGAGAACCCTATGAACCGAATACTTCGGAGCACTTCCAAGACGCCGGCCATCAGGTGACACGTATCTTGCATTCCAAGTGTAGACCCATGCCAGGGGAAGGCGGGGGGCATGTACCCCTGAAAACGTCGGAGGCCGCAGGCGTGTAGTACTAGAGGCAGCAATGATACCATAACCCGTACGCAACCATCTGCCTGCTCTGTATCCTGACACGATGGAACCTGCCAGAAGGCGCTTTACTACTCTCCCCCCAGGTTTGTCCAGTATGAATGTATTAGCCTCGAGCTTCCAGTACTGGTACGGGAGTATGGCTCTGGAAGGGAGTTCTGGCAGATAACTACCCGGGAAATACCGCGGTTTGGAGGCAGTGACCCTCACCCTGGAACCACAGACATAGGCATCTTCGGATATCTTGTGAAATAGCCGTCTGCATCCTGGACCAGACACCGCTTCAAGGGATCTGAAACATACAGGTCCAACGACGTATACCCTCTTGAGAGACGAAGAACGTCTTGGTTTTCGGTAAGCCCATACCCCTCGCCCCCGTCTCACGCATACGTAACCGAGTTGTTGAACAGAATGAACCCTACGATGTCCAACTGATTCAGTAGAGGCTGGACTTCCGGCAGCGTCTGAACCGACAGACACAGAACCAGAATCATTCATGAGATATGTACCTATATTCAGTACTGGAACGTACCAAGAGGCGCAGATACTCTGAGCAAGGATGATCGTCCAGAACAAAAACATGCCCTCAGTGTATGGAATACCCTGTATCGAACGACAGATTTGATGTTTCCATCCTCAGAATCCGACCCCGGTACGAGTAGTAAGTCGTGTCCTCACTTTCATCCAGGACATACAAAAACCCGTCATCCGATGTAAGGACCCCGGCAGGAAGGGTGACGCCTGTGTTGACAACCTTTGGAGAATATCCCGGTTGCACGGAAAACACTACTTTATAACGCCACGGGACTGCTCGGGCATCTGGCACGTCCAGTAAAACATCGAGAGGACCGGCGTGGACTGTCATGGAGCCATCCTGGACCCTGATATAGCGTGAAGACACGGCTCTGTCAGTGTCAGTGCATGAACCGTCAGGTGATGCAATCTTGTCTGGAAGCCTCGGTGTGGCCGATGAATACAACCAAAAACCATCACCTGCCAAAATCTCATAATGTTCACGCGTTGAACCTAGACACACCCCGGCATCTGCTAGCTCTCCGTAAACACATCTTCCTTCGGAAGAACATACGGCTGACTGCTCGTGGCCCAGATCGGAACACTCTGAATCGGAAGTACAGTTGCGCACGGAGCCTGTCAGGGGATCCACTGCTTCACGCACTGCCAGTCCCAGTCGGCCATCCTTCACTGAGGTCACTAGGAATTCCCTGTCTGAAACCAAAAGTCCAGTACACTGACGCATCAGTTCCTCCGCTCTGTCGGACGGGAAGCACAGACCTCCATATCCCTGATGCTGAAGAGGGGACCTCACGCATTTCTCATCAGTACCGCAGTCTTCGCTAGAATCACATCCTGTGAAACGGACCACCATACCCTCAGTCACCCCCCGTGAACAGAAGGCCCCTCCCTCATCCACCAAGACGGCAGTGGCACCGGAAGTGTCCACTATGCCGAAATCCCTGGATGTTCCCGGAACCACCCCCTCATAAATCAGTGTCCATGTCTCACCATAAAGGAGATAGTCATCATGCACATCCATATATCTGCCTGAAGGGAACGGCACGAGTGAAGGCTGGCTGTCATCCGGTATGATGGCGGCATTATCTATATAATATGATATGGGCTCCTCGATCATTGGCCTGTCTTCTCCGCCATCTCCCTTCGGCCGCCAGTTTCTGGCATTGTGGAACCAGTGGCTGACCACCTGGGAAGGCCATACACGCCCGTCAGCATCCGGACCGTAGAGAGCCGACCAGTCGCTTTCATCCAGATTCTGATAAACATTGACTATATAAATGCTGCCGTCACTACCCAAAAGTGCGGCATACACTCCATCGAGAGCCAGGGAATCCCCCATGGCAGGATGCTCCTCGGGATGTACCTCAAAGAAGGTCAAATCCCTTACAACGGACGAGTAATACGGTTTTAGACCGCGACTATAGGCAGTATCGGGCAAAGTGGCATCACCGGCAGGCACACAAAAACGCAGGGGATCGTCAGGGGTCAGAGAAGAAACCTGGGTCATCTCGGGATGAACCAAGCATTCCGTGGCATCTTCCACGGAAAACACCCGTACATCGCCCTGACCGCTCACGGCATATACGAAACGCCCTGCAGGAGTGTCGGGAGATATTGCAAGAGACCTCCAGCCTTCAGAACCGGGAGAGGACATCTGTACGAAGGAACACTCGGGACACTGCGACAGGTCTATGAGCAGAAGGTCATCACCGTTCGAGGACGCTACGGCGAGGAGAGTCCCGTCAGCAGCGATGGCTCCAGGCTCAAATACGGATGTGGAATCACAGTCAAGTTCCGTGGCATCAGTCAAGTAAGTCGCATCAAAACGCCAAAATCCCCAGGACGTACCGTCCCATATGCCCAAGGAACCGCACCCGGGAAGCGCTACGAGTATACGACCGTCACCATCTGCCGTAGCACCTGCTATCACTGGCTGAATAGAGGCGTCCATGGAGGATATCTCCCGGACTCTGGGGGGCGTAGAATCGTCCGTGGCTGCATTCAGTATCTCCTGTATGGATACCTCTCTAAGTTGCGGAGCCTTGTCTGAGATCAGCACCAGGCTATCCCGATTCCTCAGCATGTCCTTTATGCCCAGGCCCACGTAAAGCCCCGTGATACCCGGCACGTGAAAATCTAAATCCAGAGGTTTGGCGCCTGCGAGATCAGCCAGGTGTATGAAACCGTTCCCGGAAGAGTAAACAAGACCGTAATGAGCACTGTCCGAGGTACAGTCCTGAAGCCGCATGGAATCATCGGCACAGACCACCACCATACGGGTGGGACGGTCCAGTGTCTTTGTATATACCGTGACACTGTCATCCTCACAGGCGTACATAAAGGGCATGAAAATCATTAATAGCGTTATATAGACTCTCCACCTCATCCTGCTCACCTCTCCAGTTTCGTGGGCTCACCAAAACGCAGTACCCGGGTCAGGAATGATGGTGAGGACGAATCAGTAGCCACGGCAGCCAAAGTGCCCTCCCCGAAGTTGGAAACAAGCATCCAGTGCCCCATGAAAATAGCCTCACTGGGACCAACCCCCACATAGGTTCGTTGCAGAAGGCTTCCGTCTGAAGCCGAAAGTACCAGTGCCTCACCGGAACTGAAGGAAGTGGCCACGAGCACAGCCCCCTGTGCTCCCTTGAGGGCATAGACCTTGGACGGGCGGGCTGCCAAATCCACGGCATACTCTAGATTGAACCGGCGCTCCTGGACAGACTCGTCCGTGAATCGGACAAGGCCAAGGGTAGGAGGAGTACGGGCCACAAAAGCCAGGGTTTCATCGTCGAGAAGAGCCAGGCCACGAAGCTCCAGAGAGCTACGCATTGGCCCCGATGGGGCACGTGTATAAAGAGCCCGGTAAGGTACCGGAATACCGCTGTCATCCAGGTGTGCCACCACCAGTTCTGCGCCGTAACTAGCTGTAATTACTAGTGTATTGTCTGAAACCCGAATCACATCGTAGGTGCCGGTATAAGAACCGTACGATGAGAGGGGAAGCCTTACCGATGCCACCAGGGATGGCTGCTCACCGGCAGGATCCACGACGGATATGTAGGGTTCGGTCAGGTGGGTTATATAAAGTAGAGAAGTGTCACTGTCATAAAAGAGATTCACTGGGTCGTCCGGAAGCGGTTCGGATATCATATGGGAATCACTGCACTCCTGTGGCCAGGAATCAGGACAGCCCTGACCGCAGTCCATGCATGTCACCATACCTGAGCCATCGGTATGAACATCCAGCCAAACGACTGCACCTTTTGAACGGGAGACGACAAATAGCCGGTAAGCCCCTGATCCCACTCCGGGAACCACTACCATGCTACCAGTAAAGGAGGGAACCCTGACGGTGTACCTGACCATGGGACTCTCATCACAAATCCACTGTCCGGAATCGTCATCGGCCCTGGAGCACCCATCGTGACTCTCAAGAGCATCGAGCATCATGGATGCGTCCAGTGCCATTATGGTAGAACCATTATATCTGAGATCCGAATTGCCGTTATTCACGAAAAGCACGCTGCCGTCAGGTGACAAAGCCATGCCGGTGGGAAAAAAGAAATCCTTTTCAGGAGGATCCAGGCCGGGATTATCTTCATCACATCCAGCAAGAATCGCCAAAAAAAATATTAGTAATATCATTAAGTTAGCTCGATTCATCTATAGTTCCTCCGTATCTCCCAGGTTCATGAGGTGCCTTCCCAGCATGAATACCAAAAAAGAAGCAAAGACAATGAGTAACTGCTTTGCCTCGGGGGTTATTCCGCTGCGGTAGTTGGTGGACAGAAACCAGAATTCGGGTGCCCACATCGGAGCTGTCACGGCTCCTGAATCATACATGATGTAAAGGGTGTGAGCAGCCTTACCACCCACGGCGAGTGAACCCAAAACAAGGAGAAGTCCGAAAAGATACATCTTGTCCTCTTCACAGGGCCCCGATTGTCTTATGTTAGCGAACGCCTGTCAACGGTTGGAGCCATCCGGAGGGCCAAAAGGTCAGGATACGCACCTACACTTTCTCATGCTGCGTCCCCAAGGTGCTGCTACCTGTGCTCTGATTACTTGAGAACTAGCCTCACTCATCATCACTGACCAGACGGAAACGAAGCCCCAACCCGAACACGCCACCTGCATGACCGGATGGATGACATCTGTTTGCGTGAAATTGAAGCTGTACCGACAAAATACCAGAGCGATGTCCAAAATTAACGAAGTGGATTCCATCGGCACGTATTCATGGTATTATTGTTCTTCCATTATCGTATGAGTGCATCATGCCCAGAGCAGACTCATCCTACATTCGGTATTTGTTCCTCCTTATATTTCTACTCCATCTTACATCAGAAGCAGGCTGTGCCCGGGGCAAACCCAGTGCCATATGTGGTAATGGCATCCTGGAGCCGGGCGAAGAATGCGATGGCACTGACATTGGAGAGTCGACCTGCAGCTCCTTGGGGTATCCTGACTCCCCTGCGGTGCCGGGATGTACTTCAAAATGTAAATTGAGTCTCGTCCCGTGTGGGGAACCATGCTCTGACGAGTGCACACCCGAAGTCACAGAATGCGACGGTAACACTGTCATGACGTGTACGGACGACGGTGGATGTGCCAGGTGGACGGAGTCCGAAGACTGTGCTGCCAAGGGTCTTGTGTGTGACGAGTCTCTTGGCGCGGCCATATGCACGGATCACTGTTCTGATACATGTCCCTCAGAGGGTAAAACGCAATGTGCCAACGAGGTCGTACAAGAATGCAGACCCATAGGTAACGGCTGCCTCGGTTGGAGAGATGCCGAGAACTGCGCCAACCAGGACATGTTATGCAGTGACGGTCGGTGCGTATGCCCACCGGATCAGTGTACCAAAGGACGTAAGAGATGTACTTCTGACAGGAGTCAACTGGAAGAATGTCTTCTGCAGATCAATGGCTGCACGGCCTGGGAAGTACAAGACGACTGTTCTGTTCGGGACGAGATATGCGTGGGAGATGCTACAAACGCCGCATGTTCTCCCAAATGTGACAATTTCTGCACAGAAGAAGGCCAGACCAGGTGCAGCGGAGACGTCCTTCAGACCTGTACTGAAGATGCTTCCGGGTGTCCTGCATGGACGGATACCAGGGATTGCAGCACTTCAGGCATGGCCTGCAGCAGCGGGTCGTGTGTGTGTAGACCAGTGTGAACAGGAAGGCCAGACCAGATGTAGCGGAAATGTACTTCAGACTTGCACTGCAGATTCCAACGGATGTCTCGACTGGACAAATTCTCAGGACTGTGCGGCTGAGGGCAAACTGTGCTCTTCCGCGCAGTGTCTCCCCTACTACACAAGCACCAACCTCTCTCCAGGGGGATATTCCGCCATATCCGGTACCACGAAGCTCACGGACTACGACGACGATGGTTATTACCGCGTCGTTCTCCCCTTTACTTTCAAATATTATGGTCTGGACTACACCACGATATGGGTATCGTCCAACGGGTGGCTATCCTTTGGCGCTGATCCGGGAACGTATATCGAACACAACAGTGCCTCTCTTCCTGACTCCAGGGCTCCTTCAGAGGCCGTATATCCCTTCTGGGACGATCTGTCCTTCAGGGACAATGATTCGCGCTCTGATAGGCTGCACTACGTGATACAAGGTTCTGCTCCCAATCGCGTGCTCGTGGTGGAATGGCTGCACGCACTCCATTATGAAGAAGGCAACAACAACAGTGCTGACGTTACTCTTCAGGTGCGTCTGCACGAGGGTTCTAACGTAATAGAATTTCTCTACGACCGCGCACACTGGCACTCGGATTACCTGAGTGCAACCATTGGGATAGAATCCGACCATCTAGGTCAGGCAATATTCTTTGGCTCGAACTTCACTGGTGCACCCTCCACTGACTACCGTTTCACACCCAACTTTTGAATTGCTGATCACTAACGTAGGCTGCTTTCAATTCCTGCTACCCGAATGGCATAAATCATTTTTGTGTGCTATAATGCACCGTGCGTAGGAGAGGTTCTACATGACCAAGATATCATTCAAGGCCACATCTATTTTTATATTTTTTCTTTTTATTTCAACAGGTTATCTATTGAATGCATGTGCAGAAGGGGGAGCCGGCAAAGCCACGTGCGGCAATGGCGTCGTAGAACCGGGCGAAGAATGCGACGGAAGTGACCTGGGGGGCAAAACCTGCAAAGAGCTCGGATATACGGAAAACCGTAACCCGCTATGCACTTCGGAATGCAAACTGGATACTTCAGTATGCGCCTGCGTCAGTGAATGCACATTGGGAGAGACGAAGTGCGAGGACAACTTCGTAATGATGTGCGTAGACTCCAAGGGCTGTGCCTCCTGGACAGCCTATGAGGACTGCGCTGCCAAGGGCCTGGTATGTGACGAGTCCACTTCCACTGCCACATGCAAAGACTCCTGCTCGGATGCATGTACTCCTAAAGGGGAAAAACGCTGCTCAGACAGCAACAACGTCATTTTACAGGAGTGTGCCGAGCAGGGTAACGGATGTCTGGGATGGAAAGACGTCACCAACTGCGCCTCAGAAGACAAGATATGCAGTGACGGACAGTGTGTATGCCCAGATACCTGCAATCTCAGCGATACGAGATGTGACGGCAGTCTAGTTCAGTTGTGCATCACGGGGACCAACGGATGTCATGAGTGGGAAACCCAGCAAGACTGTACACCCACGGGCAAGGTGTGTTCAACCGCCGATGGAGAGGCCAAGTGCGTGACGACATGTTCTGATGCCTGCTCCCCCGAGGGGAACACCAGCTGCAGCGGCAATGTGGTCCGTTCATGTGTGAAGGCTGCCAGCGGATGCCTGGAGTGGCAGGATTCCGAGAACTGCGAAGTATCGGGCAAACTGTGCAACAGTGGCCAGTGCGTGTGTCCCGACGTCTGTACACCAGGAGATACCAGATGCAACGGCAACTTCGTGGAATCATGCGCCACAGGAACCAATGGCTGTCCCGAGTGGCAACAGGGTGAAAACTGTGAAGCCACAGACAGGACGTGCAGCTCCGGACAGTGTACCTGCGTCAACGACTGCAACAGCGAAGGGGAAAAACGCTGCTCGGGTGACGTGGTCCAAAACTGTACTGCCGACGCGTATCAGTGCCTGCACTGGACGGATGGCCAGAACTGTTCGGCATCAGGACAGACCTGCAGTGGAGGAGAGTGTAAAGGAGGCTCTTCGGGATACACACTCACTTCACTTTCTCCAGGAGGTTTCAGCACGGTCTACGCTTCGGCAGTCGCGGCTTCCGGCTCTGACGACTACGAGGACGACGGCACCTTCCTCATCACCCTGCCCTTCTCCTTCACCTTCTACGGTCAGTCCTATACCGAAGTATATGCATGTACCAACGGCTGGCTGTCCTTTGGAACCGACGACGGTACCGCAACCTACAAAAATGGCTCATTGCCTGATGGTAAGGCACCGTACGAGGCCCTGTACCCCTACTGGGACGACCTGGTCATGGACGTCGACGACTCCACTCACCTGAATGCAGGAATCTACTATAAAACTACAGGAAGTGCCCCCAACAGAGTCGTAACCATAGAGTGGCATGAAATAAGACGCTTGGCTGACAGCAGTGCCAGACTGAGCTTCCAGGTGAAACTCTATGAAGGGAGCAATATCATCGAATTCCTCTATGACCGAGATTCTTGGCTGATTGGAGGTGGTAATTTCAGTGCCACCATAGGGATAGAATCGGATTCTGGCAATTCAGCCATGGATCTGGGCTCCTCATTCAGTTCATATCCCCCCAACGACTACAGATTCACACCTTGAACCGATCGGTATACATCTTTCATATCCTGTGTATCTCCTCCTGTACGTAGGCTTCACGTTGCACTTTACAAAGAAACTTCAATGGATAAAAATGCACCGGCCCCGTCAGTTGGGGTGAGGAGGTTCAGGATGTTGCTAACGGGAGTAAAAGTTTTTACTGCAACCAGGGCAAAGGAAAGGGAAGAGTTGGGAGACGTGGTTACCGAGTGGATCCGTGCCCATCCTGATTTCAAGGTCATCGACAAGAAAGTGACCCAGAGCTCTGACAGGGAATTTCACTGTCTCACGATCACAGTGATCTACCAGTACGAAGATAAATGATTCCCAGGGCAGACACCTGCCTAACCCCCTGAAATCAAAGAACTTTCAAGCAATCGCGCCAAAGGAGTCCAGCCTTGAGACCCATAGACAAAGACATCAACTTCCCGAAGCTGGAAGAAAAGATACTAGAGAAGTGGAACAGGGATGATACATTCAAACGTTCACTGAAAATGCGTGAAGGGGGCCCGGAATACGTATTTTTGGACGGACCTCCATTCGCCAATAATCTACCCCATTACGGTCATCTGCTGGCCGGGATCATAAAAGACATTGTTCCCCGCTACTGGACCATGCGCGGCTACCATGTGGAACGCCGTTTTGGCTGGGACACACACGGACTACCCGTCGAGATGGAGATCGAAAAGGAACTGGGTATCCAGGCCAAGGGCGTGGAAGACTACGGCATTGACAAATTCAACGAGGCATGCCGCGCGTCAGTACTCAAATACGTCAACGAGTGGAAGCGCATAGTGCTGCGCACAGGTCGCTGGGTGGACTTTGACAACCAGTATCTCACCATGCAGCCCTCTTTCATGGAGACCGTATGGTGGGTATTCAAGCGTCTGTGGGAGTTGGGCCTCATATACGAAGGACATAGAATCCTCCCGTATTCCACGGGCTGCCGCACACCGCTGTCCAACTTTGAGGCTAGCTCCGACTACAGGCAGGTCCAGGACCCTGCCATCACCGTACGGGTACGGACCGAAGACGACCCCAACACCTACCTTCTCATCTGGACCACCACACCGTGGACCCTTCCCTCCAACCTGGCCATAGCCGCCCATCCTGACATCACTTACGTCAGGGTGCTGGATCTGGAGGATGGCCAGTCCCGCTACATCATGGCAAAATCACTGGTGCACACTCTGTTCAAGGAAGGCACCTACGAGATAGAGGAAGAATTTCCGGGCACCAAACTCATCAACCTGTCCTACGAGCCAATGTTCGACTTCTTCGCCCATCTGAGGCGCGACGGGGCCTTCCGCGTGGTGGTGGACGACTACGTCACAGAGGATGATGGTACGGGCCTGGTCCATATCGCTCCGGCCTACGGTGAGGACGACTTCCGGGTCGGCCAGGAACACGGACTACCCCTGGTGGATCCCGTCAATGGGGACGGCTACTTCACTCACGAGGTTCCTCAGTGGAAAGGCATGTATATCAAGGATGCCGACAAGGAAATCATCGCAGACCTCAAGAGGCGGGGTCTTCTGGTGAAACACTCCACCATAGTACACTCCTATCCCTTCTGCGAGCGCTCAGGCACGCCCCTCATTTATAAGGCCATGCCCGTATGGTTCGTGAAGGTGACGGCCATAAAGGACAAACTCCTCAAAAACAATGAACTGACCACATGGGTACCTGCCCACATCAAACACGGCCGGTTCGGCAAGTGGCTCGAAGGAGCCCGCGACTGGAACATCAGCCGTAACCGCTACTGGGGAACCCCCATCCCCATATACAAGTGCGAAAACGATGACTGCGATCATATGCACGTGGTGGGCTCTATTGCCGAACTAGAGGAACTGACTGGTGAGAAGGTAGACGACCTTCACATGCACAAAATCGACCACCTGTCATGGAAATGCCCAAAATGCGGCGGTTCGGTCAGACGCATAAGTGAGGTCCTGGACTGCTGGTTCGAGTCCGGAGCCATGCCATATGCTCAAAATCACTACCCCTTTGAAAACAAGGAGCGCGTGGAGGCGGCTCTTCCTGCGGACTTCATAGCCGAGGGTCTAGATCAGACAAGGGGCTGGTTCTACACCCTCATGGTGCTGTCCACCGCACTGTTCGACAAACCCGCTTTCCGCAACGTCATCGTCAACGGCCTCATCCTTGCCGAGGACGGCAAGAAGATGAGCAAGCGGCTGCGTAATTATCCTGATCCCACCTACATACTCGATCAGTATGGAGCCGATGCCCTGCGTCTGTATCTAATAAACTCCGGACTGGTCAAGGCAGAGGAGCTCAAGTTCTCCGAAAAGGGTGTACGCGATGTCGTCCGCCTGGTGCTCTTGCCCCTGTGGAATGCTTACAACTTCTTCGTCACCTACGCCCTCATCGACGGCTGGGAGGCCAATCGACTCGACGAGGATCTGCCCTCTGATCACATCCTCGACCAGTGGATCCTGTCCAGGGTCGAAACCCTCAACAAACGGGTCCGTGAAGAGATGGATTCCTACAGACTCTATAAGGTCGTTCCAGCTCTGGTGGACTTCGTGGACGAGCTCACCAACTGGTATATCCGCCTGAACCGCCGTCGCTTCTGGCGCAGCGGTCTGGACCGTGACAAGCGGGCAGCATATGCCACTCTCTACAGTGTCCTCAGGCACTTCTCGCTTCTTCTGGCTCCCTTCACGCCGTTTTTGGCAGAGGAAATCTACGGCAACCTCACAGGTTCTGATGAGACCGATGATTCCGTACATCTGCAGGACTTCCCCGAACCGCGTATGGAACGTGTGGACGAAGTCCTGGAGCACACCTTCGCCCTCATGCAGGAGGCCATACTTCTCGGACGCTCCCTGCGTGAAGAACAGAAGGTAGGAGTACGTCAGCCCCTGCCCAAACTGACCATCATACACTCTGACGAGCAAGAATTCGAACATCTCAAACCACTGCTTCACATCATCAGGGAGGAGCTCAACGTCAAAGAGATAGAATTCGCCCCCCGTGAGTCCGACTTCGTCGACATCGAGGTAAAGCCCAACCTAAAAATCCTTGGTCCCAAGTACGGCAAGAAGGTCAAGCAGCTGCGTAGTGCCATCATGGAACTCGACGCCCAGGCCAGATGGAGTATCGTCAGGGGAGAACAGGTGGAGGTCGCAGGAGAAACCCTCTCTCCAGAGGAATTCTTGGTCATACGCAAACCCAAGGAAGGACTCATGGTTCGTTCCGGAGACAAGATTTCCGTGGCCATGGACTTCACCATCACCCATGAGCTCAAACTAGAGGGGCTTGCCAGGGAGATGATCAACCGCATACAGAGACTGCGCAAGGAGTCAGGTTTCGAAGTTCAGGACCGAATCTCCATCTTCTACTCCACTGATGACGACATGCTAGGTGAGGCCATTGAAAAATTCGGTGACAAGATTGCGGCCGAAACACTGGCACTGTCCATAAACAGGGGAATAAACGAAGGTCTGGCTGCGGTTCATTATGACATCCACGGACGAGCCATAGACATGGCCATCACAA
>JALWFW010000247.1:0-9112 GCA_027013865.1 Polyangiaceae bacterium | reverse complement strand
ACTTTTGGCTGCACTGTGGATCTCTGGATGTACCTCACACAAAAAGAAGACCTACACAGCCGACATGGTCCAGACTGAGGTTGCTTCACGTTTCGACGAGATCAAGCAGATATGGCGCGCTGGAAAAATCAAGAAGGCAGCCAACAAAATGATTGCTCTCGAAGAAGACCTCCTAGGCAAGTATCCCAAGGCCATGATGTACCGGGAGGACGTACGCACCATTCTAAATTACTCAATGACCCTGGCTCGCACCTGTCACGGAAAATATCTGCAGCTCATAAATCATTCCGTACGGGTGGACGAGGCAAAGAAGTATCGTGCTCTGGGTAACAGACTGGAAAAACTCTCCGATGACTTGAACAGTAAACTCACTTCCTTCCCCCAGAAGGAGGTCAAGGTGAACAAACCTGCCCAGACTCAGGACGCCACGGCCACCGGCAACGCCACGGCCACCGGCAACGCCACGGCTACCGGCAATGCCACGGCTACCGGCAACGCAACTCCTGCAGCAAACTGATTCTCCGCCGTCATCTCATGATCTCCCAGCTTATCGCAATACTGCTAGTTACGCAGGCCAAGGGGTACTGGCTCGAAGTAGCATCATCTCCTTCCTTAGGTGCGATAAAACGCATGGTCTCTGCCATGGGCAAGGATGCTGTACGTGACGGAGACGTGGTTCACGTCCTGGTCCTGCCACCCGAGGAGGAAGAGGAACATCCCGAGTACCGTCTTCTCTTCGGCCCCTTTGATTCAGGATCCGAAGCCTTCGGGTACGGACTGAGTCTCCTACACAGGGAACGTATCGAATCATTCAGTGTCACCGATGTACACGCTTCAGCCAGAATCATGCGCATTCCAAGGAGAAAACGCCGCGCCCTGGTGCCCTTCTCCGTTCCGAAACCATATCCTGCCATGGGAATCACCCTAGCTTCCCGGGTCCTGGGATATTCAGCACCAGCCTCTCCATTACCTCCCATGGAATCCGCTGTAGCTAGCCTTGCATACCGTGACGAGTTCTGGATTCTGGGAGAACGCCAGGTGTGTACGAAGGCAAGATGCAGGCGCTGGTACTACGGTCTTACCCCCGCGCCCCACAAACTTGCATGGGTTCCTGCAGGATTTGTGGTGCCGGTGAGTAAAGTACGTTCAGTAAAGAACGATGCAGGTGAGCTCATCGCATATACAGTGGTGGACTGGTATGCCCGCACTCAGCACACCTGGCACTGGTGGGCCGCCATCTTCTCCCCTGGACGGCGTCCCTTGCGTTGGCAGCTGGATACACCGCGATTCTTCTACCTGCGGCTGGTACGTGGAGAAGAATACTGGAAAGTCATGGACGCACGGAACGTGGTACATGCACAGTACAAACGCTCTCAGGCCCAGTGGCGTCCCGTCCAGGCACTTTTCTCGTCGAAATCGAGGCGAGAGGTCTTCAGGTAGACCTCTCCTGTCGGCATTCATTTCATCCCCTGACCGCACCGTGTCCGGTAAGCTCCTCATCTCCTACGAAGAGCAAGATAAAGGAAAAACGGGGCTCCCATGAGCGAAGTGATTATCCCCACTGGCACCTCTCCGGGAAGTAGTACCCTGGCAAGGGCATCGGAAGCCACTAGAAGAAGTCCACCAATGGCCATTGCGGCAAGAGCATTGTGCCCCGTACGTGTAAATCCCAGCCTGCGGGCCATGTGAGGCGATATGAGGCCAACGAATGGGATGGGGCCTCCTGCTGCCACGGCCACACCCACTGACACCGACACAGCAGAGATCACGATGATGCTCAGTATTCCTGGATTCACACCCGAAGCCATGGCCTCCTGGTCCCCCAGGGACATGATGTCCAGCGCCGTGGCCCCCCTCAGCACTGAAAGCAAAATAACAAATGCCCCCGCAAGCAACACAGCACTGCCTAAGTCTGCGAATGCCAGATCCCCCATTAGCCAGTGAACCGTGGTGAGAGCCGTGGTGTAGGGAGCCGCGTACTGCAGGAACATGACCGCAGAGCCGGCAATGAAGGACAGGGCCACTCCGCTCAGAACCAGACGCGAACGATCCCATGACATGCGCATACCCACCAGGTGAAGGAGCACGCCGTTTACGGCCACTGCCAGAAGCGCTCCAGGCAGCACAGGAAGCGAGAAGAACATTGCTGCTGCAGCCCCCAGGGATGCCATGGACGCAGTGCCCAGCGTATACGGAGACACCAGGGAATTGAGAAAGAGTGCCTGAAGATAGGACGCGCTCATAGCTAGAACCGCTCCGTCCAGAAAACCCGTCAGTACCCTGGGCAGACGTATCTCCAGGATTATGCGTATATTCGGAGATGTGGGCCCGACCAGCACGAAAAGGGTGCTGATTAGCACTGATGCGACTGTCAGTGCCAGCAGTTTTCCGGAATCAGAGGATATGCGCATGGCTCTGTCCGTCATCGGATAGTCCCACCTTTACTGTGCGCCCAAAAAAAACTGTACCCTGTTCCCTTAAAACTACCTCTGGTGGTCCAAAGGCAGGAGTCCGGTCCGAAGCGCACAAAATCAGTTTGTCGGCCCATCCGAGTATCTCGGTCAGGGCATGGGTCACCACGACCACGGTATGTCCGAACTGCCGACAATACCCGTCCAGGAGTTCGAAAAGGGAACGCACACCCACGGGATCCAAAAACGCGTCAGGCTCGTCGAGAAATACGAGTTTGGAAGCTTGGGCCAGTGCCCGCGCCACGGCCACTTTCCTGAGCTCTCCTCCTGAGAGGTGGGACACCGAACGGTCATGAAGAGGACCGAGATTCAAAAATTCGTTCACGAATTCCAGACGGCGGGTCACCGCACCGTCACCGTCGTGAGGATAAGTTGACAAGTCGAGAAATTCCTTCACCGATAGGGATGATGACACCGGCAGAAACTGCCCTGCATATGAACGCAGGACCGCAAGGCTTCTCATGGAGTACTCTGATACTGGCAGACCATTTATCAGTACCCTGCCGCTGTAGGGAGGAAGAAGCCCTGCCATGTGAAGCATGAGGGTACTTTTGCCAGAACCGTTGAGTCCAGCAATGGCCACCTTCTCCCCCATGTCCAAAAATATGTCTAGTGGGCCGAACAAAGGCTCTTGCCTTCCTGTGACCAAAGAGCGGGTTTCCACGAGTGCCATGTTTGGTGTGTAACATTTCAGGACCAGGCGGGAAAGAGCGGTTATGGGAGGAAATATGGGACGGACCGGCCAGGGCCCTTTGCCGGCAATGAGTGCAAAAAATCACATCCCCTGCCACTGTGTCTTGAAAAAAAGGTCTGATGAATGCATGCTACCGAAACGTCAAAACGGAGCTATCTGCGCATAACTCCTTATATTTATTGAGGTTTTATCATGGAACTCATATCTGTCGAGCAACTTGGGAACCATATTCCAGAACCGGATTACGCTCCTGTGATAGCCGAAGAGCTGGAACTTGAGCCCAATCAGGTAAAAAATACGCTGGCTCTTCTTGGAGAGGGGGCAACCGTTCCCTTCATCGCAAGATACCGCAAAGAAGCCACCCTGGGACTGGATGAGGTCCAGATAGCCGCCATAAGGGACCGGAAAAAATATCTATCTGAACTGCACGAGCGCAAACTGAGTGTCCTTCATTCCATAGCCGAACAGGGCAAACTCACTGGAGCGCTGCTGGAACTCATAATCAAAGCCGACACCAAGACACAGGTGGAAGACCTCTACCTGCCCTTCAAGAAGAAGCGTCTCACACGGGCTGCCAAGGCCCGCCAACGAGGACTCGAGCCCCTGGCTATGGTGCTTTTGGGTCAGGAGCCCCTTACCGCTCCATGGCATGAGATGGCTGCCGGATTCGTGTCCGAAGAAGTTCCCACACCTGAGGATGCCATATCGGGAGCCAGAGATATAATTGCTGAAATAATAAATGAAAATGCTCAGTTACGCGCATCCATGCGCTCCCTTTTCTGGGACGAGGGCATTGTGGAGTCAAAAATCATTCCAGGAATGGAGAAGGACGGCGCTAGGTTTGCGGACTACTTCGACTTCACGGAGCCCGTCAAGGCCATGGCTCCCCACAGAATCCTTGCCGTGGCGCGTGGAGAACGCGAGGAAGTCCTGTCCGTACACATCACAGTGCCCTGGCACAGGGTACACGATCTGCTCGTGCACCACTTTGCCCCAAAGGTACTGCCGGAACAGTGGGAACTCATATACGAGGACGCCTACAAACGCCTTTTACATCCGTCCATCGAGTCTGACACACGCCGACGCATGAAAGAGTCCGCAGACATCTACTCTGTAAAGGTGTTTTCCCAAAACGTACGCGAACTCCTCATGGCGGCACCTCTGGGTCAGAAAAGGGTTCTCGCCATAGATCCCGGATACCGCACAGGGTGCAAGGTCGTGGTGTTAGACGAGACAGGCCGTTTCCTCACCAACACCACCATATATCCCCACAAACCGCGTGCTCAGTGGGAGCTAGCCAAAAAACGTCTCCATGAACTGGCGCAACAGTACTCCATCGAGGCCGTGGCGGTTGGCAATGGAACTGCAGGCCGCGAGACAATGCAGCTAGTCAGGGAGATGCTCCGGGAAGGTCTGTTCGAATCCCATGTCATCCCTGTTCAGGTGGATGAGTCCGGAGCCTCCATTTATTCGGCCTCAGAGCTTGCGCGAGAGGAATTCCCCGATCTCGATGTCACCGTACGAGGAGCCATATCCATTGGCAGACGTCTCCAGGATCCCCTGGCAGAACTGGTAAAAATCGATCCAAAGTCCCTGGGAGTGGGCCAGTATCAGCACGACGTAGATCAGAAGATGCTCCGTGATGCACTGGATGATACTGTGATGTTCTGCGTCAACCAGGTAGGTGTCAATCTCAACACTGCATCATGGGCACTTTTGCGTTACGTATCCGGACTTGGAACGTCCCTGGCCAAGTCCATAGTGCACTACCGTGAGGAACACGGCCGTTTTTACGATCGTCGTGAGCTCATGAACGTACCGCGTCTCGGTCCGAAGGCCTTCCAACAGTGTGCCGGCTTCCTGCGAATCCCCGACGCTCCCAACCCCTTGGATCGCTCCGCAGTTCATCCGGAATCCTACGGAATCGTGGAGCGCATGGCTGCGGATCTGAAGGTCACCATTGAAGAGCTCATCGGAGATGCAGACCTGATCAGCAGGATAGATCCCAGCAGATACGAGGCAGAAGGCGGTTCATACACAGTACGAGACATCATTCAGGAGCTACTCAAACCCGGCAGGGATCCCAGAGAGCAGTTCGAAAACGTACAGTTCCGGGAGGACGTCACCGAATTCGAGGACCTGCAAGAAGGCATGGTACTCGACGGCGTGGTCACCAACGTGACCGCCTTTGGGGCATTCGTGGACATTGGCGTACACCAGGACGGCCTGGTACACATAAGCCAACTGTCCCATTCATTCGTGAAGGATCCCCTGGACATCGTGCGTCCCGGTCAGCATGTGAAGGTCAAGGTTACTGGACTGGATCCGGACCGTAGGCGTATTTCCCTGTCCATGAAAGAACTCATGGAAGCTCCGCAAGTACCTGCAGGAAGACGGCAGCGCTCCAAAGGATCAAGACGTCAAAAATCCAAACGCTCCGATGCCCATACAGGTAAAAAACCGTTCAACCCCGTCTTCGATGCCCTAAAGAAGAAGTAAAGACACTGATTCATACTGTATCGTGCACCCCGTAGTGCCAGATCCGGCACTGCACAGTCCTTGACCCCATACGCCACGGCGCTATCCTGTCCATTGCCCGAAGAAGAGAAAAGGAGGTGCCCCATGCGCAGATACTCTCTGGTACTCCTGACAGCCCTGCTCACCGTCATCATGGTCACTGCCTGTGATGATGACGGAGGGGCTACCAACGATACAAACAACGATACCAACGACGCCACGGAGATAACCCTGCCCGAGGACTCCCTTGGTCTGTCCTATGCTGACAACGTAGCCAACCACGATGCCACTTTTCCCACCGTGAATGAGGTCTCTATCACCGTGAACGGTCTTGAGGTGGAAGTCTCTGCATCTGCCTCTGACTCCAACGGCTCCGTGAACAGATGTATCTACCAGATGGGGGACCTGGACGGACGCTATGAAGTGGACGCCACGGACGGCCAGTGTGCCACAGTGACACATACTTACGACTCCACGGGTGCCTATCCCGTAGTGGTAACTGCTCTAGATGATTCAGGATTTCTGGGTCAGCGTATTGCATGGGCATACGTTGGAGTGGATGCCCCCGATGCAAGCTCTACGGAAGTGCACGATGCCACCATAAACGGCTGCCTTCATGTCCGGTACTGGCTGCCGGTCAGTCATCCACGACCCTACGATGCTCTCGTGCTGTATACCCCATATCGTATCGAGCCGGACGACATAGACGACTTCATGGGGTATCTGGCTGAAGGATTCGCTGTGCTCATGGTGGAAATGCGTGGAGTCGGGGACTCCTGCGGTCAGTTCGACCTGTTCGGCACGCAGTCCCGCTCTGATGCAACGGCTATAGATTCCTGGATTGCTTCTGAGGATTGGTCATCTGGACATTACTGTTACATTGGTTTCTCAGGGCCGGGAATCATGGAGCTCATGGCAGCGACGTCCAAACCAGAACATCTCGCATGTGCGGTCATTGGAGAAGGAGACTCAGCACTGTGGGAAAGGCTTGGAACCAAAAATGGTGCATGGTGGCCTTTGGTCCCTCTGTGGGTACTCCTCATGTATACTGAAGATGCCCTCAAGGATCTCTACACCCGATTGCCCGTTCTGGTGGATCACATCGAAAAAAGCCATGAATATACACGAAATACGGAATCATTCGACGAACGCGACGTCACTGACCAAGTACCTGACATCGACATCCCCCTACTTATCACGACCTCCTGGAATGACATGGCTTGGGGTGCCGGAACGAACGGAGCACCCTACCTGGGACTCAACCTAAAGAATCCAGAATCAGCAGTACTCATATACCCCGGACTGCATGTGAACTTCGACCCTGACGCCCGTCAACCCATGCTTGTGCTACCATCCCTCAAGTTTACCGGCGGTTCCATGATACGGGCATTCCTTCATCACTATCTGCGCGGCGAAGGAGATGCACCGGCCGCATCCTTCGGATACCGTTATTTCCTGAGAAAAGGAGGTCCCCAAGCAGCTCTCATGAACCACATATATGCCGGATGGCGTGACAGTGATACCTGGCCTCCAGAGGGAGTCCAGAACATAACCCTTCACCTTCGGTCCGGAACTACTGGGACGGCTTCTGGAAAATATGACGGATGGCTTCTGCCCGAAGATGCGACCGTGGTGTCAGACGCCACAGACACCACTGGAACCGAAGAAGGCAGCGCCCTGGTGACCACCGGATACCTCAGACCCGAAATTTGGGATCCCTACCATACATTCGCCAAACTACCGCTCCTGAGATACACGTTCCCTGACATGCGCCGCCTGGAGAAAGACGGCATTCAGTTCACCTCCCCACCTCTCACTGAGGACGCCACCATAATCGGCCCCGTGGAGATACACCTCTATGCTGAAACGGATCTATACGACTTCGACTGGTACGTGGTCATATCGGACGTATGGGGTGACGGCTCCAGCCACAACGTTGCCACAGGATTTCTCAGGGCATCTCTACGCAATGGTTATCAAAATTATGAGCCAGCACCGGAAGGTCCCCAAGAGTACGTCATCACCACTTCTCCTGTGGGCAATGTATTTCCACGCGGACACCGCATAAGGATTTCCATTTATCAGGTCAATGCCGATGACGAGGATCCGGCCTCACGTCACATCTCCATACTTGAAGGTTCCACGGTCGTGCTGCCAGTACATGGAGAACTTAAGCTGGCCCCAGCCATGAAGGTGGATAGCTTTGATGCTGCATCTCCAGGACTAGCGGACTGGGATGAGGTCAAGCAGTGGATGATATCAGCCGGTTTCAGGGGCCGTGAACCCTTCTCTGGAGAGGACTTCGCCATGGGGCTCATCCTGGCGTCAGACATTCCGTTAGGGGACGTACCTGCACAGGATGACGGTTCTCCCATGGAAGTTATGGGAATCGTTGCCCTGGATCTGGGCTCCAACGGCTCATTTCCCGTTCCAGTGACAGGTATACAAAAAGCCACGAAACGGATTATGGGATTCGACTTCGATTATGTACTCACCTCCGACCTGGAGGAACTCTCCGACTACAAGGTGTACATACGCTGCGCCCGGGGTACGGACCACGGAGCCATGATTCTCACCAATGCCTCAGACGAGCCGCAGATGGGCCAGATTATCGCCTCTGAGGGTTCCGTCCACTGTTATGACGTCCCATTCGTGAACTGGGAATTTTGACCTCGATATACAACACACAAATAATCCTTTGATATCAATAAGTTAACTCGCAAATCCTACGCCTCAGGGCAACCGAGTTTTGAGATTACGGGCCATCTAGGTTTGCCAGAACCTTGCGCCCGCATGCCTAAGGTGTCTAGGCCTGTCCAAAAAGTGTCCAACTTGGCCCAGATGGGCTGGTGTTCAGACAGACCACCTGTGGTGTGGCGTATAAAAGCCCTTTCATTTCAATATGTTATGCAAGCAACCTCAATAAGTTACACAGTAAAAGCTTACACAGTAAAAGCGTCTTTTGCGACTTGGCAGGTGTTCCAGGGCAGTCGAGTTTTGGAATTACAGGCCATCCAGGTTTGCTGGAATCTTGCGCCCGTATGACTAAGGCGGGCAACCCTGTCCAAAAAGTGTCCAACTTGGCCCAGATGGGCTGGTGTTCGGACAGACCGTCTATGGCTTGGTGCTCAAAAGTCTTTTTATTTCAGCATGTTACATGTGTCAAATTCCGACCACTGCCCCTGGCACGTATATTGCATAACCCCTCCCATGACTGAACCCTAGGAGACACGAGGATCCCCCGGCTGGGTGCCGAGCGCTAGCACTGTGCCGGGCAGGTGGTGGAGGAACCTTGCCCCTAAAATCCCACCGTAAGAGCGGCGGGACAGGCAGGGGCTTATCCAGCGATTCAGTTTTCGGCCGGTGTGACGGCGGGGGTGGGCCCTTCTTTAGATGGGATAGTTTCAGGCCTTGCGGTAAAGCACTGTGA
>JALWFW010000246.1 GCA_027013865.1 Polyangiaceae bacterium | reverse complement strand
AATCTGGGGTCAGCACTGTTGTTAGTTCTGGAGTTGGAGGTGCGATTGGATCAGCCTTGGGTCCCATGTCGGAAGGTGCGGGACACTCGTGTTCCACCACCAGATTTTCCATGAGGGATGGAGACAGTTTCGGGGTACGCTCCTCTCCCCGATGAAACCCCACCACGAATGCCACGGCGACGACGCCCACGACACCAATGGCCATGGCGAGCTTCCTGTATACCCACCTGCGTTCCTCCTTGCGCAGGGCGGACATGACACTTTCCTCGAGGGAGGCCGGGACCACGACATTCTCAAGGGAGGACAGCGCCTCCTTCATCTCCCGCTCTTCCCTGAGGAAGACAGCGCACTCCGGACATTCGGCCACGTGAGCCTCCACCTCTGCCCTGTCCTCGTCACTGAGCTCATGATCCACATAGAACGGAATGAGTCTTCTCACTTCATGGCACCTCATGGCTCCACCCCCATGTGAATGACATTCCCTGCACCTTCTCTGCGAAGCACTGCCTGCCTGAGCTTACGCCGTCCCCTGTTGAGCCTGCTCATCACCGTACCCATGGGGATTCCCAGGGCCTCGGCAGTCTCTTTGTAGGACAGTCCGTGGATGTCGCACATTATCACCGGAATCCGGAACTCCTCGGGCAACTCGTCTAGGGCCTGCTCCAGCTCCCTGGCGAGAACTGAGCGTTCACCCCCGTCGTCAACGACCCCCAATGCCTCGATGTCGTCCACTTCTGCCCTCATCTGCCTGTCCCGGGACTCGGCACGGTAGCGATCATAATAGACCCTTGTCATTATCTTAAATATCCAGGCCTTGAAGTTGGTACCTATCTCGAAGGAATCGAAGTACCTGTAGGCCTTCATGAAGGTATCCTGAAGAAGATCCTGGGCACTGTCGGGATCACTGGTGAGTCTCAGCGCATATGCATACGCCGGACTCATGATCTCCCGCGCCAGTTTATCGAAATCCTTCCGTTTGGGCGATCCGAACACCTCACACCTCCCATCCCTGAACAACCGATGGTGCCTGAATATAATTCCCGTTTATTTTCCGGAATCATCGGTGTCGGACTTCTTGGAAGTTCCTCTGTGGATGTGCTTCCTGAGAAGGCGGCGAAGATCCGACACATCGAAGGGCTTGGCAATGCGATCCACGAATCCGTATGCCCTGTATTCGGCCATGACCGGCTCATTGAAGTAACCGCTGGACACTATGGCCTTGACCGTGGGATCGATGCGCTTCAGTTCTCCTATGGTATATGTGCCGCCAAGGCCTCCTGGTACAGTAAGATCCATTATGACAATATCGAAGGGCTTACCCTCGCGCATGGCCTTGCGGTAGATCTCCACTGCCTGTGCCCCATCCTCGGCAGTGGCGACCTCGTAGCCCAAACGTTTGAGTGTACGTTCCAGTGATACACGCACATAATCGTTGTCGTCCATGACAAGCACCCGTCCTCCAACACCCTGTGAGTCATACACACCGCTCGGAGTCCTTCGCACTTTCTTGCGAAGTGCAGGAAGATATATGGTGAAGGTGGTTCCCTTCCCCTCTTCGGAGGATACATTGATGTGACCGCCATGCTGGGTGACGATGGAATACACCGTTGCCAGCCCCAGACCATGACCATCGGACTTCGTGGAGAAGAAGGGCTCGAACAGGCGCGGTACTATGTCCTTGGGAATACCCGGACCGTCGTCCCTGACGAGGATCCTCACGTAGTCGCCGGCCTGTATACCCGGAATGGTTTCATTGTTCTCAGGGTGTACGTAATTGTGGAACGAGAGCCAGATGTTGCCCCCTTCCTCCCCCATGGCCTGCTTTGCGTTTATGACTAGATTCTGGAAGACCTGGGCTATCTGGGACTCGTCGGTATGAGCGCTCCACAGGTCCGGCTCGGCCTCGATGTGAAGCTTCACCTTGGAGCCAGACAGGGCAAAACTGGCGGTCTCTTCGGCCAGCTCCACTATGGACGTGGCATCCTTGATGGGTGCTCCCCCCTTCGAGAAGGTAAGGAGCTGGCTCGTGAGTCTGCGCGCTCTCTTTGCTGCATGACGTGCCTGGTCTATGAGTTCCAACACCTGCTCCTGGTTGTCCGAATCCATCTTTATCAGGGACAGTGTGGTTAGGACTGATGTGAGCAGATTGTTGAAATCGTGAGCAATCCCACCCGCAAGTACTGATAATGATTCAAGTTTTTCACGTTTAATGAGTTCTTCTTCGAGTCTGATCTTCTCGGTTATGTCCCTCAGTATGACTATCACGCCAAGGGGCTGGCCAATACCTGGGGGAACTATGGGAGCCACGGAATCGTCGATGTACTTCTTCTCGCCGTACCTGTCCACCAGTATGGTCTTGGCAGGAATCCGTATCGTCTTAAGCGTAGTAAGTATTCTTTTCACAGGTATGTGATAGCGCTTGCCATCGACGCCATCGAGCAGATGGAGCACCTCGTTTAGGGGTTTTCCCATGGCATCCTTGAACTTGTAGCCAGTGAGCTCCTCTGCCGCACGGTTGCTGTAGACGATGTCGCCATCCGTATTCGTGGCGATGACACCATCACCAATGGATTCGAGGGTCAGATAGAACTTCTCCCGCTCCTCGGACAATTGCTTGACGAGACGCTTGTGGTTGGTCACATCCCTGATGACCGCCAACAGGTGTGTATCATTGTTGAAGGTTATGGATGTGCCCACCACCTCTATGTTGAATTCTGCACCATCTTTGCGCCTGTCAGTGGATTCTCCCCTGAAGGTCACCCCCTGGGGGACCATCTCGAGAAATTCCCTGAACAGACTGTGGTATTTCTCAGTGACGATACTAGTACCGTGAACGCCTATGAACTCGTCGTGGGAATAACCGTACATCTCGCAGGCAGAGGTATTGACCTCCACCACGTAACCGTCACGGTCGAATATGATGAACGCATCGCGGGCCTGTTCGAATACCGCGCGGTACTTCTCTTCGCTCTCGGCCAGGAGCCGCTCCATCTCCACACGGTCACTGATGTCGTTTATGACCACCAGAACATAGAGCCTGTCGTTGATGTTCACCAACTGGATTATGGCCTCCACCGGGAATATGGACCCGTCCTTGCGTCTGTTGAAGGACTGTATGACGACTGGCGGAGCACCGGGATAGAGACGTTCCTTGAGGAGTATACTGACTTTCTCGAGGTCTTCGGGTCTGGCAAGCTCCCAGGAACTCATGGAGAGGAGTTCTTCCCGGGTGTAGCCGGTCTGAAGTTCTGCGGCCCGGTTGCAGTCGACGATGGTTCCGTCCAGCTCTTCCAGGTAAACAGCTGCAGGGTAGTAATCAAATAGGCTCTGATACTTGGCACGAAGATTGTTTAACTCTTCTGTCCGTTTCTCCTGATCAGTGACATTTTCAACCTTGATGAGATAATTGCCAGACAAGTAGGTGATGGAAATGCGGAAGTTCAGGGGCCTAGTGTCGTATACATCGTGGATTTCCCGGGGGACACATACTATCTCACCGGGAGACTTGGCAGCCATCTCGAAGTAGGGGATCATACGGTTTATGGCGGTAGGATCGCAGTACTCCGTGATATTGCACGGTAACGACGGTTCCTCGTCGTCTTCGTCTCCGGAAGCCCTCCTCATGTGTAACTTTATATTGTCATTGACCCACAGGATATTCAGTTGTTCATCCAGGAGTATCAGTCCATCAGGGGATCTGGACATGAATTCCATGAGAAGCGATTCCACACTGTCCATAAGCTCCTCCCGCATTGGGAAATCATTATATTGGGGCACGAATAAAAATCATCCACTTTTTGTTCCTCTGATAGCGAATCGCTGCCCTGCAGTATGGCGAGTAGCTCTTTTCAGCTTGCGTCGGGGCGCCATCTTCCCTATTCATGCACGGGACGGAGGACCCATGTATCACGACGGAAACACTGCCCGCCGTGATGGCACGACAACAGCCCACAACACGAGAACGGAGGGGAAATAATGCTCGACAGGTACAGTACACAGGAGATGAGACATCTGTGGAGTCCCGAGAACCAGTATGCATCATGGCTGAAGGTGGAGATGGCCGCTCTTTGGGCCATGGAGCAGCAGGGAATCGTTCCACCAGGAACGTATCAGGAGCTCGAAGCGGCCAATCTGAAACCGGATCCCGCAGCAATAGAGGAAATCGAGGCTGTCACACGCCACGATGTCATCGCATTTCTCACCCACATGGAGCAGCAGGGGGGCGACGTGGCTAAATGGCTGCATTTCGGCATGACCTCATCGGACATGCTGGACACATCCCTTGCCCTGCGCCTGGTGGAGGCCCTGGACCTCATACTCGAAGCAGCCGGGCGACTGGCGGATGCCCTGGCCAAGCAGGCACGCACTCACGTCACCACCCTCATGGTGGGACGTACCCACGGTATACATGCCGAACCTACCACCCTGGGACTCATGTTCGCTGGCTGGTACGCGGAGATGCAGCGTTCCATCAGCAGGGTCCAGGATGCCAGGAATCAGGCTGCATACGGGAAGATTTCCGGTGCCGTAGGTACATACGGACATCTGAGCCCTGAAATAGAACGCATGGCCCTCGAGCGTCTGGGACTGAAACCCGAGACCGTGTCCACCCAGGTGGTTCCAAGAGACCGTCATGCCCAGGTACTCGCGGCACTGGCCATGATGGCTGGCTCCCTTGAGCGCTTCGCCGTCAACCTGCGTCACATGCAGCGCACCGAGGTGTCCGAGGCATTCGAACCTTTCGGAAGCGGACAGAAGGGCTCCAGTGCCATGCCACACAAGCGCAATCCCATCTTGCTGGAGAACATAACCGGCCTTGCGAGGACTGTACGCGGTTATGTTATGCCTGCCCTGGAGAACATGGCTCTGTGGCACGAGCGTGACATCTCCCATTCCAGTGTGGAGCGGGTGATACTGCCTGATGCAACATCCCTCATGCAGTTTGCCCTCCTGCGTATGAGCCGCGTCATAGAGGGACTGGACATCAGCGAGGACAGACTCCTCGAAAACCTGTGGCTCACCAAGGGACTCGTGTTCAGCGGCACCGTGCTTTTAGCCCTTGTGCGTAAGGGCGTGCCCAGGACACGTGCCTACGAGGCAGTTCAGAGGGCCGGACTTGCCACCTACCGGGGGGCAGGCACCTTCAGGCAGATGCTCGAGCGCGAACAGCTCGTGACGGAGCTTATGGATCCCGAAGAACTGGACCGGCTGTTCGATCTCGGCCATCATCTGCGCCATGCACGGGAGATAGTCGACAGGGCACTTAATGAAAAGCATCCACTTCCACAGGGAGACTCATAGATACGAGAACGTTCCAAGAACGATCATCTGGAGGGAGACAATGACAGACCGCGAAATCATAGAGGAAAACATCGGTAGGGTGCTTACGGACATCGACCTGCCCTGGCCGCGCCGTTCAGGCAAGGTACGCGAAGTGTTCGACCGCGGAGACGGGACTTTGGTAATGGTAACCACAGACCGGGTCAGTGCCTTCGACCGCATAGTGGGAGCCATACCTTTCAAGGGACAGGTTCTGAGCGCCATCTCCAACTGGTGGATGCGCAAGGTGGAGCACATTGTCCCCACACACCTGATACAGGTGCCCGATCCTGCCGCAGTCATCGTCAGAAAACTAAATCCTCTTCCCATAGAAGTCATCGTGCGGGGGTATCTCACAGGCTCCTCACCGACGTCCATCTGGACTCACTATGCCATGGGAGAACGTGAATACTGTGGCCACCGGCTGCCTGATGGGATGCACAGACACCAAAAGCTGCCACAGCCCATAGTAACCCCAACCACCAAGGAACACGACGGTCACGACGAGCTCACCAGTGCTCTCGATATAGTGGGCAGCGGACTAGTTGGCAGGGAACTTTACGAACAGGTGGAACGGGTAGCTCTGGAACTGTTCAGACTAGGAAGCGAGGAAGCAGCCCGGCAGGGACTCATCTTGGCGGACACGAAGTACGAGTTTGGAACCGATGATGAAGGACGCCTGTATCTCATCGACGAGATTCATACACCGGACTCGTCACGGTACTGGTATGCCGAAGATTACGAAGAACGCCTCTCCAAGGGCCTCGACCCCAGAGGACTAGACAAGGACACCATTCGCAACTACCTGAAATCACAGAACTATTTCGGAGAAGAAGAACCGCCCGTCATACCTGTGCACAAAATAATCGAAGCTGCTGAAAAATATCTAAAGCTCCACGAGATTCTCACCGGCCAGCAGCTCAATCCCAGCACCGAAGAGCCAGTGGCTAGAATCCGCCGGAATCTAGGTCTTGACTGACAAACATTTTCACTCTTCGTAAAAATCACTGCCCGTCAAAAACCCTCCCTGCCATCTTGTCGACCATCCTCATCCATGAGGGACACCGAACCACTCAGACGCATGCGTAGTCTGGCCTTCAGAGTCAACTTTCCCCTGCGCTTCGACTCCATGTAGTACTGCAGCATGTCCTCCACACGTCTAGCAAGGGCCTGGCGGGTGAAACGGCCCCGGATGTATGAAATCTGGGCATCCCGATTCCACGAGCCGGACTTTAGTCTCTCCACGGCCTCCATCATGGCAACGGACATGGCTTTAGGGTCTTCCGGAGGTACAACGAAACCGTAATCCTGCACGATTTCGGCAGCGTCCCCCACATCCGTGGTGATGCACATGAGCCCGTAAGCAGCTGCCTCTAGAAGGGAATTAGGGAAAGACTCGAGACGGGAGGATAGCACGAAGATATCCGAGGCAGACAGATACGGGCGCACATCCCTTTGAGGGCCGGCAAAAACCGTATTGGCGCACACTCCGGCATCCTTGCATGCCCTGCGGGCATTGTCCAACCACGGTTTACGGTCACCACCCACGATCAGCATGCGTACGTCTGTGCGTCCCGACTGCTTCAGGAACCTGGAGTATGCCTCGAATAGAGTAGGAATATCCTTGACGGGAGCCAGCCTTGAAACATGGCACAAGACAGTATCCCCCTCCGGGATACCCAACTGCTGGCGAACCTCCTGACGGGATATCCCGGATCCGTCCTCCAGCGACGCGGGGAGTCCGTTGTAGACGACCTCGAAGGGAGGCAAGCATCCTCCGGCAAGACAGTCGTCCACCAGTGCCTTAGAGTTCACTGTCACCAAATCTGCACCCGCCGAAAACAGGAGAGCCGCCCTCTCCGATACGTAACGCAGCCAGGAACTATCCTTGAGAGTGACCCTCTGGCCCCGTACCCCCCACACCACGAGGGTGTTGGGCAGGGCCATGGAAATCATGGCAGATACCGCATTGGGGATACTCAAAAACGAGTAAAGTACCTCGGGATCGTAATCCCGTATGAGGCGCAGGGTTCGGGTAATGAAGGCTATCGAGTCCCACCGGCCGGATTTCTCGAGATCCACCACCGTTATCCCGGAGTCCTTTACTACATCCAAGAAAGGGCCCCGGGCATAAAACACGAAAAGGGTAATCTCGTGCCCCCTACGGGCCAGCTCCTGCATGAGAAGTGTGGCCTGACGCTCCGTTCCGCCTGTTTCAAGGATTCTCATGAGAAATGCTATTCGCACCTGACTACCTCCTCAATCTAGGATCGGCCGCCATGTAGGCCAGATCTACCAAAAGATTAACGGTCACCACCAAAAGAGCACTGGTAAGGACCACACCCTGAACCACGGGATAGTCCCGCTGGAATATGGCATTCAGAAGCAGCGTTCCCAAACCAGGACGCGCAAAGATCTTCTCCGTAACCACGGCGCCTCCGAGCAGGGAGCCAAACTGCATGCCAGCCACTGTCATCACGGGAATAGCAGCGTTCCTCAATGCATGCACGAGTAGTATGCGCCACAGAGGCAAGCCTCTTGCCCTGGCTGCAAGTATGTATCCAGAATCGAGGACATCCATGAAAGCCGAACGCGTGACCCGGGCAGAAGAAGCCATCAAAGCGCTACCAAGGGTAATGGTGGGCAACACCAGTGCTCCCGTAGCGTCGGGAAGCCCGGGAGGCGGAGCCAACGGCCAGACGATGACGAAGGCATACACCAAAAGGGGCCCCAGCCACACATTGGGAAGGGAGATTCCCAGCACTGCAACCGACATGGCTGCCGTGTCCGCGAATGTTCCGCGCCTCAGGGCCGCTGTCATACCAAGAGGAATCGCAATGAGAAGCGCAAACAGGATGGATGAAAGAGCCAGCTGTAGAGTATAGGGAAACACTTCGGCTATGAGGGAAGCCACTGTTCTGTCTGGATGAACGAATGAACGGCCAAGGGAAAAATCCGCTATTGAAAGAACGAATCTTTCAAACTGCTCGTGAATGGGCAGATCCAGACCTAGGGCTTTTCTCATGGCCTGTCTGTCCACCATGGCAGCCTGTTCACCAAGGAGATTGTCGACGGGATCTCCGGGAATCATATGAATGAGAAAGAAAACCAGTACCGCCGCCCCCACTGCAGCACCGGCAGAAGACAAAAAACGCGAAAACAAAGAAAACAGTACCCTGTCAGAATTCATGAAATCCTAGACGTTCAAGCAGCCTTACCAGGGACATGACCGGCATTCCCTCTATGGCAGAGGGATCAGGCCCAAAAATGGAATCGAAGAGGGTCACTCCTCGCTGCTCTATTTTGTAGGCTCCGGCAGTATCCTTGGGACTATCCGCCTCCACATACCGTCTTATCTCGGCATGAGTCAGATTTCTCATGTTCATGTGGTGAATCACCAGTTCCTGGGCTATCTGCGAGCCGTGAACCACTGCCATACCCGTTATTAGACGGTGGCTGCGGCCGGACATACGTTCGAGTTGGAGGATCGCCTTCTCAAGAGTACCCGGTTTGCCCAAGACACGCCCCTCGCACTCCACCACCTGA
>JALWFW010000245.1 GCA_027013865.1 Polyangiaceae bacterium | reverse complement strand
GTGGACCACCTCACATCGAGGGCAATAACATGAATGTGGTCATCTCCAATAATTCCCACGTGTATCAGTTGCTTCTGACACCACCTTTCCGGAGGGCCTACTCCACCCTCTCAGTGGCCGAAAGCATGGAATCCATCATGGCCATGGTGGAATCGGGGCACCGCATCGTCATCATAGACACCGAACTGTACGACGCCTCAGGTTTCGACACGGTTCGTGAAATCAAAAAGAGGTGGCCCGAGACGAGAGTCCTGCTCATTACCCACGCTGGTCTGGACGCCTCGGAGATGCGTATGGCCGTGGATTCCGGAGCTGACGAGATTTCCATTCTGCCCATCGATAAACAGGAATTCCTAAACCAGTTCCTGAGGCTCGTGGGCGCTCCCCACCGCAGACTTCCACGCATCGATCTCACCGACACACAGGAATACGTAATTCTCAAAACGATGATGGGGACGGAAATACGTACCCGTATCCTCAATCTGCATACAGCCGGGTGCAAACTCTACTTCGATGCAGAAATGCCTTCAGACGACGAAGTCATACTGATCATAAACGGCATCGAAATAAACTCCCTTATCGTATGGCGTCGTGAAAGTTCCGAAGGCGTTCTCGCAGGTGTGTCTTTCACTGCTCCATCCCCACAGGCACGTGACATCATAAGCGAACTCATCTCATGGAGAATGGTGCAACACGACTCCACCGTAAGTATCCACATGCGCCGTTCCATAACCAGTTCCCTGCCCTTCGACTCCTTGGTGGCGAAACTGCAGGAACACACTGGTACAGTGCGTTTCGATCTCCGACGCGTAACCGAGATCACCCCACCGGGAGCCATCTCCTGGACCTATGCCATAAGTCAGCTCGCCACGGATCGCATCCTGTACTCAGACGTCCATGCCCCTGTTCTGTTTCAGATGATGATGATGCCCGACCGCTTCCCAGGACACATAGAGTCCCTGCGCATGACGTATCACTGTCCCGGATGTGGAGTAACTTACGAAGAAGGGCTCGAACACGACACCTGTATGGTGTGTGGCGGTCCTCTCAAACATGAACTTCCGCCTGATGCCCTGCAGTTCGCAAAATCGCGCATCGCACCCAACCCCTGAATATCATTAATCTTTTTGATTTCTTCCGTGTAAGTTACCTGAGTTCGGATATGAGTTTCGTGAGATGAGTACGTCCATCGTCCGTAAGAGCATATTCCCTGGCACGGCTTCTTCCGTCGGGTTTCACTCTCCAGACCACGAATGACTGGGGAATGGCCTTTTGACGCAGTACCTTGCGCACATTGCCGGGCCTGATGTGAAAACCAAGTTCCTCACCCTTGGCTGAGACGTCCTTGGCCATCATCCAGCCTTCTCCATCAGATGTCTTCTCTACCTCGTTCATGAGATAGAGCACCTTGAAAAGCTGGTTGCGGGAGAAAGCCGATTCCAGAACATCGTGGGATACCCGTATACGGCTACCATCTGGCTTTGCGGTCTGCCCTTCTGATTGGTCTGATTCGGTTTCGCTTCCGGATTCTGGGGCGGTCTCCGAAAGCGGCTCGGAATCTTCAGGAGCGGCATCCTCCTCGGGTTCGGGTTGACTAGCCCGTTCGGTCTGATCCCCTGAGTCATGCTCTTTACTGGCCGACGGCTCATCGCCTGCGGAGAGGTCCTCCTGCACGGAAGGCTGTTTTGGTTCTGGCGCAGGCTCTTCGGATTCTTCAATGATATCAAGCAGATATCCGTCTATCTTTCTGCGCTTCCAGTCTTCCAGGAGCTGGGCCAGGGTCGGGAACCGCTCTCTTACCCTGGGCAGTACCACGTCTTCGAGAGTAGGCAGTACCACGTCTCTGAGCATCTCGCGCCCCCGGTGTACTGCCTGAGCAGCCACCCGTCCGCCAACGGCTATGGTAGCTGCAAGCGTCTCTTCCCTGAATTTCCTTATTCGCTCCAGAATCTGATCCCTGTTTTTCGGTAACATGGCGTTATGTTAGGACAATCACCCTGAACGATCAAGGCATAAGAAATCAGTGCATAAAAATTGCTCCTCCACCCGGCAGTTGAATCCGGCAGCATATTTCAGACCCCAGTTCCGTCAGCTTGCCATGTTTCCATTCATGGTTATATCCCACTGGGGAGGTTCACTGTGAAATCCACTACCATAATAGCGGTAAGACGCGGCGGACGAGTCGCAATGGCCGGAGACGGACAGGTGACCCTAGGCTCTACGGTCATGAAGAACGGAGCCCGGAAGATTCGCCTGATACACGGCGACGGGGTGATGGTGGGATTCGCCGGCGGGGCAGCTGACGGACTCGCCCTGATGGAGAAACTTGAGCAAAAACTCGATGCCTACGGTGGTAATCTCAGACGGGCTGCCGTGGAACTGGCAAAAGACTGGCGCATGGACAAGGCCCTGCGCAGGCTCGAAGCCGTCATGCTCGTATCCGACGGAGACGCTTTGCTGCTGCTGTCAGGTTCAGGAGATGTCATAGAACCTGACGACGACGTGCTGGCTATAGGCTCCGGAGGTCCATACGCTCTTGCAGCAGCCAGGGCTCTCATGAAACACACGGACATGACGGCCCTCGAAATTGCCACCGAGGCCATTGGAACGGCTGCCGGTATTTGCATCTACACCAATGATTCCATCATAACGCAGGAGCTGCCTGCTTCTTAAAAACTTCAATAATTACAGCATGTTATACATGACTTTTCGGAGGACAGCATGCAGGTAAAGGATGAGGGAACCCTCACACCCCGCAGAATAGTCGAGGAGCTGGACAGATACATCATCGGACAGCACGACGCCAAGAAGGCCGTTGCCATTGCCCTGCGCAACAGATGGCGCCGCCAGCGTGTACAGCCTGATCTGCGTGACGAGATCATGCCCAAGAACATCATCATGATAGGCCCCACCGGCGTAGGCAAGACCGAGATAGCGCGCCGCCTGGCCAAACTGACCCAGGCACCCTTCATCAAGGTGGAGGCATCGAAATTCACGGAGGTGGGATACGTGGGCAGGGACGTCGACTCCGTCATCCGTGATCTTCTGGACACGGCCATATCGATGGTGAAGGCCGAAGAATCCGAACGCCTGAGGGCCAGTGCCAAAGAGAGGGCCGAAGAGAAGATCCTCGACCTCCTGCTCCCTCCACCTGCACCACCCGTTGGAACCGAACACGACGAGGCCGCGGAGTCTAGTTACCGCAGACACCGGGAAAAAATGAGAGACATGCTCCGCAGCGGTGCCCTAGATCACAGGAGCGTAGAAATTGAGGTCTCCGACAGCTCGGTTCCCTTCATCGAACTGTTCACCCCCGCCGGCATGGAGGAGATGGGGATCAACTTCAGGGAAATGTTCGGCGGCATGGGACGCACCAAAAGACGCCGGGTTCCGGTTCCAGAAGCCCTGGATCTGCTGGAGAAACAGGAAGCCGAGGCCATGATAGACATGGACGCGGTCACAGAAGAAGCGAAACGGCGCGTGGAGAACCACGGCATCGTCTTTCTGGACGAGATAGACAAGATTGCAGGACGCGAATCTGCCAGGGGACCCGATGTCTCCCGTGAAGGCGTACAACGCGACCTGCTGCCTATCATAGAGGGCTCCACTGTCATGACCAAACACGGCCCGGTACGCACGGATCACATACTATTCATAGCCGCCGGAGCCTTCCACGTAGCCAAGCCTTCCGATCTCATCCCCGAACTTCAGGGACGCTTCCCCATAAGGGTAGAACTTCAGTCCCTGGGGGCCGACGACTTCGTACGCATCCTCACGGAACCGCAGAACGCCCTCATAAGGCAGTACGAGGCACTCATGGCCACCGAGGGAGTCGTGGTACACTTCACGGACAGCGCCATAAGACGCATTTCCGAAATCGCCGCAGAACTCAACCAGACCCTCGAGAACATCGGCGCAAGGAGGCTCCATACCGTGCTGGAGGCTCTCATGGAGGAGATATCCTTTACTGCTCCGGAACGTTCCGGTGAGACCATCGATATAGACGATTCCTATGTCAGTGAAAAACTCAGTCCTATAATGAAGAAAGAAGACCTCAGTAAATATATCCTATAACTACTTGATTTTACTGCATTTTTTCATGAAGGGAACATGACGGCAACCAGCAGCGTAAGACGGAGGACCAACTGCCGGATAGTCCATTCATTGTATGTGGACGTACCCCCGGGTTCTCTGATACTATGTGCCCCATCCCTGAAGTATGCTACAGAGGATATCGCCTTCGGCATACGGGGCTAACTGGAATACTCGACTTGAGAACGACCCTCTTGGAACAGGAGGAAGCACATGAGACACAAAACCACTGGAATGATTGGTCTGGTCATGCTCATCTGGGGACTGGCCCTGGCCGTTAACTCTCCGGCACATGCAAAAGGCCGGCCTCCATGGAAACGACATGGCCGTAAGGTCAAGGTCAAGATCAATACCACCCCTCCCGGTGCTGTCGTATACATAGAAGACAAAAAATGGGGACCCGTAGGAACGACACCAACCAGGTGGATCCGTCTACCCCGTAACAGCACCTACAAGATAATCATCGAACATCCCCAGATGGAGACCCTGGAAACATACATCCAGCTAGGACGCAGATACCGCAACAGGTTCAACTTCACCCTCAAGCGTAAGGTGCTTCCTGCAAAACTTGAGCTTCAGTCCAACACGGACGGCTCGGCTACCGGAGCGGGCATATTCCTGGACGGCAAACCACAGGGAACCATTCCCGCCAGCCTGAAACTCAAGGCCGGGAAATACATGCTCAAAATCCAAAGAGAGGGCTACAACCCATATCAGACCATGCTGGAACTGGCAGAGGGTGAAACCAGAACCCTGGTGATAACGCTGGTCAAGATAGAAAAACCCAAGGGCAAACTCCTGGTCACCAGTGATCTTCCCAATGCCCAGGTATTCATAGACAAAAAATTTAGGGGAGCCACTCCCCTTCTCACTGAACTCGAGCCCGGAAGCTATCTGGTGGAGGTAAGGCCTCCCGCTGGTGTCCAGGCACAGCCGTGGCAGAGTGTGGTGGAGATAAAACCCAATGACACGTCAAAGGTCATTGCTGCCATCAAACCCCAGGAGGCCCCCAGCCAGGTGGGAATGGTGCGAGTCATATCCAATGCCCCGGAATCCAAGGTGTTCGTCGACGGCGAGAGCAAGGGTCAGGCACCCATCACAGTGAAACTGGTCCCTGGTCAGCATCTTATTGAAGTTCGGGCCAAGGGCTTCCGGGACGAGAAACGTACGGTCACCATAGAAGCCGGCAAACAGACCCTCGAGAACTTCGAACTCAAGGTGATACCAAAGGAGCCTCCCACTGGTACACTCACCGTGGTAGCCACTCCTCCGGGAACCCAAATTTACATCGACGGCCAGCTCAAGGGCAACGGATCGGCCACGGTACCCAAACTGCCGGTGGGTACCCACATCGTCATGGCATCCAAAGCAGGATACAAGACATACACCAAAAGTGTGGAAGTCCAGGAGGGCAAGAGCATAACACTGCAGGTCAACCTTCAGCAGGTGGGTACCATAAAAGTCATAGCCAACGTGCCAGGAGCACAGGTCTTCATAGACCAAAAACCCGTTGGCAGGGTACCCCTGACCGATTACGAGCTTCCCGTGGGAGTATATCGCCTGGATATCGATGCCAAGGGATACAGACCCTATTCCCAGACCATCAAGGTGGAAGGCGGCAAACTTCAGACCATCAACGTTAATCTGCTCACCGAAGGACTCACGCCCACCGAAATCAGACGCATGAAAACCGGTCTGACACCATTTGGAGCAAAGGTCATCCCCCAGGGTTCCTTCACTGCCTCCGTGGGAACGGGCTGGCCGTGGCTCATCGAAGCCCGCTCCATGGTGGGCATAAAAACGAGACTTCCCTGGGCTCAGGGCCATGCCATAGACGGCGGTGTAATCTTCCGCTCCTTCTTCCAGCTCAGTGAAATCCTCTTTAGAGCCCGTTACCAGTTCTTCAATGCCTATCCCTTCGCCTTGGGTGCCTTTACATCGTTTGGCGGAGGCCTGGGCGTAGATCAGCGTAATTCCCTGACTGGCGATCTGGGCCTTGCGTTCACCATATCGTTCATGGACAAGGCCAACCTCTCCTTCGTGACCAGATTCGACTGGTATGGCGACAGATTCTGTCCCTCGAGCTCGTCGGATCAGGAACCCGGTTACTGCCCCAACACTGAAGCAGGTGAACCATCGGATCTCTTCGATGGTATAAATCAGCAGCCGGCCCCCTTCACAGGAAAGAACCTGCGCGACAGGTACTGGGGATGGAGGTTCCTCATATCCATAGCCTTTGACTGGGCCCTCAACCGCCGGACCAGTATCTACGGACGGGCCGAGTGGGTGCCCCCGGTTTTCTCCTCCCATAGTGAAGACATGTACAGACCGGCATTCATGGATGCCTACTACAGCTTCATGGTGAAAGAAGACCCACTCTTCTACTTCAATATGGGCGCCACCTTCAAATTCTGATTCCCCGGACAAAAGCCATAACCCATTGAGATTACAGGGAAATTTCAAAACAAGCTGGCATTGTATCTATATATTTGGGATACTCCTGGCACCAATTCCGTAGTCATGCACTTCCCTTTCCCGTAGCTGTTACGTATAACCCCCTGACGTGGAGGCTTTCATGATCTCATTCCGCAGACTCATATCTTCTGCAGTACTCACATCTCTCTTTCTGACCGTGGCACTACTGTCATCGGGATGTCACCGGCGTTCGGCTTCGAAGACACCTGCCATCACACCCGACGACTGCGAGATGGTGTGCAAAAGAATCTCGGAATGCGGTGAGGCAGTGGTGAACGTGCTCATGCCAGGCAAGAGCTTCGCAAACGAAAAAGTTCGCAAACGCGCCATGAAGGCATTCACCAATGCCCAGTCATGCACACTGGCCTGCACCAAACAACTGAAGGACCCCAAAAAATCCGAAACCTACGCAGCCTTCATCAGTGCCCAGAAGGGGTGCGTGGACCGGCAGTCATGCGTGGATTTCGCCAAATGTCTATGGACTTCCACACGTAACGTCGTCATGACCTATCCCATCGACGAGGCTGCAAGGTTTCGCTGCCATGAAACATGCCGTATGCAAAAAAAATGTTCACGCCAGCTTCTGACACTCATGGCCGGACCCGAATACACGAAGGCCTCACCCGACCGTCAGGCCGAGATGGAGAAGAAGTTTGAGGATACCTCGATGTGCGAGTTCTCCTGCCGCCGTCACTTCATAAAGGAAGGCAAACTGGACGAGTTCTCCCGCAAGGCTTCTGCCTGTCTGAATCAGCACAACTGCGACGAGTACAGCAAGTGTATAATGCAGCAGATATTGTCTGAACAATGACCAGGCCTGACACATCTGACAGCCAGGACCATCCATGAAAAGACGAGGGCCACGCAAGAAGAGAAATACATCCGCTTACGGGGATCCCGTTGAACTCACCGTAAGTGCCATGGATACATCGTGGAACGGCACGGCTGAAAAAGACGGCCTCACGTGGCATGTTCCCGGCACCATCCCCGGTGATACCGTGAGGGTACGCGTTCAGGCCTACTCACGCCACCATCCAAAGGTCTTTGGTGCGCTGGAGGAGGTAGTCTCACCCTCGCCGGACCGCACGTCAGGATGCCCCCACTGGCCTGCTTGCACTGGGTGCCCGGGCATCATATGGAATTACGCAACCCAGATCTCCTGGAAAATGCAGCGTCTGTCCGAGGCCTTCCCCGGATTTCATGATGTACAGGCTCCTGAAACTACGGACATCCCATTCACTGCATCCCCAGATGTGACAGGCTACCGTACCAAGGTCAAGTGGAACTGTGGTGTCTCAGAGGACGGTCGCAGCAAAGTGGGAGTGTACAGGGCCGGATCGCACCACCTGGTGGACATACCCGGCTGTGTCGTGAATCACCCGGATCTGAACGCCCTGCACCCACATCTGGAAGAGCTCACTGCCAGACTGGGAGCCTATGACGAGCGCACACACACTGGTCTCGTTCGGGCCTTCCTCGCCAAAAGGGTAAGCTCCGGGCAGACCCAGACTGCTGTGGTCACGGCCCGCCATCCCGACACCCGTGAGAAGGATATCATCCTGTCCGTGCTGGCCCGTCACACCTCCTCGGTATTGGTGAACATAAACCCACTCCGAACGAACCGACTCACTGGAACCCAAACCGTCACACTCGCAGGTCCCGACATTCTATGGGAGACAGATCACCCCATCCCATATCCTGTCACAGCCGTGGCCTTCTCACAGGTGAATCAGTCCGTGGCTCGCATGGTCTACGACACCATTGCGTCCTGGGCGTCTGACTCATGCGGGGACTCATGCCTGGACATGTATGCCGGTGTGGGCACTGTCGCACTGGCTCTCATGGCATCTGGGCTCGACACTGCAATGGTGGAGAAGGAACCAGAAAACATACGGCTAGCCCGACTTCACGGAAAAATCGGCGAAATCATCCCCCTGGAGGCGGAAAATCCTGATCTCGGGCCTTTCATCAGCCGCTTCGGTGGTGTGGTGGTGGATCCTCCGAGATCCGGGCTGCGCCCCGGTGCTCTGCAAAACATAGTCTCGGCCCGCGTGCCCGTGCTCATATACATGAGTTGCTCCGTGACCTCCCTTGCCCGTGATGCCGCGATTCTGGCACAGGCCGGCTACAGGCCAAGTAGAATCAAGGGATTTGACATGTTCCCTCACACCCCTCACTTCGAAACCCTTGCAATGTTCGAGCTTTATTCTTACCAGTTCAATATCTTCGATATATTATACAGACTTAATCCTCTGGCTGTACATCTTTTCGCACAGGAATGGCATCGTGCTTGACCACACCGACGTGAACCACACCACGACCTGAGGGATAAAAGGTGAACGAGGCCACACCGTC
>JALWFW010000244.1 GCA_027013865.1 Polyangiaceae bacterium | reverse complement strand
ACATCACACCACACATACCATCTGTGCTCTTAACCCCCCAACTCCTTCCTATTGCTATCTAACCAGTTGAAATAAAAGCACTTTTACTGCTTGCGCTGCCCTGGCCCGTCACCAGATTGCCTGGTATCTGACTCAATTTTACTCCATCCCTCCTTTACCTTCTTAACTCAATGATCTGCCTGATAACCTATTGAAATCAAAAGATTTTTTGTGGAGTTTGCCTTTCGCCGGTTTTTTATTCGGAACAAGAGTTCCCATATTCTGAACGTTTTGATGTGTCTCATGAACTGGACGTTTTGCAAATACGCTGTTGCTCTTCAGTCATGCATTTCATTTGTTTTGCTCATTAGTAATTGGAGTTAACAGGTTTCCATCTGCTGAGATCTTTGGAAAGCATTCGGGCAATCTTTTTAAGATCTCGGATATTGGACGGATGATTTCCTTTAGTCTTTTTGAGAGCTTCCGACAGTTGGGCCATATATTGCCAGTCGGCATAATCAAAGGTGTCGGATTCTACCACCACCGGCATTCCGTCAGGTTCATCCACTACCATGTGCCATCTATTCTTGTTGTGTTCAAGCGGTGTTCCCCTCAACAGCATGAGAGGGAAAGCTTTTATCACAGGGACCTTGAGGCGAAGGCACCATTCTATCGTCTTTTCGAATGATTCGACGGTCTGATTGGGTAATCCGAAAATCATGGAAATTTCATAGGGGATATTGTGCTGGTTCAGTTTAGTCAGGTTTTTTTCGAAGAGGTTGAGATTATTGGTGCGCTGAATGGCTGTCTCTTCATGTCGGTGAATAGTCTGAAGTCCGAATTCTAGTTTGATGTCAAGCCCCCTGGCAGCTTCAAGAAATTCATCGGTTATGAATTCAGCTCTTGCCTGTAGCGCAAGGCGACCAGTGAAGCCATGTTGCCTGAATTTCTGCATCACATCGATGGCGTGTTCAGGGTTGGTGTTGGTGTTGAAAATGGGATCAAGGACGGCAATTTCTTTGACACTGGCGGAACTGAAGAGTTTTATTTCTGATTCGATACGATCCTGTGGGAAAAAGTGGGGTTTTATCCAATTACCCGGGGCTCTGTGCTGGCAGAAGGCACACCGAAACTGGCATCCTCTCTGTGATTCCCAGCGTATGAAGTGCTGCCCGCTTAAAGGTATTATGCCTTCGAGCCATGGTGATGGTAAGTTCTCAAGAACGGATACGGCCTGTTCACGTCTGTCTTTTTGTCCTGCCACATGGATCCCGCGTATTGATGACTCTCCTTCCATCAGTCTGGTTAGTACATCTTCTGCGTAACCTCGAATGAATATGTCTGCTTCGGGATATATTTTTTCGGGATAGGCGTCTGTGTATGTGATTTGCGGGCCTCCCAGTATGATTTTTCCGGCATAGCCGGATTTTCTGAGTTGCTTCAGCACCTTTTTAGTCATGATTTCTCCCCATACATACACACCAAAGGCCAAATCTGTGTGAACAGGCATGTCTGTAAGTGTTTTCATAATATGAGAAGTTATCTGTTCGGGTGTTATGTTGGGGTTTTTATTCAGTGCTATGGACACAGACCGTATATCCAGGTCCCTGATGCGTTTCAGCGCTGCCATAAGAGATGCCTGGCCCAGAGGCATGCGTGGATCTTTATCTCTACCCCAGATGAAATCTATCAGAAGAATGCCGCGTTTCATCTCCTTTCATCTCCTTAGTCTTTCTTTACGGAATTCGGGAAATATTATTCAGGAAAAGTTCTTATGAGTAATTAACATACGACGTAGAAAATAAAGTGATACGTTGATACTATGTTGATATTATTGAGTAATTTATGAATATTCAGATAGTCTACTTCTTTGGAGATTTGGGTGCCATAGGTGGCGAAGGCCTTTTGTTATTGCTGGCAGACTTCTGTGTTTTGGTTAGTTTCTGGAGCCAGTAGTTACGGTTTACGGTGATGTTTTTGTAGTCGATACCCAGAGGGGTCACGTGTACCTTTCCCAGTCTTCGGTGGAAGAGTACCAATTTCTTGGGTCTGTACAGGAATGTAACCGGAACATAGGCATGAAGAATACGTTCGATTTTCGCGGTAAAGTCGGCTGGTCGCCCCATTCCCTTTCTCAGGTGTGTAAGAGTTTTGTCCAGGAATATGTTGGAGATTACTCCAAAGTTGTATCGCCCAGTCGAGTGGAACAGCTGGGAGAAATCTTCATGAACCCTGCCGCGCCAGGCCAGGAAGGCGCCCGAAAAACGGCCCTTGCGCAACATGGATTTGAGCATGTTCCAGGCAGTTGGAAGTAGTATGACCGATATGCCTGACTGGATGAATTCGTCCTTGACTATTCCCAGTATGCGTTTGCCTATTCTGGAGTCCACCGGATAAAGGATAACCAGTTTGAGTTCGCGCTTTCCCTTGTCACGGATACCGTTACCATCTGAATCGACCCAGCCCATGTCTGTAAGGAGTTTGCGTGCCTGCACCGGGTCATAGGGCCAGGGTTTGAGGTTGGGATCGCCCCACCCCCCATCAGGAAAGAAAGGCCCTTTGGGAATTTCGGCCAAGCCGTGAAATATGCGCTGAATGATCTTTTTACGGTTTATCAGCATGGTCAGCGCGCGTCTGACTCTGAAGTCTCCCAAGACCGGATCCTTGGTATTCCACAGAAGGTAACCAAAGTCCGGGGAGGCCAGGATAAGTATACGGTAATCGTCCAGAATGGACTGGGTGAACTGATCCGGATAATAGGATGCGGGCACGTCGGGCATTATGTCGAGTTCGCGCCTTCTCACTGCCACGAGCGCGCGGGCATCGTCGTCGTAAACCCTGAATGTTATGCGTGTCAGTTGAGGTGCCGAGCCCCAGTAAAAGTCATTGCGTATGAGTACGATTTCACGATCGTTCTTGTACTCGAGAAATCTGAAGGGGCCGCTTCCAATGGGCTTTCTCGATAACCTGGATCGTGATTTCATGGCCCGGGCATAAAGGTGGGCGGGCATGATTGGTAGTTCGGAGACGCGCTCCAGGAAGAAGATGTTGGGGTTGCGCAGTACGACGCGTACGGATCTGGGACCAACGATGTCCACACGCATCAGATCGTACATGATATCCTGGAGGAAGGGACCTCGTTTGATTCTTGGAGCCTGGAGCAGCATGAAAGAGAAGCGTACGTCCTCCACGGTTATGGGGCGTCCGTCCTGCCAGCGCATACCCCGTCTGAGGGTAAATCTGTATACTTTGCCCGAGCCATCCACATCCCAAGATTCGGCTAGCAGTGGGGTAATCCGCGAAGTAGCTAGGTCGTACTGCACGAGGCTTTCGAATATATTGCCCATGGCTATTTTGTAGCCCCACTCGCTGATTTTCAGATACGGATTGAGGTGCAGGGGCATGTACGGGATCTGAACGGTGAGTTCAGTGTCGTGAATCAGTCGAACTGCCCGCTTCTTGGATTTTTTGTCGACTGGTTTGGCAGTAAGGTGGGCCTTTTTAAGCGCTCTGCGACGCTGCATGGCTTTCTGGTGAGGAGTAGGACGGCGTTGAGCACATCCCTCACATCCTGAAAACAGCCCTCCCACAAACATTGGGAGGAGTATAAAAAGTACGGCCACAAACAGGGCGTTTTTGAAATAGTTTAGTAATTTAAGGGGGTTACGCACGGTGCCTATAGATCGTCGTATTTGTGCGGGTCGAGATGACGCAGGGCCAGTTTTCTTTTGACAGGACCTACATAGTCGATGATGAGTTTACCATCCAGATGATCCAGCTCATGCTGGAAGGCCTTTGCCAGAATGCCGTCGGCTTCCATCTCAAAAGTATTGCCATCCAGATCCGTCGCTCGAATCGTGACTTTCTCTGCGCGGGGAACAGACACGAATACGCCGGGTAGGGACAGGCAGCCTTCTTCTGCCCTGTCCTGGCCTTCGCTGCGGATGATTTCCGGGTTGATGAAGACCAGAACCGGATCTTCCTTGGTTCCACCAGCAGCCTGAGGTTCGATGATGAAGATTCTTTTCGTGACGCCTACCTGCACAGCTGCCAGACCAAGTCCGTCAGTGGCATACATGGTTACGGCCATATCCTCCACGAAGGAACGCAGATCGTCGTCGATGTCTTCAATCTCTGCGGATCTCTCTCTGAGAAGAGGGTCGGGATAGATGACCACGGGAAGCACTTTTGCCATTTTCAGTACCTGTACCAATCAGGCTTATAAGGGCCTTCCACGGGAACCCCGATGTATTCAGCCTGGATGGGAGTCAGTTTTGTGAGTTTGCCACCCAGTCGGTCGAGATGGAGGCGTGCAACCTCTTCGTCGAGTTTCTTGGGCAGCATGTATACGCCGACTTCATAGTCATTGCTGAAGAGTTCGATCTGGGCCAGCACCTGGTTGGTGAAAGACGCGCTCATCACGAAAGAGGGATGGCCCGATCCGATGCCCAGATTCACGAGGCGGCCGCGAGCAAGTATGATGATCTCATGGCCATCCGGGAAGCGGAATACGTCGACACCTGGTTTGACATTGTACTCCTCGATGCCCGGGTAGTTCTCGATGCCCGCCATATCTATCTCATGATCGAAGTGGCCTATGTTCATGAGTATGGCGTTGTCTTTCATCTTTTCCATGTGTTCGACGGTGATGATGTCACGGTTGCCTGTGGCAGTGACGAATATGTCTGCGACAGGGGCGGCTTCCTCCATGGTGACCACCTCGTAGCCGTCCATGATAGCCTGAAGTGCGCAGATTGGGTCTATCTCGGTTACGAGCACACGTGCACCCTGGCCTCTGAGTGCCTGGGCCGAGCCTTTACCTACTTCTCCGTATCCGCATACTACGGCGATTTTCCCGCCGATCATCATGTCGACGGCCTTCTTGATGCCATCGAGGAGAGATTCACGACATCCGTAGATGTTGTCGAATTTGCTTTTAGTGACGGAATCGTTGACGTTCATAGCGGGGATGCGCAACTCGCCACGTTCGTGCATCTGGTAGAGACGCTGTACTCCAGTGGTGGTCTCTTCGCTGAGCCCTTTTATTCCGCTGATGAGCTCCGGACGCTTCTCATGCACCCACAAGGTAAGGTCGCCACCGTCGTCTATCAGCATGTTGGGCCCCTTCCCGTCAGGCCAGTTCAGGGTCTTTGAGATGGCCCACCAGTATTCCTCTTCCGTTTCGCCGCGCCAGGCAAATACCGGAATTCCCCGTGCTACCATGGCGGCAGCAGCGTGATCCTGTGTGGAGAAGATGTTGCAGCTAGACCAGCGTACTTCTGCTCCGAGCTCTATGAGTGTCTCGATGAGTACAGCGGTCTGAATGGTCATATGAAGTGAGCCCGCTATCCTGGCACCTTTCAGCGGCTTTTCAGCCCTGTACTTCTCGCGGAGAGCCATGAGGCCGGGCATCTCTTTCTCGGCTATGGTGATCTCCTTGCGTCCCCAGTCAGCAAGTCCGATATCTTTTATTTTGCAGTTCTCTGTTTCATACATCCTGGATGCCTCACAGTCTGGATCCTCTACAGGGGTTTAGGTCAGAAGCCATTGATTGTCAACATGATGCACGGAGTAAAGCAGGGCGTAGTGATATAGTAAAAAGGCCTTTTTTCGACACAGACTCCAGACTGGAATCTGTAAGAGCGATGAAAATACCATAGGAGGAGTTTCCACTATTTGCGGATATCGCCAGAGCAGTCGAACGGATAAAAACGGAGACAGTGAGTCGAAATAACTTACAATCCCTCTTGGTTTGAAAAATAGAACTGACAAATGCCCTGATTTCCCTTGACATTACTCCCCTTCCCTATGATAGAACGCCGGAGAATCCAAAACGGTTGCCCGCGAATACGGGCAGAAAGGAGTGTCATCATGGCTCTTAAGATTCTTGATACCTGCATCAACTGTGGTGCCTGTGAACCCGTATGCCCCACCGAGGCCATAGCTCCCGGCGATGAGTTTTATGAGATCGATCCCGATGTGTGTGTGGAATGCGAGGGCTATTATGATACCCCGCAGTGCCAGGATGTATGTCCCGTACCGGACTGCATCGTGAAGGCCTGACGGTTTCCACGTCCCCCCTATCATCGATTCCGATTATTTCATTCTGTATATCTGTATCTACGTCTATTCAGGGGTATTCCGTTTTTCGAAGAGGCTACTCCATGGTGAGCACGTCAACGAAAGGGTGAATCCTGCCGGTGTGTCTCCGTCTACTGTGATGGTGAGGCGCGTTTTTCGCTGAGTCATTAAAGACAGGTACTGGGGACCGGCTCCTGAGGCTTCTGCCAGACAGTGACCGTTTTCGTCCAGCACGAATAATCCGGCATGATTTCCTTGATACTGTAAGGAAATTTGTATCTTACCCGAAATAGGGACATCCAGGGTATAGGATTTTTCGCCAGCGTCCAGTCCTGAGGCATTACACCAGGAATCAGCAGTGCCAGTCGCATCCAGAGCGCCGGTGACCGTGGAGCCGCAGTACGCTGGCTGTGGTGTATTGCCCCATGAATCAGGGCCGAAGAGTACCTCGAGACGGGTATCACTGCTGTCGGTCAACCACCAGCGCGTTTTCGTGACCTGTACGGCCAAGCGGGCATCGAAGTCGGGTGGGGTGACGACACTTCCCCAGGAGGTTCCCTGGAAAGTGGCAGCGAGTCCATTTTCTCCTGCTACCAGTATCCCATCGCCGTAGGGTTTGATGTCGCGTACGGTGCTGGTGAAGGGGGTGTCCAGCTTGGTCCAGGTGGTGCCGTCGTAACGGTAGACGGTTCCAGCAGTTCCGCCTACGAAAGCCTCGCCTGAAGAGGAAACGCATACTGCCTGGAAGTTTACACCGGGCACGTTCATGGAGTCATGCCATGATGAGCCGTCCCACTGCAGGACGTGACTTTGGGATACCGCCAGGACCATGGATCCACGGCCACGTATCTCGTTGACCGGATGACTCCATGACGATGGGGTCACGTCATGCCATGTCATGCCGTCGAAGTAGTAAAACTGTCCGGAGTCTGTGCCGGCAAGAATGGAGTTTCCGTCAGGTGAATACACTGCTGTGACATTTTCGAATCCAGGGGTCTGCATAGTGGTCACGGACGACAGATCTCCCAGTCTGAGCCGTACCTTTCCATCTGCGCATCCAGCTACGAACCTCCCGCCTGAAAGACCGTATACAGAAGTACATATACCGTTGAGAGCCACGGTTTCACATGCTGCATCCCGGCATAGGTAAAGGCGCGACAACGAACCGTAGTCCTCGTTGGCCGCTAGAAGGAAGGTGATACCGTCTCTGGGGTCGAACCATGCATCTTCCGATATGAGAGAGTAGGCCCATGGAGGTAACTCGGACACCATCATGGAACCCCGGAAGAGCCAGGCATAACCTGAATCTCCCACGGACATTGCCTCGAATCCGCCGTCGCATGCCACGCTGCGAGGATGGCCACCACCGGGAATAGGTGCCCAAAGCCAAGAGGAGTCCATGTGATACATGATCTTGTTTTCTTCGGTAGACGGTGCCAGGAGATTGCCGGAAGGCCAACCGCATATGGAATCCAGCCTACCTGCGGTAGGAAGAGTGGCGGAGGATACCAGATCGCTGCCCTGCCATACTAGGACCTGTTTGTACAGTGTTACGAAAGCCATGTCATCTAGGGCATGCATGGCATTGACAGAGCTCTCACCGACTCCGAGGTTCGTCCAGCCTGTGCCATCGTTCACGTAGACTCCCGAATTGGTGCCCAGAACGATGCCCCCTAGCGGCGGATAGTACATCATATCGGTAAAGGTGATGTGATTTCCTACAGTAGAGGCAGTTACGACGGTGTTCCAGGATGAACCGTTCCACGCGTAGAGGGTATCGGCCGTGACCAGATACAGACGGTCATAGGCGCGGATATGCACGGGTATTCCAGCCCCTTCGGGAACAGGGAAGGGGTTCCATGACGTGCCATCGAACGTGTACAGTACCGCAAGGGATGAGTTGTTATAACCTGCGGTAATTATTGAATTATTATAGAAGGTGATAGAGGTGAGAGAGACGTTGTCCACGAGTTGCCATACAGACCAGGAACCGTCGTATCTGAGGATTCGCCTGTCGCTGGTTACGGCATAGTAACCGGCTGGAGAGAAAACGGTGTCTTTGAGGTCAGGGGCGTCTCCAAGAGCATCTGTAGGAGAGATCTCTTTCCAGCCAAAGCGGCAAGTCACATCGCTGGGTATGCACTCGGTAGTACAGTGAAGGGGGCCTGCCACGGCATCATATATGGAAGTACATGTTCCGGGAGCATCAGGGCCGTCGCAAACTTCGGGACCGTTCCGGATGCCATCGCCACACCAGCCGGTACAGCCTGAGGGATCGAACCCGGAGCAATCGTCTCTGCAGCGTAGTACTCCGCCATGAAAGCCAAAGTAGGTACATGACATACCTCCGGAATCCGAACCGTCGCAAACTTCGGGACCGTTCCGGATGCCATCGCCACACCAGCCCTGGCAGCGTTCGTAGCCGAAGGAGGCGATTTCGCTGGCATCACAGTAACCAGGCTCCACGGTACAAACTGAAGAACAACCGTCTCCGTCGATACGGTTGCCGTCGTCGCATTCCTCCCCTAGAAGGGCAGTGCCGTCCATGTGGTTGGATTCCACCAACCCATTACCGCATCGGGATATGGTAATTTTGCAGAAAGGCGTGCATATGGGGAAGGCTCCGGAGGTTGGAAGGCGAACTTCGGGAATCACGGCCGGAATGTTTTTCTCGGGATCACCGGGATCGCACTGTTCACCCGGATCTATGTTGCCATTTCCGCAGTACACCGTGCCGGAAGAGTAGCATCGGTAACGAGAATCCATGCCCCGTTTAAGGCATACCCAGCCCGATGGGCAAGGGTCGGATTCCATAGGATCGCACAGAAATTGGCCCTCCCGTATGTCGACTGAGCAGGACCAGGCAGTAAGGAGCAGTCCGGGCAGGAGTCCGTACAGCAGGTTGAGTCTGGCGAACAATCCTCTCATTGTGCTTCCGATTCGCTTCACACTGGGGAGAATAGCGTTTTATGATATCGTGTGCCACCCATGA
>JALWFW010000243.1 GCA_027013865.1 Polyangiaceae bacterium | reverse complement strand
GGTTATCCTCGGAACAGGAATCTTCGGCGGCATCCTGGGTGCGACCCTGTTCCAAAAAATGAAAATACCCCAGGTGGTGGGATATATCCTCCTAGGACTGCTCCTGGGTGAAACCGGATTCGGCATCATCAGGATGTCCGACGTCCAGGGGCTCAGGTCCTTCAACTACTTTGCCCTGGGCCTCATCGGTTTTCTAGTGGGAGGTGAACTTAAGGGGGAAACCTTCCGTAAATACGGCAAACAATTCTTCGGCATGCTCATAGGTGAGGGCGTTCTAGCCTTCATTCTGGTGGGAGTGGCTTCCGGGGCCGTTGTGTACTACGTACTCGGCAATCTCACCTTCGCAGCCGCAAGCGGTGTAGTGTTCGGAGCCATTGCCTCGGCCACGGATCCGGCATCCACGATCCAGGTGCTGTGGGAGACGCGCTCGAAGGGTGAGCTCACCACCGCCCTCATCGCCATAGTTGCGCTAGACGATGCCCTGGCCATGACTCTGTATGCCCTTGGAACCGGCACGGCCTCCATACTGACAGGTGCTGGCGGCAGCATAAGTACTGAACTCCTCAAGACCTTCGGAGAACTGGGAGGAGCCCTGGCCCTAGGTGGTGTATCTGCCCTGGTACTCAATCAGATACTGCGTATCTACTCCTCGAGGGAGCAGAAACTGACCCTGGCCGTTGGGATGCTTCTGCTGGTCATCGGAATCGCCAGTGCCCTTGATCTGGACATCATCCTGTCCTCAATGGTCATGGGAATCGTGCTCGTCAACATAGCTCCGCGGCGTTCGAAAGAACTCTTCTCCCTCGTACAGGGTGTATCCCTGCCCATATACATCGTTTTCTTCGTGCTGGTAGGCGCTCGTTTGACCGTACATGCCCTTCCGACCTGGCTGTGGCTCATCGTCGGGCTGTATGTCGTCTTCCGCTCCTTCGGCAAGTATATCGGTATGACCCTAGGCGCCAAACTCACTGGAGCCGCTCCCGAGGTGGTAAAATACGGCGGTCTGGGACTCGGAGCCCAGGGTGGAGTGGCCGTGGGTCTTTCCATCATGGCGAGTCAGCACCTGGCCAACATCCATCTTCACGGTGGGATGTCCCTGGGTGATGCCGTAATCTTCGGCGTTACCACCACTACCCTCATCGTGCAGCTCGCAGGACCACCCCTCACCAAGCTGGCGGTCTACCTTGCCGGCGAGATAGGCAGGAACATCACGGAAGAGGACGTTTTGGCCTCCATGAGTATCAGAGACGTCCTGAAGAAGGCCGAAGGCGCCATCTCCATGTCGGACAATCTGCAGGTGGTACTCAAAAAACTCTCGGAATCCGATCTTTCCATATGCCCTGTGGTGGATTCCAACGGCAAACTTCAGGGAATCCTCTCACTCGAGGATCTCAAGGATGTACTCTTCTCCCAGTCCCTGTGGCCGTGGCTCCTAGCCCAGGATGCAATGCGCCCTCTGGACGAGACCATTACCGTGGATACCAGTCTAAAGGACGCCCTAGCCCTTTTGGAACAGCTGGACCTTCATCAGTTCCCGGTGATGGACGCCGAAGGGCGGTTTGCCGGGATCCTGGACAGACGCTATACCAAACGTAAGATAAACGAGGAACTTCTCAGAAGGAGCTCCTCCAAGAAGGACAGTCCTGATGATGACGACAACCCTCAGGAGACCACATCCGAGGCTGCCTGACACACATCACCAAGGAGACCGTGATATGAAACTGGGAATCATCGGCGGAAGTGGAATATACGACATCGAAAACATGGAGCATACCGGCGAACATCACATATCCACCCCATTTGGTATGCCATCGGCACCACTACGCACCGGACGATTGGAAGGCCGGGAAATCGTTTTTCTACCACGTCACGGTGACGGACACATCATCCCACCACACAAGGTCAACTACAGAGCCAACATATGGGCATTGAAATCCCTTGGGGTCACCCACGTCCTCGCAGTGAGTGCAGTGGGCTCCATGAAGGAGGAAATACGCCCTGGTGACTTCGTGGTGGTTGATCAGTTTATCGATATGACCCGCAGACGCGATACCACGTTCTACGACGATCTTGCAGTACACGTAGTCTATGCCGACCCGGTGTGCGCCTCCATGCATTCGCTGGTGGCACGCGAAACAGAAAAACTGGGCATCACGGTCCACAGGCACGGCACCTACGTAAACATAGAAGGACCGCAGTTCTCCACACGCGCCGAATCCCGGTGGTACAGGATGTTGGGAGTGGACGTCATCGGCATGACCAATGCCACTGAAGCCCGACTGGCCCGTGAGGCCGAGCTCCACTTCGTCACCCTGGCCCTTGCCACCGACTACGACTGCTGGCACGAGTCAGAAGACGACGTAAGTGTGGAACAGGTCATCGAGGTCCTCAACCGCAATTCGGCCAATGCCAAGAAGGTCGTGCAAGCCGTGGCCCGCACCATCGACACTGTCTCGTGCGATGTATGCAACCATGCCCTCGATGGTGCTGTCATGACGGATCTAGGGCGCCTGTCCCAGGTTCAGAGGGAAAAATATCGTCTCCTGCTGGAACGCTTCTATGGATGACCTGCACCTCCAAAGCCATGAAAAGCAATCATAACATATTGAAATCATTCAATTATTTCTTGATGATAATTTTTATGTCGACCGGACTGCCTTGGTTGCCGGCATGCAGCAGGAACAAGGATAGTTCTTCATCCAAAAACTCTTCTGGTGCCAGCCCAGCCGACCAATCCTCATCCAGACGGCGCGCAGGCAGCCGCAAAAACCGGAAGAAACCTCCTTCTCCAGCCCAGCTCATGGAGCTAGGTCATTACGAGGAAGCCTTCATGCGCCTGCGCCGAATGAAACGCAAACGCCGCAAGGATCCCAGTTTTTGGATCCAGTACGGTGTGG
>JALWFW010000242.1:5822-9276 GCA_027013865.1 Polyangiaceae bacterium | reverse complement strand
AAATATATGTCACTTCCTGGCTCGGCCAGACCAAATGAGTGACCCAGCTCGTGGGCGATGGTGCCCCCAACCAGCTCACTGAGTACATAAACCGCACAGGCCACCTGATGGGCACGGTCCTTTGCGGGGCAGTCTGCGGAAGTAATATCCGGCATGGACAGAAGTTCCTCCATCGAAGCAGGTGTACCACCCCTGTCAGGGCGCAGAGGATCGAAAATCTGGTCGAACACTTCAGTGGCCAGGTCGTTCTTCCTTATACCAGTGGGTGGATGCTCGGAGAACCCGAGGAACGACTCCAAAAACACACCGCCATAGCCCGGATACCCGTCATCCTGGGTCTGTGCATTCACCCCTCCTATGACGTCGTAAAGCCTCATATTGCCCACATCCTTGCCAACCGTATTGTCATACCCCAACAGACCCAGACCGTTGGGATCATATCCGTGAACCTCGACAGTGGTATACTCCCCGCATCCAGAGGGGCGCTTTTCCACTACCCGCACGTTTATGCCCTCGTAAACCCGGTTAACGACACCCCGAATACGTTCTCGCAGGAACGAATCCGCTGAACCTAGTCCGAAATAGGACAGTGACGATACGTAAGATGCCCGGAAGTCTATGTAGACCACCTGCACCAGAGGTTCTATGAGTACACTGCCCGTGACGCTCCCGGCATCCGCACACTGTCCCCTACAGCACACCCTCACTCCGAACGTACCATCCAGTGAACCGTAGGATTTGCGGACGTCCAGATATTTGCCCAGGCCGAAGCCTTCCTCATAGACTATGTGAAGCGAGGTTCCGTCAGACACTGGAACCATGACCTCGTCGCTGATGGACAGCGGTGAGGCACCGTCCATGGGAGTGAACGTACCCGTAAAGGTCACTGTGGTGCCGCATGTGTCGGACTGCGGGGCAAGCCCGGCACCACTTATGGATATGCAGTACGTATACGACACTGAATCGGTATCGATAGAATACACCTCAGGGCCAAGAAGTGTTATGTCTGCGGATACCTCGTCGGAATTCCGTACCGAACCATCTGGTAACTCATTGGCCAGATGCACGGAACCTGTCCATGTGCCTGGCAAAGGACCGAATATATCCACGGGAATCTTGATGCGACCTCCATCCCTGGTGGCAGGCTCGACATCTATCACAGGAACAGAAAAGTCCGCCTGATTACACTGAGACGAGTCCTCGGGCCTGAAACAACCTGTAAAATACGCAGTGCTCACGCCCTCGTCTCCACCCAGAAGGAGACCAGCGGCTGACAGGGGAAATTGCTCTTCATAATGCACCACAAGCCCCCCAAGCGCCTGCACCGACGGGGTCACCGCAGGTGCCAGCGAAAGAACCGTGTCGATGGGTTCGGAGCGATAGGTCTGTCCGGAATGCGCAGATACTGCCTCCAGGACCACCGTTCCACTGAAAACCCCTTCCTCTGTCAGTGATCCGGTCATCTCGGCATAGACTGAAGGGGTCATCCTGGCGGAGACGCGGGTGGGATCCTTCCACTGCGCCGGAAGCACGACATCAACATCCCTGCCGCTCACCATGCCCGACAGACGTATGACCAGAGTGCCAAAGGAGTTGTCAGGGAAGATGCCGCCCTCGAACACCAGTACCGTAGAAGGAAGCACAGTGGAAGGAAGTACGTCGGACAGGGTCATGCTTCCCCATTCGGGTTCCGCTTCAGAGGAAGAATCTCCGTTATCACACCCTGCGCACAGCAGAAACATCGATACGAACAGTAAGGATATGACCTTTATTTTCTGCATGGAGCGACAATAGCACCATACGGCCATGCTTCAACCCATCATGGAGCCATGGACACAGAACAGCACTTTTATCCTGTGCCATGTGCGTAGCCATCCTTGAAATGCGGACATTTTTCAAGTACTGTTCACTGGCTCCCGGTGGAGCATCCGAAGGGAATGGAAACTTCAAAAATAATTCAGTGATTTCAGTAGGTTATACTGATTTCAATCCGTTCCCATCGTAGGGTGAGGTGAGATGAGCAAGATAGTAAGTATATCCAACCAAAAAGGTGGAGTAGGAAAGACCACCACTTCGATAAACCTGGCAGCAGCACTGGCAGCAGCCGACCTGAAGGTACTGCTGGTGGATCTCGATCCGCAGGCTAATGCCTCCTCTGGTCTGGGAGTCTACGTGGGAGAGGGGGAACCCGACATCTACAGAGTTCTGACAGGACACACGGACATGAAGCAGGCGCTGCGTCAGACGGCCATCCCATCACTGACACTGCTTCCCTCTTCTTCCGACCTCGCAGCCCTGGAAGTAGAGCTGGTGGAGGGTCTGCCGTCGGCCCAAAGAGCCGGCCTCCTGGCTCAGAAACTTGCAGGCATGCGTGACCATTTCGACTACATATTCATAGACACTCCGCCCTCCCTGGGACTCCTCACGCTGAACGCCCTCATGGCCGCCGACTCCGTACTCATCCCCATGCAGGCCGAGTACTTCGCCATGGAGGGACTAGGGCAGTTCATGAACACCGTGGAACTCATCCGCACCGAAGGCCTCAATCCATCCCTGACCATCGAGGGCGTGCTCCTGTGCATGGTGGATGATCGCACCAATCTGAGTCGTGAAGTCTCCAACGAAGTACGGGAATACTTCGGTCAACTCGTATATGAAACCACCATCCCCCGCAACGTCCGGCTGGGAGAGAGTCCATCCTACGGCAAGCCAATCATCCTTTACGCCATTGAGTCCAAGGGTGCCAGGGCATACCTGGATCTGGCCGAGGAATTCCTAAGACGCCAGGACAAGGGAGCATGAGATGGCAACAGGCAACAAAAAGAACACAGGCACGAAGAAGTCAGGAAATTCAAAAAGATCGGGGGCTATCGGACGGGGGCTCAAGGACATGCTCAAACATCACAAGGCCAGCGCATCCGATGCCCAGATTCCGAGCGCTCCGGTTCTGTCGGGTCCGCAGCTACCGGGATTCAGGATAGAACTCGTGTCCGTGGGACTCATCGAGGCCAACCCCGACCAGCCACGGAAAAAGATAGACGACGAATCCATAGAAATCCTGGCAGAGTCCATCAAACAGCACGGACTCATCAATCCACTGACGGTACGTAGGCATCCGGATCCTGCAAAGGAAAATAAGTTCCTCTTGATAGCAGGTGAAAGACGGCTCAGGGCCTCACGACGCGCAGGGCTTACGCAAGTACCTGTAATCATTCAGGAATCAGATGAGATAACAGCATATGAGAAAGCGCTGGTGGAGAATATCCAACGTGAGGACCTGGATCCCATGGAAGAGGCCGAGGCCTACCAGTATCTCCTCAAGGTGGCAGGATACACACACGAGGATCTGGCCCGAAAAGTAGGCCGATCACGCTCTGCCATAACCAACAAACTGAGGCTTCTGGGCCTTCCCGAGCCCATAAGGCAATTCATCGGAGAAGGCGCAATCACAGAG
>JALWFW010000242.1:0-5812 GCA_027013865.1 Polyangiaceae bacterium | reverse complement strand
CTCACAGAGGGACATGGCCGCGCTCTTCTCATGGCTCCATCGGAAGAGGATATGCTAAAAATAGCCCAAATGGCAGTGGAGCGCTCCCTTTCTGTGCGGGAGGTCGAACGTCTCGCCCGCAAGGCCGCCCAGGCCAAAGAAGAAGGACTGTCCAAGACCAGGCCACAACCCCCTGCATACTTCCCGTCAGTACAAAAGCGACTGCAGGAACGTCTTGGGACCAAGGTTCGCCTCAAACCTCGCAAGCGGGGCGGCGGTACCATAAGCATCGACTTCTATGACGAGGAACAACTCCAGAGACTCTTGGAGTTAGTGGGCATCGGCATGGAAGAAGAGGAGTAACATCCGCGAATCCAATCGAAGAACAACTCACACCATCTTCCTGGAGGAACCAATGCCTGAATACAGAATCCTGGATGGCAGGAAAACAGCCGCACGAATACGCCAGGAACTCTCCGAGCAGATTTCCGCCCTGGATTTCACACCAGTCCTGGCGGTGGTCCTGGTGGGTGACGATCCAGCCTCTAGGGTGTACGTGCGCAACAAAGAGAAGGCCGCGGCCAAGGTGGGTATACGGACCAGGAACGTACGCATGTCCGGAGACGTGAGCCAAGATGAAGTTCTCGAGGCTGTGAAGAGACTGGCTGCAGATCCTGAAGTCGACGGTATATTGGTTCAGCTTCCCCTGCCATCACACATGGACGAGGACGCGGTATTGGCCGCAATACCTCCCGAAAAGGACGTGGATGGCTTTCATCCCCTCAATCAGGGTCGTGTGTTCCTTGGCGACGCCAGTGGACTGGTCCCCTGCACTCCAGCCGGAGTCATGGAGATTCTGAAACGGCATGATATCAGTATCGCAGGCAGGCATGCCGTCATCATAGGCCGCTCCAGGATAGTCGGTCGTCCCCTGGCTGCACTGATGCTCGCCGCCCATGCCACTGTTACCGTGTGTCATTCCAAGACACCGGATCTGGCAGCCCACGTACGATCAGCCGACATTCTGGTGAGTGCTTCTGGTGTGCGTGGTCTAGTGGATCCTTCATGGATCAGAGATGGCGCCGTCGTCGTAGATGTCGGCATACACCGTCTGAAGGACGGATCCTTGGCCGGAGATCTTGATTTTGAACCTACTGCACGGCGCGCCTCATGGATTACCCCCGTACCCGGAGGGGTGGGCCCCATGACCGTCACCATGCTTCTCGTAAATACTCTGAGAGCAGCACACATGAGAAGAGGAGTCTGAACCATGTCCAAACCCAAGGCATATCTCCTTCTGGTATTTCACAATCACCAGCCTGTGGGCAATTTCGATCATGTCTTCGCCCAGGCTTCGGACGACTGTTACATGCCGCTCCTGGAGACCATGGAGCGCTTCCCTTCCATAAAGTTCTCTACCCACTTTTCCGGACCGCTCCTCGACTGGCTCGAGGAACACCGGCCAGAACTCATCAATAAGATACGCAAACTGGTGAACTCTGGTCAGATGGAGATGCTCGGAGGCGGCTACTACGAGCCCATGCTCTCTGGCATACCCGAACGTGATGCTTACGGCCAGCTGGTCATGATGAAGGAGCGCCTCACGGAGCGCTACGGAGCGAAACCATCCGGCATGTGGCTCACCGAAAGGGTCTGGGAGCCATCCCTAACGAATGTCATAACCGGAGCGGGATACGAGTATACACTCCTGGACGACAATCACTTCCACAGATCCGGTCGAACCGGAGAGCTGGACGGTTACTACGTGACCGAACATTCCGGTCCCCCCCTTGCCATATTCCCCATCAGCAAGACCCTGAGATACGCCATTCCATTCCAGAGCCCCGGAGAGGCCGTCACCACGATAGTGCGCCTTGCCGAGGAAAAAGGAGGCAATGGTGTGGTTCTCACATATGGAGACGATGGTGAAAAATTCGGTATATGGCCGGGCACAAAGGATCTGGTGTGGAACAAAAAATGGCTGGAGCGCTTCCTAGAGGTACTGTCGGAGCGCTCCGACGAGGTCGTATGTGCCCATCCATCGGAAATATTGGACATGATGCCACCCAAAGGACGTGTTTATCTTCCCACGGCATCATATCCAGAGATGGAGGAATGGGTACTTACTCCGGATTCACACAGAACATACACTGCACTACGCGATTCCTTAGAGTTTGCAAAGAAGGTGACCCAGCTCATAGGCGTCAACGAGGATTATCTGTCCTATGCCCTGTCGGTGACCGAACTAGTCAAGGATCTGCCTTCCGACTGGGTGGATTCCTACCTTGCATTCATGAGGAAAGGAGGTCGGCGGGCACTCTCCTTCATTCGCGGACGCGTGGAGTCTCTCATCTCCGGAAGCTCCAGGGGCAATTCCATAGGCAAGGCTGCCCTTCTTCTCATATCCGTGCTGGAACGGCTGGAGCCCCTTCTTGAGAAATCGCCTAACATATTGGAATCATTGAAGAATTTGCATTCAACTCTTCATGATGCAAAAAAATTGGCCCAGGAACGCTCCCAGCTGGAGCTTGCAGCCTCCTTCATACAGGGAGGCATCTGGCAGGGTTTCTTCCGTAAATACCACGAGAGCAACATGATGCACAAACGCATGACCCATGTGTCTGCACGACTGGAAGCCCTGACTTCCAGTCCCCAGGGCATCGACATGGCTCTTTTGGACAGAGCGCGCAATCACCTGTATCAGGCCCAGTGCAACTGCGCATACTGGCACGGCATATTCGGCGGCCTCTACATGCCACACCTCAGACATGCCATCTTCGAACACCTGGACAGAGCTGACGTATACATGGATCGCTACGAGGAAGGAGTGAGCGATACGGCACTCATCACAGATTTCGATGGCGACATGAACGACGAGGTCGTTCTGAGCGGTCCTGAGCTCTTTGCCGTCATAAAACCGGACATGGGCGGCGGACTTCTGGAACTGGATATAAAGGGCCGTTACTTCAACGTGACCAATGTACTTACCCGCCGTTACGAGTGGTATCACGACGACCTCATGCCAGACGGCGACAGGAATACTCCGGAGCATTCGAGCGATTCCGGAGAGGTGAAATCCATTCATGACATGGCAATGAAGATAAGCACTGAGGATGCCCGCAGGGTCGTGTATGACTTCGGTCCCCGATTCTCGTTTCAGGATCTCGTCATGAATCCCGAAGATGCCGCTCCAGAGCGCCTCACCACCTTCGCCGGACGGAAATTCAGTCCTATCGGTGACTTCGCTTTCGCCCCCTATGAAGTGGTATCAGCACAGGGAGCAAAGGTAGCGCTCCGCCGGAGGTCAAAGGTAAAAGGTGTAGACCTGGAAATCCTCAAGACCTACTCCCTTGAGCGCCGTGTCCTTCAGGTCACCTACGAGCTATCCCTGCCCTACGGTGGCAGACTCGACATCGCCTTCGTTCCTGAATCTGCCTTCACACTGCTGGCAGGCAACGTAGAGAACAGACGCCTCCTGCGCAATGGAGCCTCACCGGAAGGACGAGAAGGCAACCCGAACAATACAGCCTACATGAAAGCCGTAAGTTCCCTTGGACTGTCATCCAGATGGGACGGTTTTGCGTTCAATCTCTCGTGGGATCGCACCACAGGGGCATTCGTATACCCCTTGGAAACACTCTCCCATGACGAATCTGGCGCAGTATTCACCTACCAGGGGACAGTGTTCGCACCCGTGTTCCAGCTCCATCTCTCAGAGAAACTCAAGGAACGCATCGGGATGCGCATCGAAGTGGAGCTCTTTCCCGCCGAGAGGTGATAGATGAACATCCTCCACCTTGTTTTCACTTCAGAGCCTGTCTCTTCACCTGAGTACCTGCCAGGGCACATAGTATGGCTGGCTGGCGCTCAGGCGAACCTGGGCCATGACGTCACGCTAGCTGCACCAGGCACGAATGACGTATCTTCGAGCCTTGCATATCAGGAAATCAGCGGATTCGATGGAGCTCATCTGTATACCGGAGCGGTACGGGATACCAGAGCGCAACTTCAGATATTCGTATCCAAGAACCGTAGCGCCGTAAAACTGTCCCCATGCTCGCTGTTTAGTCTGGCCCTGAGTCTGTCCAGTGTACAGATGAGGGCGTACGACGTCATTCACATACACCATCCGGCTTTCTTGGAGTGTCAGTCGAATAGTGATATCCCCGTGGCAGCAACGGACTGGGGAGACGAGGCATGGCCCGATACGGCCTTACGGTACGTGAACGTACTCGTCCGTCCACACGTTCACGAGAGTCCTTATATTCCATGGACCTTCGACCTGCATAATGCCGACCCGGCTACTGACTTGAACCTGCCCCACAGATACGGACGCGATTCTATAACTGAAAAACGCCACAACAGGGACGCTCTGAGAAAAGCCGCTGGATTCGGTACGGCAGACGATCCTCCCCTGATCACAGTGTTGGGCACGGATTATGCGGATAAGCTTGCCAAGGTGGCAGGGTTTCAGTTTCTATTCACGGAAGGGCTGCCTGATGCTCTGAACCCTATCAGTGAGTGCGCCGAAGTGCCTACTGACGTGCCACGTTCGCTCCTTTTGGCCGGTTCTGATGCCATCTTGCTGTTAAATCCGTCAAAACCGCCACTTACGGAAGTTTCCACGGCAGCTCTTTATGGAACTCCTACCCTCATGATCTCGGAACGCCATTACAATCTGGTGGTGGATTACGATCCTGTATCCTTCTCTGGAACCGGTTTTCACACCACACCTGGTCCTGATGCCCCCAGACACCTGCTGCAGCGCTTTTTGACCGTATACCGCAACCATGATGCCATGAAACGTCTACGCCAGCACGACATGGACCTCAAAAACATGGTACACACCGCAGTGAAGGCCTATCTAAGCCTTTACAAGGAATTGACCTGATGGATCCGATTCTGAGACACATGCTGATTCGTGACCTGGAAGAAGCAGGCTTCAGACCAATGTTGGATCACCCCACGGCTCAGTACACGACATACGGAGTGGGCGGCCCTGCTGCAATGGCGCTATTTCCGGTATCCATCATGGAAGTCCAGCACATCATGCAAATCCTGAGGCATCACGATGTGACTCCGGTAATCATCGGGGGCGGAAGCAATGTTCTCATATCGGACCGGGGCATAGATGCCGTGGTATTATTCACTGGCAGTCTGGATGCCTGCGTCGTCAAAGGCAGTATCATGCGGTGTTCTGCAGGGGCACAAGCTCGTGATGTGGCGGACAAAGCCCTAGAGGCAGGACTGTCGGGCGCGGAATTCCTGGGAGGACTTCCAGGAACCATTGGAGGTGCTGCCTACATGAACGCTCGTGCATTCGGCCAGGAGATGAGTCAGATCATGGTATCGGCCATGGTGGTAACCCTCGAAGGACGACTTCAGAGACTCGATCTGTCCCCCGGTGACTTCGCCTACAAGAGTTCGCCCTTCAAAAAGAGGAAAGACACCATCGTCGCGGTGGAACTCGCACTAACCCCTGATGAGCCCGAAGAGATAGCCGCCCGCATGGAACAACAGCGCCAGCACAGAGAGCGTAATGGCGAACACCTGTACCCCTCCTGTGGATGCGTATTCAAAAATCCACTTCACACCGGACGTTCTGCAGGTAGAATCATTGATGAACTCGGACTAAAGGGGACCCGTAACGGACATGCATGGGTGCACGACGGACATGCCAATTTCATTGTCCATGACGGCAGGGCCACGGCATCGGAGATACGCCAGCTCATGGAGCAGGTTCGCAGAACAGTTGCCGAACAAACGGGCATAACTCTGGAATATGAAGTGGAGTTCCTTGGAGAATGGCAAGACAACTATCGGTAATCATTAC
>JALWFW010000241.1 GCA_027013865.1 Polyangiaceae bacterium | reverse complement strand
TTGATCGTAACAGAAAAATTGATAGAAGCCGTACAAAGATACGCGTCGTAATCCCTTTTAAGCAGGGAACTCATTTGAACTCTATCCCATTTTTCCCCTTGAGTGTCAAGGGCTATGGAGGCCGATTTTTGCAACCATGATGGGGTATAATCCCCCCTCCATGTCTTTCGGAAAGGTGAAATTTGTAACATGCTAAAATCATTGAACTTTTTAATTTTGCAACCCCTCATGGGGGTATCCCCCCATCCCCTGGTGCGTGGATTTGGTGCAGCACCGCCATGACGTAACCCGGCTGACCAGTATTTCAGAGATCTCGACATCTGGGCAGTGCCCAGCATCATCCAGGAGAACACCACATGCCCTCCATGTCAAGCTCTGCTCCGAAAAAAACCAGCGTCAGATTCATAGCTGGTGTATGCCAGTATTCCAGTGCCTTTACCTTGCCGGGCTGGAACGAAAATCAGCCGAACGGGGCCAGTGGAGACTCTGGATGACTATTTTTGCCCGCAGCGCTGCAGCGTGCTACACTTCGCCCCACACGGAGGGAAAAATGGCAGAAGACAAACGCTTCGGAACGCTGTCGGACATCGCGGCTCTTCACGACCGCGAGGAATACCGCGAACTCAACTGGACCGGCACCTTCGGGGACTACCTAAACATCGTAAAGGAGGATCCCAGGGTGCTGCGCACCGCATACCAGCGCATGTATGACATGATCCTCGAACGCGGCGTGGACGTGTACATGGACCAGAAGAAGGAAATCAAGCGCTACATGTTCTTCACCGACGAGGAGAACAACGGCCCCGACGCCATATTCGGTATAGACATCCCCATACAGAGATTGGTCAACATCATCAAGGGTGCTGCCTACGGTTACGGACCCGAGCGGCGCATTCTGCTACTGCACGGACCCGTGGGAAGCTCCAAGTCTACCATCGTCCGCCTGCTCAAGCGCGGTCTCGAACAGTACACCCGCACAGAGGCAGGACGCATGTATACCTTCGACTGGATCCTTCCCCCAGAACTGGCCCACATAGCCGGCGGTGAGGAGGTGTTCGCCTGCCCCATGCACGAGGACCCCGTTCACCTAATTCCCGAACGGTGGCGGGCCGAGGTCATAGGATCCCTGGTGCCCGAAGACGCACTTCCCTACCCGCTCCACATCGAGGGCGAACTCGATCCCGCGTGCCGCTTCATATACCGTGAGCTCATGGCACACTACGACGGTGACTGGGAGAAGGTCATACGCAACCACGTGCGGGTGCGGCGCCTCATATTCAGTGAGAAGGACCGCGTCGGCATCGGCACCTTCCAGCCCAAGGACGAGAAGAACCAGGACTCCACGGAGCTCACCGGCGACATCAACTACCGCAAAATAGCCGAGTTCGGGTCAGACTCCGATCCCAGGGCATTTAACTTCGATGGCGAGTTCAACGTGGCCAACCGCGGCATCATCGAGTTTATCGAGATCCTCAAACTGGACGTGGCATTCCTGTACGATCTCCTCGGCGCCACTCAGGAACACAAGATAAAGCCCAAAAAATTCCCCCAGACCGACATAGACGAGGTCATCATAGGTCACACCAACGAGGCCGAATACAACAAACTGCTGCAAAACGAGTTCATGGAGGCTCTTCGGGACCGCACCATCAAGGTGGACATCCCGTACATCACCAAGGTCTCCGAGGAGGTCAAGATCTACCGCAAGACCTTCGACCAGCGCCGCATCCGCAAGCATATCGCCCCCCACACCCTGGACGTGGCAGCCATGTGGGCAGTGCTCACCAGGCTCGAGGAACCCAAGCGCCAGGATCTCACGGTGGTCCAGAAGATGAAACTGTACGACGGCAGGAGCGTGCCCGGATTCACCGTGGACAACGTCAAGGAGCTGCGCAAAGAGGCCAGCCGCGAAGGACTCGACGGGATATCGCCCCGATACATCCAGGACAAGATATCCAACGTGCTGGTCTCGGACGAGGACGAGGGCTGCATCAACCCCTTCATGGTGATGAGCGAACTAGAGAAGGGTCTTCGGGCCCATTCCCTTATCACCAGCGAGGAGGAACGGGAGCGCTACCGGGAACTGATGGCATACGTGCGTGAGGAATACGAGGAACTGGTCAAAAAGGAAGTCCAGCGTGCCATCGTGGCCGACGAGGAGGCCATCGCCAGGCTGTGCGCCAACTACATCGACAATGTCAAGGCTTACACCCAAGGCGAGAAGGTCAAAAACAAGTACACCGGCGAGTACATGGAGCCAGACGAGAAGATCATGCGCTCCATAGAGGAGAAGGTGGGTATCCCCGAACCGCGCAAGGACGACTTCCGCCGCGAACTCATGAACTACATCGGAGCGCTGGCCTTAGAAGGCAAGAAGTTCCACTACAGCATGAACGAGCGACTCCAAAGAGCGCTGGAACTCAAACTCTTCGAGGACTCCAAGGACGCCATAAAGCTTACCAGCCTGGTGAGCGGTGTGGTGGACCGCGAGGAGCAGGAAAAAATAGAGGTCATCAAGACACGCCTCATCAAGAACTACGGTTACTGCGAGATCTGTGCCACTGATGTGCTTCAGTACGTTGCGTCGATATTCGCCAGGGGAGACACAAAAGAGTAACGTGTAACCCATTGATATTATTGAGGTTTTGACATGCCACGCAAGATAGAGCACGACGTGGGACGCTTTAGGCGCATCGTGCGCGGAGAAATAAAAAAGAATCTGCGCAAGTACATGAGCCGTGGCGACATGATCACCCGCAAGGGCAAGGACTCCTTCTCCATACCCGTCACCGACATCGACATCCCGCGATTCCGCTACCAGCTCAAGGACTCGGGTGGCGTGGCCCAGGGGCCCGGTGACGTGGGAGATCCAGTGGCCGGAGATCCCGAGGAGGGCGAAGGTCAAGGCGAGGCCGGCAACATGCCCGGCCAGCACGTCCTTGAGGCCGAGTTCACCCTCGAGGAACTGGCCCGCCTTCTCGGGGAGGAACTCGGACTTCCCCGCATAGAACCCAAGGGACAACGTCAGATCCTGGCTCCGAAGGCGAAATACTCGGCAATCCGGCGCGTGGGTCCCGAGTCCCTGCGTCATTTCAAGCGAACCTTCCGCGAAGCACTCAAGCGCCAGGTCATCATGGGCAGGTACAATCCCAAGAAACCGCGGGTCATACCTATACGGGACGACTTCAGGTACCGCAGCTGGAAGGAGGATTATATCCCGGAGACCAACGCCGTGATCTTCTATATCATGGACGTGTCGGGCTCCATGGGTGAAGAGCAGAAAACCATCGTACGTATCGAGTCCTTCTGGATAGACACGTGGCTCAGGTACCACTATCCGGGGCTGGAGGTGCGCTACATCATCCACGACACCGAGGCGCGGGAGGTGGACAGGGAGACGTTCTTTCGGACCAAGGAGTCCGGAGGCACGAAAATCTCGTCCTCATACGAGCTCGCGGCACGAATCATACGCTCGGAATACCCGGTGGAAGACTGGAACATCTACGTCTTTCAGTTTTCGGACGGAGACAACTGGTCCATGGGCGACAACGAGCGGTGTCAGGATCTGCTCAGGGACGAGATCCTCCCCAGGGTGAACCTTTTCGGTTACGGCCAGGTACACAGTCCCTACGGCAGCGGCAAGTTCATCCAAGTACTCGAGCCCATGACAGAAGGTACGGAGAACCTGGTTCTATCGGAGATAGAAGACAGGGAGGCCATCATGGACTCCATAAAGACCCTGCTGGGCAGGGGAAAGTGAGGGCTTTATGACCGGAGCGCTACTCTGTCCCCGCCCCGAAGACCCTTCAGACGTGTTCCAGACCCCGAAAAACACAGTGGAGGTGCAGTGATGGCCCGGCTTCCCGCATATCTCAGAGAACTGCAGATGCACGTGGAGGAGGTGGCCAGATCATACGGGCTCGACTTCTTCGAGACCATCTTCGAGATCCTCGATTACAAAAGCATGATGGAAGTCGCCGCCTACGGTGGTTTCCCGCAGCGCTACCCTCACTGGAAGTGGGGCATGGAATACGACCGGCTCATGAAAAGCCACCGCTACGGCCTTGCGCGCATCTACGAGATGGTCATCAACAACGACCCCACCTACGCGTACCTTCTCGAAGGCAACTCCCTGGTGGTCCAAAAGATGGTCATGGCACACGTGTACGCCCACAACGACTTCTTCAGGAACAACTTCGCCTTTGCTGCCACTGACCGCAGGGCCATAGACCACATGGCCGATCATGCCGTCAAGGTACGCAGACTCATGGAGAAGCACGGGGTCACGGAGGTGGAATCATTCCTGGATGCGTGCCTGTCCCTCGAGAATCTCATCGATATCCACGCGCCGTACATCAAACGTCCGCCGGTTGACCCCGAGGAGGACGAGGGCCCCACGCGCATAGGCGAGGCCGACGTGCCACGCATAAAGACCCGTTCTTACATGGATCGCTACATAAATCCGCCAGACTATATAGAGGAGCAGAAAAAGCGCATCCAGGAACAGCGCAAAAAACGGCACCGGCTTCCAGTGACCCCCACCCGCGACGTCCTGGGTTTCCTGCTGCGTTACGCGCCCCTGGCCCCATGGGAGCGCACCGTGCTGGAGGTGGTGCGGGACGAGGCCTACTACTTCAGTCCCCAGGCTATGACCAAGATCATGAACGAGGGCTGGGCCACCTACTGGCACTCCAAGATGATGACCGAAAAGCTGCTCACGGATGCCGAGGTAGTATCCTACGCCGACACGGCATCGAAGATCACGTTCCAGGCCCCAGGCCATCTCAATCCCTACAAGATGGGGGTGGAGCTATTCAGGGACATCGAGGAGCGCTGGAACAAAGGACGTTTCGGCAGGGAATACGAGGAATGCGAGGACATGGTTCGTAAAGCCGAGTGGGACAGGAATCTGGGCCTCGGTATGCAGAAGATTTTCGAGGTGCGGCGTCATTACACGGACATCACGTTCATCGACGAGTTTCTGACACCAGAATTCGTAGAGAGGAAGATGTTCTACACCTTCGATTATTCCGGCTCCAAGAAAGCGTACGTCATATCATCCCGCGAGTTTCAGGACGTCAAGGAGCGTCTTTTGTTCCAGCTCACCAATCTGGGACACCCTGTCATAGAGGTGGTGGACGCGAATCACCGCAACCGCGGAGAACTGCTGCTCCGTCATCAGCACTACGGCGTGGATCTCGAGATTCCCAAGGCCGAGGCAACACTTCAAAATCTATACAGACTGTGGAAGAGGCCCATACGCATTCAGACCTTGTATAAGGGCGAACCCACTGAACTGGTGTACGACGGACACGCAGGTACCCGCCGGAAGTTGTGATCTTCCACAAGGCAACCCCAACTCCCCCAAGCAGGCATATCTTCAATTATGCAATGAAATCATGGAGTTATATCTAATTTAAGAAACTGAGTGGCACTGCAAACATCTGCTCTCCCCAGGCCATGTCTCCGTGCTCTAGGGCACCGTGCACCGTACCTGTGAGCCACATGGTGCCATTTTGATCCTGCACGAATTTCACTGGTTTCACGAATCCCTCCGAGCTCGAGATTTGATACACCCATTGCATGGAACCGTCAGGTGCAAATGATGCGATGAATGCGTCTGTCACGCCCCAGTGGGGATGAAGATAGCCCGGGAAGGCTCCGGTAGTGGTACCTGCAACCAGTATGTCTCCGTCAGGCATCACCGTGATTGCAGTTATGTTATCGTCGCCGTCCGTACCCAGCCGTCTGATCCATGCCGTATTTCCGCTGGGATCGGTCTGAACCAGAAAGGCGTCCGTGCCTGCCATGGGTGTCCCGTCCCCCATGACGCCGCTGGTATGGCCTGCCAGATAAACGGTGGTGCCATCGCAGATCATCGCTGTCACATAGTCATCACCCTCGTCTCCCAGCATCGCCGTACCGTCCAAAGACGCCGGATCACTCATGGATATGAGCATGACGTCAGTCCCTGTGGTGGCATCGCTGGATACGGCCATGTAGTTGGTATTGGCGGCAATGAGGTAATGTCCTGGTACGTATTCACATACCCGGACGGCTTCCACGGCATATTCCGTCAGCACACCCTCTGTGTTCCTTGTGACACTGTTATACTGGTATCCCCACCGTAACGTATTGCTGGAGTCGAATTTCGCAATGAAAGTGGAAAAATACGCCGAGGAGGGATTATGCATGTTGGAGGCCTCCGTAAAATCGCCCTTGATGAGACCCACTGCCATCACCCCGTCGGACACGGCCTGTATGTCACTGGAATGGGCCTTGCCCATCAGGTGCATGTCACCGAAATCATAGCACAGCACACTGTTTCCGCTGGAATCATAGCCCACGACCACCACGTCCTCGGGAGAACCGTAGGAACTGCCGCATATGAATCTCGGATTGTTCATGTCCAGGATGTAAAATATGTCTCCTCCCGAATTCACGGTGATTCCCTTGATCTCCGAGTCATTGTCACTGTCGTACACTGAGGTATGCCTGGATACTGCGTCCTGTGTCACGGACTGCTGCGATGGGTCTATCTTTGCCTCGGCGGTCACCATGCAGTCGAAGAAGTCATGAAGGTATGTGGGATAGCCCGTTGTCCTGGAAATTCCGTATCCACCCCCAACCAGATGAATCTGTCCGTCATGGGATACGGCTGCGTCGTTGGCATGCGCTGCGGACCTGAACAGGGTGCCTAGGGATGTGTATGCGGGCCCCGAGGCGATGTCTCCGCCTGAGAAAAGTGCCCTGTAGGGACCGACGTTCCAGATGTGATATACGCCGTCCACGTCTATTATCTCGTCCTTTGCCGTAAGAACGACGTGCACGTCCCCCGAGGGAAGCGCCGAGATGCTTACTCCCGCCGTATACGATCCCCTGGTGCCCCGGAACTGAGCCACGACGTCACCGGAGGAGGCAGCGTATTTCTCCACCATAAGCTCGGAGTAAGGAAGGGTGGATACGCCACCGTTCAGTTGCTCGGCATCGTAGTGTGCCTCACCAAGAACGTATATGTTCCCGCCGTCCACTGCCATGTCTACGGCCATACAGGTCCTGTACTGTGGACACGTTGCATCGCCGGTGCGAATCATCTGATCTGCGGTTGAGCTCACGATGTGAACCGTGATGGCGTCGTTCATGGTGGAGGCGACTGCCAGACTGCCGTCATCCATGCGCTTGATGGCCGCAGGCCTGTCGTTTGCGTACTGTCCAAAGCTTCCTCCAGACTGAATGGTTCCGTCTGTTGTCAGCACGTACACGAATGGGACGCCGGAGGCTGCTGCACCTCCCACGGAAGAGGTGAATCCTGCGACGAATACACCCGTTCCGTCCAGGGTGATGGCAGTGACCGTATCCCTGCCAGCTGCTCCCCATCCGGCTCTCCATACCTCATTGCCCGAGGAATCGAGCTTGATCACGAATGCATCATCTGCAGCGGATCCAACGGCATACACATCGCCTGATCCCGAAACCTGCATGCTTGTAAGGTCCAGATCCTGACCCTGTACTTCGTGAATCCAGTACTGCGACGAAAGATCTGGACTGTATTTCATGACCGTGGAGCTGTCCGTGAGTACGTAGAGATTTCCCGCGGAGTCCACCCCCATGGAGACGATGTCTACGTCTGAGTCGAGGAGAGCGGAATATTCGGTTCTGCCGGAGGCACCAATCTTCATGAGATAGGGCGTGTAATGGTCGAACTCCTGTGCAGGAAGCGGATATGGCGACCCTATTACGCGGACGGCAAGGAATTCACCACCATCCGGAGCACTGACCCTTTGCTGAATCACAATGAAGGGCTGAGGAGTGTAGTAGACCGCAGTCCCCATGCCAACCGGTCCAGGAGGCTCATTTGTACATTCGGACGTATCCAACCGGCAGTCCGCAGAACAGACAAGGGTTCCGCCGTCAAAACCGAGGGACTGGCATGTAACGCCATTAAAGCTCGTACCGTCGCATTGTTCGGTTCCGTCCACAGTCCCGTTGCCGCATACGGGAGTGCCTGTGGCGTCTGGGGAGCAGGACGAAGTATCCAGGGTACACTGGGGCGAACATAAGAGTACTCCGCCGTCAAAACCGAGGGACTGGCACGTAACGCCATTAAAGCTCGTACCGTCGCACTGTTCGGTTCCGTCCACAGTCCCGTTGCCGCACACTGAGGTACCTGAGTTGTTACCGGAATTCCCCGAATTGTTGCCGCTGTTCACGGAATTATTGTCCGAATTGTTGCCACTGTCGTCGTCATCGTCACATGCGACGTTCATGAATGGCAGCATCAAAACCGCCATTACCAGGATCATCGTTCTTATCGACATGACGTAAGCCTCCTCCCCGTGATGTCATACCCTTTGACCAGGGTCTTCCCAATGCACATAGATACCTTATGGAGTCTAGCGTAAAAGGTATGTATGTAAAGACGGCACTTCCGAGGTCAGCACGCAGACTTCGGAGAATACACACCTGCAATGATGCGGTTACGGCCTGCCAGATCCCTGATCCATACGATATCCGTGAATTCATGTCTCCGAAATAGCCTCGTGACCACGGGAAACTGCTGTGGATCCATCTCGATGACGAGAATTCCTCCGGCTCTCAAGACCGCCGCTGACTGAGGGAGGAGAGTGCGTATGACATCCAGGCCGTCCTCACCTGCATAAAGGGCCTCCTGGGGCTCACAGTGTGTCTCGGGATCCACGGGATCACCCTCCGCAACGTATGGAGGATTGGAAACCACGGCATCGAACGGACCGTGTAATGTCTGAAGCAGGTTAGCCCTGAAGAGCTCTACATCCAAGCCGAGATTCTCACGGTTGATCTGCGCCCATGAAAGGGCTCTGCTGCTGGCATCCGTACCCATAACCGATAGATCCGGTCTCAGATGCTTCAGTGCCAAGGCAATGGCTCCACTGCCAGTACCGACATCCACCACCCTGGCACCGTGAGGAAGGATATACCCAGAGCAAAGCTCCCTACGATCCGAACCAGTCTCATTCGTTCCGTCAGTAACGATATCCGGTCTGTCATCAGCATCCACATCGTCGGGTAACGAGACGCCACCATGACACAGCCCCAAGGCCAACAGTTCAACCATGAGCTCGGTTTCAGGACGCGGAACCAGCACCCCAGGCCCTACCTTCAGTCTGAGCCCCATAAATTCCCGGTATCCAAGAATGTACGCCAGGGGTTCCCGGCTAGCTCTCCGCATCAGATGCTGTACAAATTCTTCTGTTTGGTCTGGAGAAACCCTCTCCTCGGGAAAAGCCAGAAGACGGGACCTGTCCCTTCCCGTGACATGCTCCAGAAGAATCAGAGCTTCTGTGTAAGGAGACGGGATTCCTGCATTCTGAAGAGTCTGCCGTGCACGTGACAGTAACTCCCCTGTGGTAGACATGTACAGATTACTCCGGCTTGGCCATGATGCAGGACGAAGGCACGAGCTACCCTCCACCGTACACGAGGGCGACCTCTCTATTTTGCTCTGTGCAGCATCAGATACGAATTTTCATGTCAGCGGGCACGGTATATGATTCGCCCACGAGTTGGATCATAGGGAGACACCGCCACTGTGACACGATCCCCCAGGACCACCTTGATCTTGTAACGCCTCATTTTTCCTGACAGATGGGCAAGAACCATCAGACCATTGTCAGTTTTGACCCTGAACTTACCTCCAGCGAGAACCTCTGTAACCTCGCCTTCAAGTTCTATCTGATCCTCTCTTGACATGAAACCTCCTTCCAGACACCGGCGCCGCCGTCTCTGGGTTCTGTTGACTCAATATGGTAAAAACGCAGACAACCACTATTAAGAGGTGTAATAGATACTCCCCACTGCCTTCACGGTCAAGCCGCAATATGTTTATGCATCAAAACATCTCTACGGGAATGTGACATGTACACAGTATGACCCACTGACGGGATCAATGTGTGGCCTGGAGAATCATAGTGAACGTGTGGGTATACGGTTTGAATGTGGCACCGTTGACAGGTTTGGCCTTGCCTCTGAATGCGCCCCTTACGCAGGACGAGAACAGTGCGTTGTTCTTGAGAGATCCGCCCAAACTCACGAGAGACAGGGAACCGTCTGCAGAAAGCTTGTAACTCACCCTCAGGCTGCCGCCAGAACCGGAAATGGCACCGGATTTCACAGCCTTACGGAAGCAGGAGACGATCCTGTGTTTTATGCGGTACATGTATTTCTTCGCACCAGGATCAGCACTGCTCGGAGTAAGAGATCCCTGAACCCTGCCACTGGACATGATAGTCATCACCATGACCATGGGCTTCATCGCTTTCATGCCGGAATCTATATTGAACATGGGAACCGAAGGAGTTCCGGCACCTGTGTTTATCTTGATGTTGGTATCAGGCAAATTGACGACAGGGACCATCACGTCTGCAATCATGGGACCCGAAATTTTGACTTTGGGACGCCGGCGACCTCCCTTCTTGCCGCCAGGACCACTTACGCCACCGCCTCCAACGACAATGGCTGCGGATGGATCCACGTTACCCTCCGTCGAAGAACCGGGCTTGAATGCACTGGCAGCGGAAACGCAGTTCGGGCCCTTGCAGTCAGAGCCAGGAACATTGACTGCCAGCACTTTTGCACCACCTGCGGACACAGGCCCGATCTCCACGTTTGCAGCACCACCCGAGAGGGCTCCACTCGTATCGATTTTGGGCATATTTACATCAGCCTTGATATCACCTACCGGGATGTCCGGAACGGCATTGGCATCCCCGACCTTATCTATATCCCCGATTTTATCCAGGGCTTTGAGGGAATCGAGTTTCTTCAGGTTCTTATCCTTGAGAACCTGCTGGACGTCTTTGTTGTTTGTCTTCACCGCAGGTTTGTTTTTGTCCCCTCCGCCATCCTTCTTGGTGTCGTGCTTGCGGGCTTTTTTGCGGGCAGCCTTCTTTTTATCGGCTTTTTTCGAGGAAGAGACCTTGTCCACCTTGACTCCCTCTAGTTTCTTCTTCTCTTCCTTCTTTTTCTTCTCGATCTTCTCCTGCCGGTGTTTCACGAGATTGCGGATATATGCCTGAGCCTTCTTGCTCGTACCAGTGGTGTGGGCCAGGTCGTACTTCACGTACATCCACCTGAGACCGGCTATGGTTGCAGGTGCCCATATGAAAACGAAGAAAACCAGCGAAGCCGTGAACACGCCTCCCATCCAGGATTTGAGGCTGTATATACCCCACATGGAATGGGGCAACTTCGGTTTCGGCCTCTTGCGGGGCTCAGGAACGAAGTGGAAGAGTATGGTGAGCGAACCCACAACCAGTTTACCGCGATCGCATACCGAGAGATCAAACTGGTAGTGTTCCCGCACTTTCTGGACATGCTTGCCGTTTTCTATGAGCTGCTTCAGGGTATAAACCTTGCCGTCTATGGCGAAGCGTCCATCCATCCCCTTGGAGAAGTTGAGGAGGTATTTGCCGTTCTTGTATTCGAAAACCTTGTAAACCCTGGGGAGGTCGAGAGACGGGATGAGAAATGTATTGCCGGCGCTACGTCCGATGGTGACCGTCTTGGGCTTGAGGATCACTTTTTCGTCTATGATTCTTCCCTTCTGAACGATACCTATACGCAGTACTTTGCGTTTCGGCTGTTCCTGGCGAGCCTCTTTGCTGCTGTCTTTTTTGCTCCCGGAGGTTGCTTTGGACTTACGACCATCCTTTGCCATCTTTGAGGCCTCCTCATGAGAGGTGGTAAGAATTCTTGTCGAGTATAGTCAGCAGCACCGCAATCGCAAGTCTTGAATCATGAAGACACCCGCACAAACGGTCATACTGACTGTGATGCCCGTTACCATATCGTTTTTCTTGAGTATCTCAAGGAAAAACGTAAGAATCCCGTCACTGGAGGTGATCCATGACGAAAGGATTTTTCAGAGTTTTCGTGACGTTTTCCCTGCTCTTCACAGGGTTTATCATGGCTTCATCCATATCCGGATGCAGCCGCAAGCCCAAAATCCTCAAAAAAGGCTCCCGTTGTCGCCTGGGCAACAAGAAGGCCATATGTGCGAAGGGCCTGAAATGTTACAAAGGACACTGTGAAGATCTCTCCGGCAACAATCCTGACTGCAAGTATCTCAAAAATGCCGCCCAGGGCATAACGGATGCCGATCCGCAAGTAATCCTCAAGAAATACAAGGGCAAGTATGTATATGACGAGGCAATTATACAGTCTGCATCCAATGAAGCCGCCCGCATCTACAATTGGTTTGCCAAGGGTCTGCCCCAAAAACACTGCAAACATCACATAATGTGCTCTCTTCCTCTTCTGGGCATCGGTGAGGGCTGGTTCTGGACCCGCGCCGCGATGAATGCCACAGGAAGCATTCCGTCCCAGTGGGGAGCCGTGAAGCCCAGCAAGAATGCCGTTCGGCTGGTATCGGTCGAAGAATTCAAAATGGAGAACATGGGTGACGATCCAAAGATGTTCCCGGCCATCAAAATCAAACAGATGCGCCGTCACCGCGTAGGATGCAAGGCAAAGGTCAAATTCCGGGTAAAGGAGAAATTCGCCGGATTCGTCACTTTCCACTTCTGGGCCAATACTGGCTGCCAGTACGTTCCTCCTGAAAAGGGCAAGAAGGAATCGAAGCCCGAATGGAAGTGCACGGGCCAAAAACAGTTGAACCATCCTTATTACACCTACACCGTGTACCTGCAGCCCTATGATCAGCAGACCCTCAAGCAGTTCCAGGGCAAGAAAAAAGGCAAAAAAGCCAAGACCTTCCTCACTGGGAATCCTGGAACCTACATAGTGGACGTATGGGCATACAACCCCATAAACGAGAAACTCTTCGCCCAGCACAAACAGTTTGATGCCAAGGAACTCGAAGAAATCGAGCAGTATCCCGATTTCAAGTTTTGCCCCAAGTATTCCAACCAGCCCTTCCAGGACGGCTGCGGATGCGTAGGCTTAGTCAAGGACAAGATCACCATCACCGTAGACCCGGATCCATTCTTCATGCCCTCACCCAGCGAGAATCCTGAATGCAAGGGTGACGAGCAGAAGAAATGACCCGTTCCTGAAAGAGCGTGATTCCTGAACGCTGCCACCCCAGGGGTCATGATCGTATTTCTCCCTTCCTTCCATAACCTCGGGAAAAACATCAGAATCATGGGCATAACAGGGGGAATAGGTTCAGGCAAGTCCACTTTGGCCCGAATGATGACGAGATACGGCGTGACACATCTCGATGCAGACACCATATCAAGGGAGGTATCGGCTCCAGGCACTCCGGGTCTGGCAATGATAGTCAAGGAATTCGGCACTTCCATACTGACTGCCTCCGGTGATCTGGACAGACGTCGCCTGGGAGACATCGTATTCAACGATTGCCAGGCACGTAGGCGCCTGCAGGAGATCATCCACCCACTCATCACACATCAGGTCAAATCGCGTCTCCAGACCCTGCCCGGACCCATAGTTTACGAGGCCACTCTCCTCCTGGAATCCGGACATGACAGCCTGGTAGACATGGTGGTGACCGTAAGCGCACCAGCGGACACACGGCTTAAGCGAATACAGGTACGACCCGGCATGACCGAAGAGAAGGCCCGCACCCTGATATCCGTCCAGCAAAGCGATCAGTGGAGGGAAGAGCGCTCCCACGCAGTCGTTCGCAATACCGGAGATCTTCAAGATCTCATGAAGGATGCCCAGGAACTGGCCTTCCTGATGTCGGAATGAATATCACTGCACAGCAAACTTTTTCTTTCACCCTCCTTGATTTTACGCTAGCATGGCCCAAAAAGGTTTGAGAAAACCAGCAACTATATCATCATTCAAGGAGGTTCACTTAATGTACACCAAGAAAGTTTCGCTCATCGTAATATCTGCACTGTTTCTCACAGGCGCGATGTCCTGTAGCAAAAAAGGCTCGGGGAAACTAGCCAAACTTGAGATCAAACCTGCACTCATGGGCTATGTAAATATTCAGTCGTCTCTGAAAGCCCCTCTCCTTAAAGAAGGCAACTTCAAGAAAATCGTAGATAATGGTATCAAAGACCTAAATAAACAGATGGCCAGGGGTAAAGCAGTCAAAAACTTCTTTGACTGTATGGGAATAAAAGATGCCAATACCCTCATCTCCAAGTTTAAGGCTGCTGCCTTCTTCTCCGAAAATCCGGATCTCAAGGCGCTGGACGCTCCCACCTTCCCAACTGAAGCCATTGCCATCATATCGACCGATCTGAACGGGAAAAAGCTCATCTCCTGCGTCGAGAAGAATGCTCCCAAGCACAAAGAGAAATATATGAAAAAACAGGGAGACATGCTCCTTCTCCTCGACAATGACGCCACCGTAGCACTGCTCCCCAACGGCAATATCATCATCTACGCCGGCAAGAACTACAAAGGTCACGTGAAGCTCGGTTCAGGGATTCTGGGCAAGGGTGATCTGAAGGCAGCCTTTGGCGGCAAACTTCCTGACAAGGTACTCATATTCAAGGCTACTGACGTGAAGGCTCCACCTACGACGGCAGCCATGGGTATCAAACTCGATAAAGTCGACGTAGACGGTTACCTCCATATCTCCAGTGGCGTGGACTTCGCCATCAACATAGACGTTAAAAATGCCGACAACGCCAAGAAACTTGCTGAGCTGGCTCAGAGCTATATCAAGATAGGGGCTTCTGCTCCGCAGGCTGCAGCATTCAAGGATATCATCAACAAAATCAAGATATCCAGTGCTGGCTCAGTTTTCAAAACCGGCCTGAAGCTCTCTAAAGAGGACATAGCAAAGATCACAGCCATGGCTGGTCCTATGCTCATGCACGTCCTGTAATTCATTTCAATCATTTATCATCATTCCACGATATTCCTCTAAACACATAATCAAACGACATATAGCAACAAGCAACATTCTTATACTCTTTGTTGGCAAATTAATTGTTTCAACAATAATCTACTGATCAATTTCTGCACGGATATACCCTTCCATGGCAGCACCCAGTGAATCAGTATTGGGACAACGTATTGCATACTATATGATTGACAAGGTGCCCGTCAGTACGTACTTCATGAGTCATGGCACGTACACAAAGCGTAAGTCAGTACATATTCGCAGAAATAGACAAAAAGATCTCTGAAGTGAGAGCATCCGGTGTAGACGTCATCTCCCTTGGTGTGGGAGACCCAGACTCTCCTCCTCCCCGACAGATGCTGGAGAAACTCTCGGAACTGGTCATGCGGGATGACATGCACAACTACCCGCCTTACGAGGGGACCCTGTCGTTCCGCAAGGCTGCAGCCAGATACGTACACAGACGGTATGGGCTCACTTTTGATCCTGAAACCGAAATAATCGGCCTCATCGGCTCCAAGGAAGGCATAGGCAATACCTTCATCGGCATGACCGAAGAAGGCGGATTGAACATAGTCCCATCCCTGGCATATCCCATACCCAGAACCGCCACCCTCATTGCCGGAGGGCAGGTCCATTCCATGCCCATTTTGGAAGAAAACGGCTTTCTTCCACGCTTGGAAGACATCCCCGAAGACGTGGCTCGCCAGGCAACCCTTCTGTACGTGAATTATCCCAACAACCCTACTGGAGTAGCTGCAACTGACGACTTTTACCGCAAGGTGGTGGATTTCGCGGCAGAATACGACATCATCGTAATATCTGACACTGCATACGAGGAAATCTACTTCAGTCAGGCGCCTTCATCAATAATGCAGATCCCGGAAGCCCGTGGTCGCGTGCTGGAGTTTCACTCTCTGTCCAAGCTTTTCAACGTCACTGGTTGGCGTATTGGATACGTCCTGGGCTCACCGGACCTTCTGGCCCCCCTTAGGGTCATGAAGACGAACCTGGACTCCGGACAGTTCAAGCCTATTCAGGAAGCCTCGGCATGGGCTCTTGACCACCTTGCCGATTCTTTTGGCTCTGAACAGCGTGAAATATACCGCCGTCGTATCTCCAGACTGCGTGATGCCCTCCTGCGCATGGGATGCGAGGCTCCAATGCCGGAGGGCTCCTTCTTCCTGTGGGGACGAGTACCCGAAGGTATGACTTCGCAGCAGTTTTCTGAGGCTGTATTGGAACGTTATGGCGTTTTCATAACCCCCGGTTTCGGATTCGGACCAGAAGGCGAAGGATACTTCAGGGCCTCCCTTACCATAACCGACGAACGTCTCGAAGAGGCCCTGGGGCGATTCGAAAAAGGACGTTATTCCATATAACCGCTTGATTTCATGGCATTTTTCCTGAAAAAAATTCCGCTGTCCGGCAGGATTGGTTTTGCTGTTTTCATGCTACACACTTTCCTGGCCGTGGCAGGGCCCTACATTGCCGGACCAGTAAACTACATGGACCTTGCCCATGCTCTGTCTCCACCCAGCATGGCCCACCCATTCGGAACAGATGAAAATGGAGTGGATCTGCTGGCAGCGGTAATAGCAGGCACCCGTCCTGGATTCATGACGGCCTTTGTCACCGTTCTTCTGGGTCTAGTGATCGGCGGAACCCTGGGAGCGGCCTCCGGATACCTGGGAGGCTGGTTTGATGCCATCGTCATGCGTATGGTGGACATCATCTTTTCATTTCCCGGGCTGCTCCTCAATCTTTACGTTCTGTCCCTTGTCAAGAACCCGTCCTACATCCATATGATCGTGGCTCTCACCCTTACATCCTGGGCAGGATTTGCACGCCTTGCCAGAGGACAGGCCGCCATAATCGCGCGCCAGCCCTTTATCTCATCCCTTGAAGCCATGGGAGCATCGAAAACAAGAATCATTCTTCTGCATGTGCTTCCCAATGTGGCACCTGTTCTCATGGTACAGTCCACTTTTTACTTTGGTGTCTATCTTCTGGTAGAGGCAGGACTGTCCTTCCTTGGAGTGGCACCCCAGGCCGACGTATCCTGGGGACTGCTAATACAGCAGGGAACTCGTTATCTCCTGGCTGCTCCCCACATCGCATTTTTCCCCGGTCTGTTCCTTGGAATTTCGGTACTTGGAATCAATCTGGCGGGCGACACGCTGAGGGATGTAATTTCCTGAATAATTTCAGGAAGTTACATCAATGCTGTATCCATATGTTACTTACACGTATGTAAGAATCAGACAGTTTCGTATATGCAAGCGCACCAGAAGACATGTTGATGTAACCAATTTCGCCATTGGCCAAAAGCACATACAACCTGTCTCGTTCTCCTCTGGCGATGGCATTGCCCACCTCAGGAAGGTCAACACTCGTGACATCGAGATATGAGTTAGTAGAATTCCTGGTAACATAAATTCTGGAACCACAGAGTATTGCCGACCATGTATTCTGAACATCTCCTCCCAGCCGTACGGCACTGGGATCTGCACAGGAGTACTCCCCTTCCTGGAGATAGGAAGTTATGTCATCGGGAGGAGAATCGTGATCGGTCAGATCATAGTAATAGACATATCTCTGATCTGAAGTTCTCACTATAACAAAAAGTGAAGGATACAACAGAGCGGCATCAACTATTTCACCGCCCGATATGGAAGTGACGGCCTGCCATGCATCTTCTCCTTCATAATGTACATATGGAACGATTTCTCCTGATTCAACCATCAGGGAAGCCATGTACAGTTTGTCCACACCCCTGTTGTCCACCAAGACACGTAGGGCTTTACCGTGCAGTTCGAAGTCTTCCAGTGTAAGACTGTCTCCTGATGGAATAAGCCTTACCAGTCCCTGATCCGTGGCTGCGAAGGCCCGTTTCTGAGTCCAGTTGAGGGCAACGTCATAAACTAAGAGCTGCTGCTGAGAAGTAAGCCTGAGAGCCTTGACATGAATGGCTTCGGGCTCTCCACTCTCCATGGATACTACAGCCACCTGCCCGACATTGGTGGAATATATTGGAAAAGCATAGGAGACATCACTGGTTCCGATGGCTTCAGTCTGCTGACCAAAGGATATCTTCTTCAGTTCACTGGTTGGCTCATCCATATCCATGACATGCACAGCGCCCTGCTGATCTGCATATGCGATGGCGCGGTGAAGGGATACATAGACGCTGTAAGTCCCACCGCCTGCATGAGACACCTGAAGCTCTCCCTCACCGGTAGCAACTATTGCCGGAACCCTGAAAACTTCCTCTGAAGGGGATATGAACTGATAATCATCGAGGGTACTGGTATCATACCCTCTGTTTCGGCCGTCTATGAGTTTGAGACCATTGGGTACTAGGTCATCTCCATTGCGAAGGACCACATGTACCTTCTGTCCCACGAACAGGGATGTGTCTCCAGTTATCTGTATACTGTTACAGCCGCTCAACAACACATAGGTCAGTAAGGTAAGCAATACTAATATCAATCGTTTCATCTGGCTCCTCCCTCCAGCCTTCTTATCATGGACCGGAGTAACGGATCCGCTGCAGACATGTCCTTTACGAGTTCAAGAAAACCTTCTCTTTGTTCGGGTGGCAAAAGACGGGAGGCCTGCTCTATGATCTCGTCCAGGTCCATCCGGTGAGAGGTACCGGATTCTGCAGCCTCCTGTACTGCCTTACCTTCGGTAGCCCCTGCAGACGGGGCATTGCTCTGTGCTTTCCCAACTGAATGCAGCTCACCGAGTGAATCCGATGCAGCCGTCTCCGGTGTTATGATGGAATTATTGCCGCCTGGTCCTGTAGGTCCGGTTATGGTCATGGCACTCCTTTTATAGCAGGGGACAGGCCCTTTTCCAAATAATGGTCGGCACTATGGGAAAGTGTGTCAACCGTCTGGACCATTTTATCGTTCACAGACCCTCTCAGGCGTCTCCGAAGCGGGCTCTGGCCTCTTCCATTATCGCTACCGAAGACGATGCGCCAATACGGTTTGCACCTGCCTGAACCATGGCAAGCAGATTGTCAAGAGTCCTGATGCCCCCGGAGGCCTTGACACCAAAGTCCTGTCCCACTGTCTCACGCATGATTTTTACGGCTTCAACCGTGGCCCCACCAGGACCAAACCCCGTGGAGGTCTTGACAAAGTCGGCTCCAGCCTCCACCGATGCCCTGGAAGCGTCGGCTATCTCCTCTGGTGTGAGAAGGGCGGTCTCAAGGATGACCTTCAGCACATGATCTCCTATGGCCTGTTTGACTGCGCGGATATCCTCCACGACGCCCTTCATGTCACCCGACTTGAGCATCCCCACGTTGAGAACCATGTCGAACTCGGTGGCTCCATTTCTGAGGGCTTCCTCTGCCTCGAATGCCTTGGCTGCAGAGGTGGTGGCCCCAAGCGGGAACCCTATGACCGTTGTCACGTCTATGTCCGTATCCTTCAGCAGTCGCGCCACCCTGGGCACGAACCAGGGGTTCACGCACACGGAAGCAAATCCATGCTGACGTGCTTCTTCTACGACACGGTCTACCATGTCTACGGTGGCTTCGGGTTTGAGGATTGTATGATCGATGAGCTTGGCGATTTCACGGGGTGTCATGGACTCGTGCCCTCCTTGATGATGTCGTTTTGTGAGATTAAAGGGATTGACTGGAGCATTCCAGCAAAAAATCGTCAGCGTCCGCGGCGTCCACCACGACCACCACGGGGACGGCGGCGTCTCTTGCGGGATTTTTTGTCGTCATCAGAGGTCTTCTTCTTGGTTACCACCCTGATGGTACCACCCTCTTCATCATCGTCAGAATCGTCGTCGCCGTCGTATCCGTCATCTTCGGACTCGTCATCTGCCTCAGATGAACGGCCCTCGCGCTGGGCACGCTCGGCTTCCATGGCCTCCCGCAGTTCAGGTGGCAGCCCCACATCCGAAACGGACACGGAATCGAGCTCCTGCTGAGTCTTGTAGGATTCTATTCTGTCATGGAGCCAGATGACCACCGGAGAAGCCACGAATATCGAGGAATATGTACCGACGATGATACCGATTCCCATGGCAAAGGCGAAATCCTGAAGCACGCCCGTGGCAACGATATAGATGGCTGCCACCGTGAAGAAGGTGGTCAGAGAGGTCAGCAGTGTACGGGAGAGAGTCTCGTTGATGGAGACGTTGATTATACGCGCGAGATCACGGATGCGCATCTTGACGATATTCTCACGGATACGGTCATATACGACGATGGTGTCGTTGAGAGAATAACCCACAATCGTAAGAAGGGCCGCCAGGATGTCCAGTGAGAACTCACGCCAGAACAGTGCAAACACGCCCACCGTGATGGTCACGTCGTGAACCAGAGCTATGATGGCACCGGGAGCGAACTTGAGGTCGAAACGCAGGGCAATGTACAGCAGGATGAAGCCCAGGGCATAGAGGATAGAGAGAATTCCGTTAATGCGCAGCTTCTCACCCACCTGGGAACCCACACCCTCGAGGCTCTGTACGGTGGCATGAACTCCAAGATGTTTGCTCAGACCACGCTCGAGCTTCTCTCCCATGGAGGGAAGTAGGATAGTGTACTCCTTGACGGGAGCCGTGGCTTCCTCCTTCTTCTTGGAGTCGCTCTCGTTGCCGGTTTCCATTTTGGAGGGGATCTGAACCTTTGCCTTGAGGCCCAGTGCTTTCAGTTTTGCCTCCACTGGAAGCACCTCTGAAAATTTCTTGGGCCTGATGAATTTGATCTTGACCCTGTCACCGGCCTCGGAGATACGAACACGGCCGATCTCATCGCCGAATGTGCCGGTAATGGCCTTCTCGATGGCCTTGAGAGTGCTATCGTCCAGGGTAGAGAAGGAGCGCATGCGAATCATGTAGGAAGTATCCGATGAGTCGGCATTAACGACCCTGAACTGCTTGTATCCGAGCGCCTCCATGGCCTTGCGCACTTCGGCAGGACTCTTGGGTTTGTCGAGCTTGACTACGGCTTGTGTACCACCCATGAAGTCGATGGCGTAGTTAAGCATCGAACCGCGTACGTAATGATTGAATATCAAAATCGCCAGAGACAGCACGATAGCCGCACCGGAAATCGTGTATGCCTTACGGCGGAAGCCCATAAAATCGAAATTCGTTCCGGGCTTTATTATTTCATGGAACTTGTGCTCTGCCATTTGTCCACCCCCGCCTCAGATGCTGAGCGTCTCCATGTTCCTGTTTTTGGATGTCCAGTAATCAAACAGGAGCCTGGTGAAGTAAACACCCGTGACGATCGAGGTTATGATTCCAATTATGAGAGTCACGGCGAAACCCTTGATGGGGCCTGTACCGAATTCGTAAAGAACGATACCAGCTATGGCCGTAGTTATCTGGGCATCCATGATGGTCCAGAAGGCACGTGAATAGGCTGCATCGACGGCTGCCCTCACCTTCTTGCCCAACCTCAGTTCCTCACGTATTCGCTCGAAGATAATCACGTTGGCGTCCACTGCCATACCAACGGTAAGAACGATACCCGCAATACCCGGCAGGGTCAGACGGGCTTCGAAGGCTGCCATGATGGAAAGCAGGAACACCATGTTGAGAAGCAATGCCAGTACGGCTATGAAACCGCTGAGTTTGTAGTAGAAAATCATGAACAGTACGACGAGACCGGCACCGATGGCAAAGGCCAGCTCACCGCGTGCGATGGCGACCTTACCAAGAGAAGGACCAACCGTCAGTTCCATGGCCATGGTAAGGGGTGCGGGAAGAGCACCAGCACGCAGCACGGCCACCAGGTCTTCGGCTTCCTTCATGCGCTGGCTGGGGGAACCCACGATACCGAGGGTGATCCGTACGTTCTGGAAGATCTGATCCTGAATCACCGGAGCACTGGTCACCCAGTCGTCCAGCTTGATGGCCATCTTCCAGCCAATGTGTTTGCCGGTCATCTCTCCGAAGAGACGACCGCCGACACGGTTGAGCTTGACGTCGACCACGGCCTGACCCTGCTGGTCGTATCCCACCTCTGCGTTGACGATGTACTCACCAGTGATCTTGGTGTGTTTGTACATGATATAAGTGCGGATGATCTTGTCTTTGGTGGGTGCGCCGAATCTGGTCCGCCGTACGGTACGCTCATAACCGATCTCGCGGCTCGGAGGAACGGGGATTCCGGCCTTGGCCAGCTCGGTGCTGAATAGTTTCTCCAGCTGCTTGCGGGCTTTGATGAACTCCTGCTGCTGCTGGGTAGGAAGGTTGCGGGAGGGAACGTCCATCTCGATGTAGATCTCCCTGTAGGAACCACCCTTCTTCTTGGAACCGTAGGAGTCTGCACCAAACCGGATACCCTTCCAGGGGCCCTTCTTGACGATGCCTGCCTCGTCCACCCCATACTTCTGGTTCATGTAATGGAGAACCTTCTTCATATAGGTGTCCTTGGCATCCACCATCTTGAACTCGAGGTGGGCACTCTTCATGATGATGCGCTTGATGCGCTCCTGGCTGGCCTTGTCCAGACCCGGGAGTTCCACGACGATCATGTCATCCTTGCGGTAAATCTCGGGGGATGCCACGCCGAACTTGTCCACACGGTCACGGATCGTCTCCACGGCCTGGGCAAGAGCTCTGTCCTCCAGGTCCTTGGCAAAGATGGGATCTATCAGGTATACCACTTTGGAACCCTCGGTCTTTGCCAAAACCAATTTCGGCGCACGGGGATCCATATAAGGTTTGAAAGCCTTTTCGAGTTTGGCCCTGTCGGGCTGACCCTTGAAGGTCACTTCAATCCTATTGCCCCGCACATAGATGGTGAAATGGTCCGAATCGTCCTTGGTCTTGTCCTCACCATACAGCTCCATGAGCTTGGACTTGATATCCTCCACCCAGTTCTCCAGCTGGTTCTCTATGATGAGATCCGTATCGATGGTGTACTCCAGATGCACACCACCGGCCAGGTCCAGACCCTTGAGAACCCGCCTGTCGGTCACATATGTCGAGAACCACTTGGGCAGCTTTTCAGTGCCCATGAAGGTTGGAAGGAGATAGAGGATCGCATAAATTCCAAGGAATCCAAACAGGAGCGATCGCCAGAGTAACTTCCTTTCCATAGCCCTACCCTCACTTCTCCTTGGCAGTTTTTTCGTTCTTGGTTTTCGTTTCTTCCACTTTGCGCACCACAGCACTGCGGAGCACTCTGACGCGAACCCTGTCGGATATCTCTAGGGTCAAAACGTCGTCTCCCATGGTCGTTATGGTGCCAATGAGTCCGCCGCTGGTCACCACGCGATCTCCCTTCTTCAGTGAGGCTAGCATCGCGTCCCGTTCTTTCTGTTGCTTCTGCTGCGGACGGATGAGCATGAAGTAGAAAAGCACGAACATAAGGACAAGGAAGCCTATGTTGAACAGGCCTTCCTTGGAGTTGCATCCGCGCTGGGCAGCGGACGTTCCCTGGGCGGCTGCCGGGGGCACACCCATGACGGAGTCTCCACCCTTGGCATTCGATGGCGCAGAGGAAGCGGACATGGGGGAAGATCCCTGGACTATCACATCCTTGGGTCCGGCTTCGTTACTTGTTTGTATCATGACATCTCCTTGCGGGCAGTTCCCGGCATGGACTCAGCTAAGCTGATTTAACAGAGATACACGGGTTAGTCAAGCCAGTTGACGGTAAGGTGGAAAATTACATACCGCCAGTCACACGATATAACGAATGTGTCCTTCCCACACCAGCACGCCAAGGTGTTCAAGGCACAACCCATTGATTTTACGTTATTTTTTGGTGATCCTTAGAAAAACTACTGAACCGTTACGGGTTCCTGCACCTCTTCCACTCCCCAGCGCAGATGATCCAACACCACAGCAGAGTCCATGAGCTGGTCACCTTCATCATGGATGGAGAACACGAGTTCTACCGTACTGCCAGGCGTCACAGGAACGGTCGTCCTGATCCACCCTGTAGTGGAACCCACCGGTGTACCGTCTCCGGTGTCCGTGTCGTAGCCAGTTCCGGTTATGTCAACCGAAAGCATGGAAGGAGCCTCGAAAAAGTCGTTGTTGACCGATATTGCGCGTCCTCTGGCATCGAAGGACACGTTTTTCGTGGCATCGTCTGATTCTGTACCCACTTCCCGGAACATGGCATAAAAAGTGTCATTGTAGTCAGAACCGATCCACTCTGGATACTCACTGGAGAGATACAGAAAATCGAAGGACAGGGAATTTGCGTTCTGTGGAGTCCGCGGGACCAACTTGAACTGTGTCAGATCGTAACACTGATGCGGCTTATCCCATGCGTCCGGGGTCGAGACGTCCTGAACGGGATCGTGATCGCATCTGTACCCGAGGTTCATCTTGTCCACGTCATCCTGGGGCGCGGGATTCAGGGGTACTCCCGTGGAGAGTACCACGAAGGCACACTCTGCCAGCATATCTTCATCGTGAATGGGAACCCGCGGTTTCAGGGCTCCCCAGCCCGACGCATCTGCGGTGTGGCCGGATTCATCATAATAATATATGACATCATACGAGCGGGCGTAAAGCATGGTGGCCTCCACCACGAAACGGCTGTCCATATCCATGGCCTCCCAGGGCTGCAGGGACTTCAGCACTCCGTTCCCGTCCCGCAGGCAGTCACCTCCACCCGTGAGCAGAGGCTCAGCCTCGTCCACCTCTCCGTCGCAGTCGTTGTCTATGTCATCGTCCGGCACCTCGAAGGCATACGGTCCCACCATGGGATTGTCGTCATTGCAGTCCCCGTCACAAATGCCATACCCGTCGCCGTCCCTGTCAGGTTCTTCCCCATCGACGTAACCGTTACAGTTGTCGTCTATGCCATTGTCGCATATCTCTCTGATACCGGGCCTCACATCCGGATCATGGTCATCGCAGTCCCCGTCGTCTGGCGCATAGCCATCGCCGTCCTGGTCTGTACTCTCGACAGTTTCGCTGGATGTATGGGGGATACACCCCTGGCCTGCAACCAGTGTCAGCGGTATCAACAGAACTGTCAGATGTCCGAGTAAGTGTTTCATTGGGTCTCTCCCACAAGACTCATCATGCTTGGCAGCGCCCACGGACGATAGACTTCATGCTATTTTTTACAAATAATTAACACGAGTACAACAAAGTTATCACTGCTCTTAGATTAACCTAACAATATAATCGAAATTCTTGACCCTTAATCCCTGGAGGTATCCCATGAAAAGTACTCTACCGCGAAATCTCGTTACTCTCATCGCCACGACATCCATGATCCTGGCTCTCGCTCTTGCCGGATGCGGTGGTGATTCGGCCGGAAGCTCCTCATCAGGCGACAATTCAGGCAACCATACAGAAAACAACGGTAACAACGGCAACAACGGTACTACCCCTGAGTGCGGAAATAACGTAATCGAGGCAGGAGAACTGTGTGACGGCACCAACATGGGTGGTCGCACCTGTGAAGATCTCGGCTATTCCGGGGGAGTACTGTCCTGCAACGATGCCTGTCTCTTCGACACCTCTCAGTGTGAAGGTGCCGGTGCCGGCGACGGACAGCCCTGCGAGGATCACGACGGTCTTGAATGCACCACCGGCCAGATAATAGACGGACAGTGCACCCCCATACTCCAAAGCGGCTGGTGCCTAATAAACGGCCAGTGCGTCCAGGAAGGCACCATATCCCCAGAAAACGAGTGCCTCGGCTGTGTTCCAGTATCCAACCAGAACGACTGGAGCCCCCTTGACGGCCACACCTGCCAGGGTGGCGCGGGAGTATGCGTCCAGGATCAGTGCGAATCTGACAATGACCGTGACGGCGTACCCCAGGATACGGACAACTGCCCCAACTACGACAATCCGGACCAGGCCGACACCGACGGCGATGGACTGGGCGACGCTTGCGACAACTGCCCCTACGACGCCAACGCCGACCAGCTCGATACCGACGGTGACGGTATCGGAGACGAATGTGACAACTGTGAGTATGTATACAATGAAGACCAGCTCGATACCGACCGTGACGGCATTGGTGATGAATGCGACAACTGTCCCGAGACGGCCAATCACGACCAGGAAGACACCGACGGCGACGACATCGGCGACGCTTGCGACATATGCCCTGATGCCCCTGACACCACCCAAACCGACACAGACGGCGACGGTATCGGCGACGCTTGCGACAACTGCCCCAACTACGACAATCCGGACCAGGCCGACACCGACGGCGATGGACTGGGCGACGCTTGCGACAACTGCCCCGACGACTTCAATCCCGACCAGGCTGACACCTCAGGTGATGGTACAGGAGATGCCTGCACCGACGACATAGACGGCGACGGCATCGAAAACGACTGGGACAACTGCCCCACGGTTCCAAATCCCGACCAGCGGGACAGCGAGGGTGACGGTGTGGGAGACGTATGCGACAACTGCCCGTACATGACCAATCTCAATCAGATAGACGACGACAGCAACGGCATCGGGGACGAGTGTGAAGCAGTGAAGGTAGAAGCAGGTGGCGGATTTTCATGTGCTCTTGTCAAAGCCGGCCACGTATGGTGCTGGGGCCTCAACAATTATGGACAGTTGGGGAACAACAGCAACAATGAATCGCATGTTCCCGTGGTAGTCAGGAATTCCACATACGCTCCCCTTTCAGATGTTCTAGATATCAGTACTAGCGGCAGTCACACATGTGCCCTTAAAAATGACGGTACAATATGGTGCTGGCCATAATAACTACGGCCAGATGGGGAATTATTCAAATAGTAACTCAAGTTATCCTGTTCAGATCGTAACTATATACAGTACGCCTGCAGGCACCCAGACAAGTCCTCTAACAAACGTTGTCTCTATTCATGCCGGGGCAGGAAGTCACACATGTGCCCTCAAAAATGACGGTACAGTATGGTGCTGGGGCAATAATAATTACGGACAGCTGGGTGACGGAACCACTAGCACCCGTAACTATGCAGTCCAGGTACGTTTCGATCCCAACGATTCCAGCTAGTACCTTACGAATGTAACAAGTATAAGGATAGGAGGATATATATATTACGATCGCAGTAGTCATAGATATGCTCCGGGACATACCTGTGCCATTCTTAATGGAGGAGATTTGTACTGCTGGGGATACAACCATTATGGTCAATTAGGTAATGGACAGACAACGAATAGCCTTTATCCTTCCAGAGTACTATTAGATAGCGTATCCACATTCGACAATGTCTCTCACATATCTGCAGGCAGTGCCTTCAACTGTGCCATGGACTCCTCACATAGAACTTATTGCTGGGGATTGAATGCATATGGTTCACTGGGAACTAACAACAGTAACAACCGTTATCCTGCCAGAGTACAAAGTGATGCTAACTCCTATCTGAATAACGTAATAGATATCTCTGCAGGTAGAGGATACACATGGTACTGGAATAATTTAGATATTCTCCAACATACTTGCACCGTAAAAGACGATGGCACTGTATGGTGTTGGGGATACAACAATAACGGAGAGCTGGGAGACAACACGACCAACAGCAGCAGTTATCCTGTGCGTACCTACTACTTCGGTATCTGAAAACCTACCACCTCCTTCCTGTCCCACCACGCATTTTACTCATCACTAATTGATTTAATTAGCTTTTTAATTACTCGTTCCATATCCGTGCGTGGATGGCAGACACACTCACGGTGTTCTAGTCTGGAAGCGTCCCTGAACCTTTACCCTATGCACGGCAAGAGTAGAGATAAAAGCATTTCCCCATGATTCAGAAAAACCACACGACAAAAGGCACAGGCAGTTTACAATTCACTCATGAGCCGTACTGCACTGAGACGTCCAATACGGCACACGTGTGGCCAACAGATAGAAGTTGAAGACCAGTACCCGTTCTGGATCTCTAACGGACGGTTCTTTGGATTTACCCCTTTCACAGCGCCCCCCTGCGGTGCGGATCATGGCAACGGTGTGAAAGAGATCTGCGGTCAGGATTCGGGTCGGGCCGTGTTCAGGGGGCGAGGTCACCAATATCATAGACATCAGTAGGCGTATGCCTCTCGGTCCTGCTCCCGTCTCCTAGTTGGCCATTTGCGTTGTCGCCCCAACATTTAATCGTACCATCCCCCATGAGCGCACATTCGGATTCATAACCCGCAGTAATACCGACGGCGTCCGTAATTCCCAACACATCCACCGGAGTACCACTGGGAGTAGTTGTGCCATTACCAAGCTCTCCAGCGTAGTTACCACCCCAGCACTTCACTCCGCCTGATGACAGCACCGCGCACGTATCCCAGTCCCCTGCTGCGATTTCAACCGCGTCCGTGATTCCCAGCACACTGACCGGCGTGTGCCTGCCCGTCTTTGTACCGTCTCCGAGTTGATAGGTGTAGTTACCGCCCCAGCACCTGGCAGTCCCGTCACCAAGCACCGCGCACGTGTGATCGTACCCTGCCGAGATTTGCACCGCTCCCGTAAGGCCACTCACCACCACAGGAGTAACGCTGTCCGTGGTCGATCCATTGCCAAGGGTGCCGGAATAGTTATCCCCCCAGCACCTGGCAGTCCCGTCACTAAGCACTACGCATGTGTGGGAAAAACCCGCAGAGATTTGCACCGCTCCCGTAAGATTGACTACGTCCACGGGAACGGGATGGGGAGCAGGGCTACTGCCGTCATCAGTCACTCCACTTCCAAGTTGACCCAGGTCGTTGCGTCCCCAACACTTTGCACTCCCGTCCCCAAACAGCGCACAAGTATGGGCATTTCCAGCAGAAACCTGGACCACTCCGGTAAGAGAGTTTACAGCCACAGGAGTGTGCCTCTCTGTGGTCGTTCCGTCTCCAAGTTGACCAAAGGATTTCATACCCCAGCACCTCAACGTCCCGTTCGAGACGAGCACACAGGTATGGTAACCGCCTGCACTAACCTGAACCGTGTACAGGTTGCATACGTACTGAGTCTGATCCACCTCTGAATCGTCAAGGACCCCGTCTCCGTTATCGTCAGTACATGTCTGTATCCTCACCCCACCGCGGGGACACACTCCGCCCCACTGGGCATTGGACGTGCGTATCATGACACTGCCGCCGTTACACACGTAACTGGTGGATGTCACTTCCCCGGCATCCAAAACCCCGTCGTCATCCGTGTCTGTCCCGCTGTCTATACGGTAGCCTCCCGCCGGGCAGTTAGAGCCAGCGGGCTCGGCGGTCGTCTCCACCAGCGCATCGTGTCCGCCCGAGCTGCCTGAACCATCCTGACCGTGGCACACGTAACTGGTGGAAGTAACCTCCCCGACATCCAAAACCCCGTCATCGTCCGTATCCGTCCCGCTATCTATACGGTAGCCTCCCGCTGGGCACACATTTCCGGCAGGCACGGCCGTCATGCGGAACATGCTGGTGGCTCCAGGAGCACCGGGCTCGCCGTTACACACCACCGATGTCTGCGAAATCTCGTCATCGTCGAGATACCCGTTGCCGTTCACATCAAGCCCGCTGTGTACCAGCCGTCCTCCGTAGGCGCAGTCACCTGCGTCGGCATCCTCCTGACGCACAAGGGTATTGAGCCCGTCCGTGCCGTTACACACGTAACTTGTGCTGTCTATCTCGTCTGAGTCCAGTACTCCGTTGCCATTGTCGTCAGCCCCGCTGTCTATGCGGGTGCCTCCCGCTGGGCAGTTGGCTCCGGCAGGCTCTGGGCTCGTCTTTATGAGCAGGGTAGCCTCAGAACATATATAACTTGTGTTTTGAACCTCGCTTGCATCAAGAACGCCATTACGATTGGTATCCGGTCCAGAATGAACGGCTAGCCCACCAGCTGGGCAGTTGGCTCCGGCAGGCTCTGGGCTCGTCTTTATGAGCAGGGTA
>JALWFW010000240.1 GCA_027013865.1 Polyangiaceae bacterium | reverse complement strand
TGCTAAGAGATATACTCCATACTACGCGTATAGTCATATGGTCTGCTCGCTGTAACTGAGTACAAGACTGTATAAAGATCGACTGATAAAACACAGCATAATGAGGATTCAGCCATCAAACATGGAGTTATCAAAAGTTCTTATTATTGCCTTGTTGCAAGGATTGTGTTGGTGTGATACGGGTAATCTATCGGATATCTCGGATAATCGTTCTGGACATGCTGCTACTTGGGCTAATCCAGAACTTCCGTCTACATTCCGCGTACCACAGCCTACGCCGAGTACGGGTGAGAACACAACCAGTCAGTGGCCTGCGGCTTGTCGTATACAGCCCGTGGATCCGTATATGTATGAACGCGTACAAAACTTGCTCTTGAACAGGGTAAAATTGATCGAATATCATCTAAATTTCGTTAATTATAGCGTCAATCCGATGTTAGTTAACGTGTCGTGGTCGTACCACGCCGATAAATGGGCGCGGGTATCGTCAAAACACGGTCAGACATTATTGTCATTGGCCTTTAACTATGGCGTACTGTCACTGCGAACTCTGACCATGGGCACCGAGACGCTGATTGTGGACATTCAGGATATACCTCTGGGTTGCCTAGGAGGGCTGAGCGAAGACGACAAAATCGACACCGTCAACCACCTGTTGATCAGAGACTTCAAAGAAAACGACGACACTTTGCTGCAGGAAGAAGAGAGAGTCTGTCACGAGATCATCAAAAACGAAGGTAATTACGCCGTATTCAAAGACCGTTGTTGTTACAGACACGAGCTCAGCAAGGAGATGGTCTGTACCACGGCTGTCATGAACCTCTGGCTGAAGATTCTTCACGGCCTTCTGGCTTTTGTACGTTTCGTTGTTTTATTCTACGGGCCCATTTTGTTTATCCCGCTCGTTGAATCTCTATCCAACCAGAACTTCCCGTACGTCGTCAAACTGAAGGATCCCTTGTATAAGACGATATGCGTCGCTCGCTCGGATACACACATCCCGATGAATTACATGTGTAAACGCGTTCTGGATTTCCGCCGATGCCGAGGACTGCCGAAGCTGCGCATGTCCACTACCCAGCTTCCGCAAGGCCTCGGCCAACCGACGAGGGTCAAGTTCACCGAGTACCACATCTTAGTCGATTATCGTAAACTGTTACCAGAGAACGACGTACCTGTCGGCCTCTGGAGCTGTATCAGCCGGGCTGTGTTCTTCTGCAAGCTGCGGCAGGTGGAACCGTTCAAGCGATGCTGCAAGGCCAACATGCTATCGATGTTTCCGGATCACGCTCCAATACCGTGGATCGCTCTCTGGAAGCGAATCGGTCTGCTCTTCATGATCCTGCTAATGCCATTCCCGTACTACGTCCGATTAGTGATCTATTATTGTTTCGAAATCGACGAATTGAACGGGCGGAAGGAGGCCGCTGAAAACGTCGGCCTCGGCATTGCCTACGATAAAAGCCTCCTGCATTATCTGTCACCGACGCATCCTCTCTTCATCTCGATGTATTGTCTATACTTTCTTACCGCCATCGTCCTGGCCTACATGGCTCGGACGGACGAGAACGGCACCTTTCGTCGGATGCTCGTCGGTTCGTTTACCGACCTGAAGAACACGTCGTGGGTGAAGATCTTCAAAGTAGCGGTGAAGAACTTTGTGTGGCCGTTCCAGCGATACGGCGTGGTCGGCTGTTGTGTGGCCGTTGTCTTCCTTCCTCTTGCTATTCCATATTCGATAATAATGTTCGTGCTGTTCTGCATCCCGTCAGTGTACATGACGGCGAGGATGATCTACTACTCGAAGACCAGTCTCATGAACAAGATCGTGAAGAAGAGACGAGGAAAGCAGGCCTACCGAGTGGAGAAGAACGTCGACCATACCACTCAGCTGTTTGACATCTCCTACATACACAACGAATGTATGGGCCGAAAAGACATAGACGACGACATCGAGTCAATGAGCACGATCAGTCGAGGTACGATCGTCAGCCACCGAAGTCGGCTCAGTTCGACGTCGACGGCAATGTCAGTCGTGTCGGAGATGGTGAAGAAGACGACGTCGCGATGTTGTCACGTTACGATGCACATCATATCGGCCACCTTACTGATCGTAACCATGTATTCGGTGCTGTTCCTGCTCTCCGAGTGTATAGGATGCGTGGTGGAGATAGTCACCTTCACGTTAATGGGTATCATCATCAACGCCGGGGCTGTGCTTAAGTACGTCATGTTGTTGTTTCTGGTCATTCTCTACTGCTATGACGCCTTCAACAACGTTCCCAAGAAATACCTTAAGCTAAACAAGGCGATATTCAACGAGGTGAAGGGTCGTTGCAAGGACCTCGATAAAGTGACGAGTCTGCCATCTAGTCTGCAAGTGAACTTCGGCTTTAAGTCGCAGGAGCTGGGAGAACAAGCAGACTACGAAGGCTCGGACGACGTCTGGAAGAAGATGCCCCGTCACTGGCTCATCAACGATCTGACGTTATTCGTCGACAACGAGGACTTCCCTCGAATCCCGAAGCAACTGTTTGACGAGGTCTGCCAGATCCACGTCGCCGGAGCTCCGGGTCCGGTGTGGAGGGCTCTGATCAACGCCTTCAAGGACTTCACGAAGATCGTTTGTTTCTTGTTGTTCGTCTTCCTGATCGTGCTCTCGTTCGGTTTCGTTTATAAAGTGTCGACGACGAATCAGATGATGGCCACGGCAGCGGGGGGCTTCCTCCCGTTTATACTTAAGACGTTCATGGCACCGGTCCGACCGGACATTGAAATAGGCACAGTCAGCTTCAAAAGCAAGATGGACGAAATAATAAAGAATTTCTACCAGATCTGGCCGATACACGACTTACCGTTCGAGGTTCTCACCCAGGAGGAGATCAAAGAATTGGAGAGCGGAGGCAAAGATGACGCCAGCGAGAAAGATGGAGACCGCAGTGCTAAAGA
>JALWFW010000239.1 GCA_027013865.1 Polyangiaceae bacterium | reverse complement strand
CAGTTGGTACATGCCGGGTGTCAGCACTCCTCCGTCTGTGTTCATTCACGTAGCGAGCCGATGTATTAAGAAATCCAAACCAACGCTCGCTGATCGAATCGCCGATGATCGAACAGCTGATTCGTTATCGATACCTACTGCTAACGGACGACTGAATAAGACAACAGATGGGCGAATCAGATCTGAAACAATGTTACAGTCAGGGAAATATCGTACTCCCAATGTGTTTATGCTTCGATACATGCACGTCTGTTTCCTGTGTCAGTTTCTGTTAATATTTTCAAACGCGAACCTACTGCCACGTATGTGATCCAGTCTGGTATTCAGAAGTCGAGACTTTATCAGATTTCAAGTACCCAACAAACCTGGCACGTTTCCCAAAACGGACTGGAGTACTTTATTACATTTATGCTCGGCGTCCAGAATGCCGTGGTATTTTGCTAACGGTCTTACGGTTTTTCTTTCAACATTATTCCTATTTACTTATTTTTACACTATGGAATTCAATCATTTTTTGTCGTATATGCCTTTCTATCTCTCTCGCTCTCTTTCTCTAGCACAAGCACACACACACACACACACACACACAAACAGAAAACGAAACAAAACCCACTACAATGTATGATCAGTTTTATCAAACATGGCAGATTATATATATTTACTAGATTTAAACAATACTCTTGTCTCTGTCAAAATATTTCAAAACGTTTCATAATATCAGAACTTCTGGAATTACTGTTTTTCACAAGTATTTAATTACGAATTATCTGAAGATGGTTTCAGATCAACCTATTTCATCCCACCTTGTACCACTAAAAGGACTATAATTACTTTCCCGAACCATAAAATTATTACAGAACAGCTTCGCAACACACTGAAGGAAAACAATTTTTTTTATTTTTGTAATTAAGCCAACAATGAAAGATAATGTGTTTGTTTTCTTTACAAACATTCTTCAGTAAATGTTTACATAACCTGATTAGGCCATCCAAAATACCATTATATTTATTCCTCAGACATTATTCCTGCTTGCCTGCTACAAGCTTCCGTATACGATTTAGAAAGTGATATTTGGCAATGTAACAGTTGGTGGCTTCAGGGTACTCATTAAAACGTAGCCAAACAGACATAACAGTGACAAACAGTGCTTATATAATTAATGAAATGCAACCGGCTTTTGATCTGCAATGTTCTCAACCACGACTTTATGCAAATAAGGTACACTACCTGTGGCTGCATTTTCCGAATTTTCCGAGTAAGCAATAATTGTTACCAAGGAAGCGATGCATTCTCAAGAAACTAACATTGCTTGGAAGCGGTGCTACAACCGAGATATATCACAAATTTGAGTAATTAAGCTTTATACCACAATGTGGTATTTATCTCAAAAGCGGTAGCGGTCGTCGCGCGGTAAGCGTTATTAATGAACGGTGTAGGGGACACACCCCGGCAATTAGTATGTTTACACTGCATAATGGGACTGTCTCCAGGGAAAATATTGTACGGGCATTGATATTGCAGCTAGCTGGGCGCGTGCATAAATACACCAGACTCGTTAATGGACATATATACAAGGCCGGATCCGTATAACATTCCCACGAAACGACGTAGCACACGCCGAGTACTTACCAATTAAATGAATTACGGCTTGTCCAACGAACCAAAAACCACGGATCCGAGGAACATTATAGCCATTTCCACGTAAACAACTGCCAGAACTTGCTGTGGTAACCCCGAGAAAAACATCTAACGGCGAAACCCCCACAACACAACGCACATACCTAGCAAATCCAGTAGGAAAGCGGTTTCCAGAGTGGACAGAAATCGTTCGAAGGGTGGTCCATTTCGCCGGTCCGTAACTCGGCGGCCGTCGGTCGTTCGACGATGACAACAATTTTCCTTCGACGTCCGAATAACGTGCTATCGAATGGCGGTTAAATGGCGAAATTTCGACGGCAGACGATCGTCGCACGGGTCGAAACGTACGAGCGATCTGGTTCGTAAACAAGCCAGTCGGGCGGGCGAGCGCTGTTTTTAAGACGCATGGCCGGCTCAGAGGCTCGGATCGATCGCGCCGAGGCCCAACTGCGTCGCAGAAAATGGCAGAAAACGAGCGAAAAACCAGACTTACCGTCCGATGTCAGCTTACCTGAAACGTCGGAACGCCTTGCCGATCGTCTGCCGAGATCGTCTGCCAACTTAAGCGGTCGTTATCAAGACGAGAATAGGCAGAGTTCGGGCCTCATACGTTTATTCGCAACCCGCTGCACGCTTATCATGGCGCAGAAAGCTGTCAGCCTTAAACAACACACGCACACACACACACACACACACGCGCGCACGTACACTAGCGGCAGCGGCCCATACACTAAAGCATACACTAGCACGTACACTGCACATACGCTGCACGTACGCATCACCGCTGCCCGGGCGATTGGCGGGCAGTGGAAAACATGTCGGTCTCTAGGCCACCCATTCTAGAGGCCGCGTCGGTCTTGGCTCGTACGCGGCCACGTTGAATGTCGGATTTTTGTTGGTTTTGCGACGCCGCGCCGCCGCATTTTCTCGTCGATTGCTCGCGGTAAGGCATTATTGGTGATTTGGCGAATATTAATGGCTTCGATGGAGCTGATCGCCAGCTGAATAGTTCGGTGTTTGTCGCCGCTCGCCGTACCCCCTCCCGCGTACGGGAGCGAACGTGGACGTTGTTATAATGGTCGGGTGGCCTAGAGACCGACAATTGCCGCCGGTTGCTTATCGTCTGCCTGCCGAGCGTTTTATGTCGAATATGAAAATGATGTTTATGTCGGGAAATGGTGATAAGAAATATACGCGCCGTCGTAACTGCGCTGTTTTACGCTCTAGAAATTGGGACATTTTAATCGTACCGATTGCTCCTGACTGAAAAAGATCAGCTGGAGAATGGATAAGGAACATATTTTTTTCTGCTTGTCTTCCGCACCGACCGTACAC
>JALWFW010000238.1 GCA_027013865.1 Polyangiaceae bacterium | reverse complement strand
CACCTGACGCGCGGCTATGCCCAGCTCCGTGGCCGTACCTACTGCCACCTCGTAAATGGAACGCGAGGTGGGAAAAGTGAGGCCCACCAGCCAGGTGGCTTCTCCTGCCACATCCTCGGGTGAGAGGGAGGAAAAGCGCATGGCTGTAAGGAGGAAGTAAATCTGATTGGGTTTGAAGTACACAAGTACACGGGTATCGTCCAGATCTTCCACCTCGAGCCCTGACCTGGTGAAGTCATCTTTTCTGTCTCCAGGCGCCTGGGTCACCATGTTAAAACGGTCACCATCGGGATCCCATATGAACACGACATGCGCTCTGCGCTCCAAAAGCAGTTCCTTTGCTCCGATATGCCTGTAGACCTGCCATTTGCCTGGATCCGGACCATGATTGACTCCATCCACGGTGCCTATGCCGTAAAAATTGGAGTCTTCCTTCTCGTGCAGAAGCGTGATTCCATCGTCCACAGGCAGGTCCAGACGGCCGAATACCTCCCTGGCTGCACGGCCCATGCTTCCACCAACCGTCGAGATGGCCACCCGAAGGCCACCGGCCATGGCCGAACGTATGGATTCCACCAGTCCCCTAGGCAGTATGGATCTGAGCATGTCCACGTAGGCGTCATAGGGCTCGAAATCCCGTTTTATGAGAGGCGAAGAACTGGGTGCCAGGTCTATGGAGACACCCGAGGTCAGGGCCTGGTCCACGAGATGACGCACCTGCTGGGTGATTTCGGTACTCATGTCCAAAAGCTGCATGCCAAAAGCATCCATGGGCTTCCAGCCACCCTTGAAGGAGGGAGAATGGGAAGCCGTGAAGTTCTCTCCACCATCCAGGTCGTAGTGGAACACCCCAAAGGAGGACAGCCATATGGGGGTGGTCGGGCTGTCCTGGCGTAGATGGACCTGCATTCCGGCAGCAGCGTATATCCTAGCGAAAAGATTGATGAATTTCTGAGTATGCGGCCTTACTTCGCCACCGATGTGCAGTCTCTTGAGACCGTGCCTGATAGCCACGTCCCTGCGTGCCGCAGCCACCAGAGCCATGGTAAGGGTATTGAAGGGAACGTCCGGGGAAGACATATCCGTACTGTCGAGAAGATCACGGTATCCAGCCGTGCCCAGCTTGAAGGAACGACCCCACTCATCCAGGGAATACCTGCGGGCCAGCTCCGGTGTTATGTCGATGACCTCAGTTTCATCGGAAAAGGGTGTGAAAAGCTTCATCATGTCCTCCGCATTCACGAAACCTCTGGCAAAAGGGATTTATTCACGTGACTCAGCGGGTTTCCACACTCACGTCCCTAAGCCAATGCTCATTTTCCTGATGCCAGCGTACCGTACGGGCTATGGCCTCCTCAACGTCTACCCTTGGAGTCCAGCCCAGCAGGCGGGCGGCCTTGGAAATGTCGGCCCATGTGGATGGCATGTCTTCCTTGCGGGATTCCACATAGTTTATGGTGGCTTTCTTGCCAAGAGCGCTCTCTATCATGCCGATGATGCTGTTCATGGAGATGGGATTGCGGCCTCCGCCAAGGTTTATGATCTCGTATCCGACTTCCCGGAGCGCTGCGATGGAGCCCTCGGCTATGTCGTCAACGAATGTGAAGTCCCTGGACTGCTCGCCGTCGCCTGTGACTGTGAGAGGCGTGTCCTCCATGATCCACTTGATGAACCTGAATATACTCATGTCGGGCCGTCCTGCAGGGCCGAACACCGTGAAATAACGCACCACGGATATATCGAGACCATAATAATAGTGATATGTATAGGCCATGACCTCGGCGCCCTTCTTGCTGGCGGCATAAGGGGATATGGGGGTGTTGACCGGCTTGTCCTCAGTGAAGGGCATGGGCTGACCGGCATAGAGCGATGAAGTGGATGCCAAAACCATCTTGCGCACACCATGTCTGCGCATGGCCTCCAGCAGGTTGAGGGTACCAATGGTATTGGTTCGCACATACACATGGGGATCTTTGAGGCTGTAACCCACTCCGGCACGGGCAGCCAGGTTTAAGACCCCGTCGAAGGGTCCGTGGAGGTCGAAGAGAGCGTCCACCTCACCGGTGTTCTCGATATCCATGAGGTGGAACGTGAAACGTTCACGACCTTCGAATCTTTCGAGTCTGTGGTGTTTCAGGCGCACGTCATAGTAATCGTTGAGGTTGTCCACACCTATGACCTCGGCTCCACGATCCAGGAGGAACTCTGCCGTCCTCGATGCTATGAAGCCTGCCACACCTGTAACTAGATACTTCTTGCCGGAAAATTCCATTTTTGCCTCCTGAGGGCCGCATTATAACCATACGGAGCAACACTTGGAAGCATAATAAAAAAATACAATTATTTCATATAGTTGTACACACTCAGGATTCCAACGGCGGAGGCAGGAGCAGATGTGCCGGTGGTTCTGCAGGTACAGGCCACACCGGGATCCGCGGAGGCAGTAAATCCGCGAACTCCTCCATGCGTTCTACCAGTGGCATGAGCTTACGCCAGTGTTCAGGCACCGGAGCCGTCCAGGTGCGTGCCCCAACGGCCCAGTCGAATATGGAAAAACGCCAGGCATGCAAAAACATGGGCGGCTCTCCGAGACCGTAGCGGCCGTCCCCCAAAATGGGAAAACCCAGGTGGCTCAGATGTACCCGAATCTGGTGCGTGCGTCCTGTGTGCAGTCTTATGAGCACCAAGGAGCGGCGCCCGCCGTCAAAAGGGATGGAGTGCAGGATTTCCGTACGGCATTCGTCGCCATCGATACGTACCTTGCGCTGCCCTCCCCCGGCTCTACGTATGGGCATGTCGATGAACATGCGCTCGGGCCTACCGAGAACGGCAGCGAGATAGAGCTTATCCACACGACGCTGTACGAATGCCCTAGACAGGAGACGGGCAAACAAGGCGTTACGCGCGATGAGCATTATGCCCGAGGTTTCCTGGTCTATGCGATGCACCAGCCACAGGCGCTTTTGTTTGAGATAGCGCGCCAGTCTGTAACGCAAATCCTGTCTGCGGGCCTTTGGAGAAGGGCTCGCCGGTACTCCGGGGGGTTTGTTGACCACTACCACATAACGCGTTTTATAGAGGATGCTCTGGCGCCAGTCCACGTCCCGTGGCACCTTTCTATCGCCCGGGATGACCAGGCGTACAGTCTGTCCCGCAGTCACGGTCACGCGCGCATCGTGAACCCTGATTCCATCGAGGAACAGGCGACCCTTGGATATGAGCTTGCGGGCCTTCGTACGCGACACATGGGGTTTTACGGCCAAATCTATGGACATACCATCATGTTCCGGGGGAATGACGATTTCCAGTGTTCTGTCGTCAGAGTGTTGAGTCATTGATGGGCCTCACGGTGAAAACAGTTCGAAGAATGAGTGATCTTTCTGCACCATCAGTATGAAACCGAATCTGAACCTGAGCCTCCCCGTTTTCGGATCCAGCATGGCCCCGGGTGGGGGAGGAAAGGGAGCAGCAGAGCGAAAGGCCCGCAAAGCCTCCCTATCCAGGAAATCCAAACCGCACGGACGGTGGACATGGACGCTCAGGAGGTTGCCCTGTGCGTCGAGCTCGGCTTCGATGACCGTGGTCCAGGTATTCTCGCCGTATATGCTGCCGTCGGGATCATACTTTCTGTATACCACGTCAGGATGCCAGTGACGGGCAAGAATCTGCTTGAGTTTCAGGAAAAAGTCGGCTCCTATGCCTCTACGTGTGCTGACAGACGTAAGAGTTCCCGTTCCCACCTCCGGGATGTGTTCCCCGGTGAATCCAGGAGTCAGTATCTTAACGTCAGACATGTTTCCAGCTGCCTTTCTACGGGCAGAGGACAAAGAAGGCCGCCGCGGCTCGTCCCCTTCCGGAACGAGTACTCTTCGGGGCCTGCTGTCCGGAGACGATACTGCCATCTTGTAGGGGCTGGTGGGTTTCATACGATGGTGGCGTTTTTTCGGAGTTCGGCGTCTTTTCGGAGTTCGGCGTCTTTTTGGGGGTCTGGGGACAACCCTGACGGGCACTTTTTGCATTCTTTTGCCCTCATCCGCCGGTGTAGAGGAAGATGCATGACTCAAATCCTGCTTTACCAGTGGAACGCTGGTCTCCTTCGCAGCAGTATGGTTGCGATCCGACACGAAACGTGCATTCCTCGGCGCGCTCGACCCCTGGGCATCCCGTACTGGAGCGAGCATCACCACCCTGCTGTCATCCTGGGGTCTGTGGGTGTTGAAATCACCAGCCGAAATCCAGGTGAGTACGGACGCATGGAGCAGAAGAGACACGGCAAAGGCGAGAAGCAGACCGGGATCCCGCAGCCGGCTGCGAGCGTGTGTATCTCGTTTACTGCTGTGACTTCTGGACGCATGCATATCTTACGGTCTTAACCCCCATCCCGGATGGCAGGCTACGGTATCACTCGCCTGCTGTCACGTCATCATGGACAGAGGAACGATTCCTGGATGTCAGTCTTCGATGTACTGCAGGAACCGCTTGGAAGCAAGGAAGGACAGAAGCACATCAAGTTCATCCTCCTGCAAGATATCCATGGCCTGAGAGAACGAACCGGTCGCAAGCAGTGAAAGTATTCCCATGAATGCATGAAGATGAGTACGCATGCGATCGATGTCAGCCCTGCGCGGAATTCCTGCCTCTGCAAGATGACCGGCAAGGGAAGATACTTCATTTCCTAGTAATTTCAGGATGTTATGTGCAGAAGTCTCATCCACGTCCCCTTCCAGATCCCGGGTATTCAGCATCACGGCATGAAGTCCGTTCCATACCGGCAGCAAAAAGTCGGAAGGGGCCGCCAGCAGTGCCAGGCCGTGGTGATGTAGGAGCAGAGGACCGGCAAGCAAAAATGGCAGGGATTTTTCCTGATTCGTATTCTCAGGCACGGTTATGCGCGGAATAACACCCGGTTCCATCTGCCACCTGCTGCCTCTGGCAAGCACTGGTACTACTCCCAAACCTGCCAGTGAATCAGGGATGTCCGGTTTTTCACCGTCCGTATGGCGTGGCATGAGAGGATACACGTACGGAGCGAAGGCCTTCATGAAAATGGCCACTGAACGCGGAATCCCTTCAGGCAGTAAGTTTTCGATCCTCTTCAGTATCTTACCAACGGGGATCGGCCTGACATCCCTGGGCGATCCAGTGAGAGAAGCATGTGCGGCCCTGAGCCATACAGCCGAGGCAGAGCCCTTGAGGCTCAACAGATACGCCAGCCGCTCAACAACTTCAGGCCGGGACGAGGCAAGCTCCCTTGTGGCCCTGAATACCAGTTTGTCCAAAATGATCCTGCGCGTCATCTGGTCGCCCTGGCGGTCGTAGAAGCCGAGAACCTGTTCTATGACGTGGGGAGTGGGGGCATCGAGTGCCCGGTCATAAGCTTCCTTGGCTCTGTCAGGCCTGTGACACGCTTCAAAGGCCTGACCTATCTTCAGCCATGATTCGGCCTCCTCCTCAGGAGTCTTGGAGGTTCGAAGCATGCGTTCTCCAGCATCCACTGCATCCCCACAGCGCCCGAGCGACATGGATAACTCATGAAGATTATTTAGAAATTCGCGATCCAAGCCACCCAAACGCAAAGCCTTGACAAATGAATCCAACGCACCCTCGGGATCATTGAGCTCCCTGCGAAGCTCTCCCAGAAGTACCAGCCACTGAATAGTGGTGCGAGTCTCCACCTGCTGCTCCCTAGAGGGGGAGGCAATCTCCATGAGGCGTTCTATGGCCTGGCGGGCGGTCTCCTTGTCTCCGGTTCCAAGGGCGGCCTCGGCCTGCATGGCAAGTCCCCATGTGGTGTCTCCCCGCTCTACGTACTGTGCGGTAAGTCTCAGGGCCGTATCGTATTCCTGCAATTTCATGGCACTCGAGATAGCCCTGTGAAGCAGGTAATTCTTGACTTCCTCATCAGGCTCCACCCTCAGTCTGCGACGCGCTACCACCAGGACCGTATCCTCGTCATCCGATATGAGGTTCCACAGATGGGCAAACACAGTGTCATCAGAAGGAGCCGCATCGAATGCCGTGAACAGATACTCTGAGGCTGCAGTATTGTTCAGTTCCCAGTGAAATGCTGCCAGTCCCGCGAACTTGTAGGCATCAGGACCCATCACCTGACCCAGCTTTGCAAGAATGCGGCTGGGAGTCCTCTCGCGGATCGCCCTGTGAAGGAGCAGCTCACCCAAAGGATCTGGATAACCGTCTGTCTCAGGAACTTTGTCCCCCCTACCCCCGGCAATGAGCAAACCTGCATACTGTGACCAAAAAGCGACCGCCTGCCTGCCTGTCGAATGCTTCCACCACTTCTCGGTCAACGCCGCATCACCAGCCAGATAGCGGCGCCAGCCCATCTCGGTTTCCGTGGCGAAATCGCCATCGATGATATCCTCAACGCCCGAGGCACCACGCCTTACTGCCTCACAGCCGACCCAGTACGCGATCTCTCCACTGAGACCTCGCACGAGTCTGACCACGGCGTTTTTGTCACCCTGGCGTGCTAGATATACGTCATTCAGGTAATCTACACAGTTTAGTTCTGCGATGAGATCTCTGATGAAACCCTCTGTCTCCAAATCACCACGCAACTCACCGTCCAGAAGAGCGAGTTCCTCATGGAGCATGGCCTTTTCCTGGTCTGTGAGCACCGGAGATTCCAACGCCTCGACGATGTACTGGGTAGCCGTGGTCCACATCCCTGACATGTAGGCCCATCTTCTGCGCAGCCGTTCCGCCACTGCGGAGCGCTCCACTGGTAGGAGTCCTGGCTCCTGCTCCCCAGTTATCGCCCTGTGTATTGCATAAAGAAGCTTCTCTCCGGGATCATCGCTCTGTGGTCGACGCGGCTCCAGGGTTCCGATCCGTCTGGACCACCGCCACATGAGTTCGGATCGCTCTTTATCAGGGAGCAGATCCACTATGGAAGTATCGGGTTCCGTGCCGGTGATCTCCTGGAGGTATGCTGCCCGCCTCAGCAGCCACTCTCCATGGGACTTATCCACGAAAGACATGGTGTCCAACCATACCGACGGGTCTTCCTTCTCTCTGGATACGGCCCACAAAACGGTACCTGACAGATCCGTACCCCTGTCAGTGCCAAGAAGGAGCGTCCAGTACGCGGCAGGGTACGAGTCTTCATCCATGAGCGCCCTGAGTGTCCTGTCCCGGTCCTGATTCAGAATGGCATGAATGCGCCATACCCAGGGTTCATCCACCTCGGAGAACAATCCTGCTGCGAGGTCGCGTGCCGCAAGCACCCTGGACCACATATCACTGCCGGTCCACGGAATCTCCTCACCATGACGGCGGGCATGGAGCACCCACAGGAATCTGATGTCTTCAGACGTGCCCGGAGCAGGCGTCTCACCGAGAAGAACCCGCACGAGAGGGGAATCCGTGCCCGAAAGAAGAGCGGTCATTCTATCGGAGCGCTCTATGGCTGACAGACGTATGTTACGTAGCGCCTGAGCAGCGTGGGACATACCCAGTGAATCAATCAAATCCTCATGTTCCTCCCCGGTACGCAGACACCTCTCCACGAGTATACAGGCAACCAGTGTTGGTTCCAGATGCTGCAGAAGGACTGCCGGCTCGATTTCGGTGCCAGCACTGAAAATTAGGGCAGGATGGTCTGTACCGGCAGACTCATCTCCATTAGTGACCACATAAAGCCACGGACGGGGATATTCTGCTGCCAGACTCTTCAGGATATCAACCGGATCCTTTGCCAGTACCGCCATCCTGAACAATATATAGCCCCTGGCTTCCGGCATATCGTTCAACAGAGAACGATATAGTGACATGGCCTTCGGCGCATTGCTTGCCTCTGTAATTCTGGCCAAAAGCAGCCGACCTTCAGGAAGATACGACAGCCCATCTGCCGGATCCTTGCCTGATCTCACTAGATAATCCAGATATGTATCCTCGTACCACAGAGACGACGGTGTAGGCCTCTCATCCAGCAGGAACGACAGTTCACCCATTATCTCCATGGAATACGGAGCATCCTGCAGTTTCTGAAGACACTGTACTGCAAGGGCGTAATCCATGGAGCGCACAGCCTCGCCCAGAGCGATGAAAGCCATGGAGGAGTCTGATATGTCTTCTGGAATGTCTCCGTCGGTTATCCAGCGCAGGATTCTGGCATCCTCCAGCCAGTCCGAACGCCCTGCAGTCTCTGATATCTCCTCGATCAGAGAAGCATCCTCCAGCATCCACTGCAGGAGATCAGGAGATACGGCTTCAATATCCGGGAACGCACCGGCACGGGCATCATAATTGGAGTGTTCCAGCGTAGTCAGAGGCTGGTGAACCGTCTGAAGCGGTGCAATGGAACCAAATCTGTCCGGGATCCATTCGGTGGTCATGAGAGCCGGATGGCGCTTCAGTGGCAGGCCAAGACCCGTGACCAGTCCCTTAGGCGGAGGCAACGGGGTTGCATCATCGTCTTCCGTGTCGTGCACCGGAAGTCCTAGTTCGGCTGCGAGCTCATCCGCACGTTCCATGTTACCGGCAGCAGCATGGACGGCTATGCCAAGAACCCCCAATTCATGTATGCCGAAGCGATCGGCCAGGTCTTCGTATATTTCCACGGCCCTGGGAATGTCCCTACTCTTTCCAAAAGCCACAGTAAAGACCAGGGCCCGGGCCGCATTGAGATGGGAAGAGGAAAAACGCTCAGTGTCAAGGAGTTCCCACAGTCTTCCCTCGGGATCCCCTTCACGTAGTTTGTGTTCTATGGCAGCGAGACGGTAAAGGGCCTCCTCCATGAACTCGTCTTCTGCTATGAGACTTTCCCACACATCCCGGGCACGCTGCAGCTGGCCCAGACCTTCTTCAAGTGACGCCAGCTCGTAACGCACCTCGGCTTCCATCGCAGCGCCGGACTCCCACCAAGCCCTGAGCAGTTTATACCTTGCCGTGGACAACGGTTCCGTGAGCTCCAGAGCCGTAGGCAGCACAGACGTGTCATCGAATTCCTTGAACAGAGTCCACATCACGTCCGCCGACGCTGCCCCCCATTGCAGGGCTAGCCGCAAAAGCTCGCGCCGTGCCTCGTGTCCTTCGGGAAGCATGACAGCCGCAGCCAGAGCAGCCCGGGCGCCCTCCTCTCCTGGCATATCCACCGATTTCCAGCCACGTACCGACGCAAGAGCCGCAGGCAGGCCCCTGGAGTGGAAATCCCTCAGCCGGTTCCACCGCCCCTGAAGTTCGGACAGATACCGTCTGACTTCCATGACAGGTATGAGTTCGGGGTCGACAGTGCGCGGAAGAAGCAGAACCCTGAGCACCGGCGGAAGAGCATTGCCGTTTTCCTCAGTGGGATCAGCAAGATAGCGGTGCAAAGCTGCACGATCCGGCCCATCCAGGGCCTCCAGCCATTCGCCCATG
>JALWFW010000237.1 GCA_027013865.1 Polyangiaceae bacterium | reverse complement strand
GAACCCTAGGAGACACGAGGATCCCCCGGCTGGGTGCCGAGCGCTAGCACCGTGCCGGGCAGGTGGTGGAGGAACCTTGCCCCGAAAATCCCACCGTAAGAGCGGCGGGACAGGCAGGGGCTTATCCAGCGGTTCGGATTTTCGGCCGGTGTGACGGCGGGGGTGGGCCCTTCTTTGAATGGGTAGGGATTTTCCGCTTGCGTAAGCGCGCATCAAGAACGGGTGGTGGTGTGCTCTTCGAAAAATACGTCAGGGGGAACGCCTCGGGATGGCGCCAGGCTTTTGCTGCTGGCGTCGGAGAGCTCGGGTTTGGCACGATAGCATGCAGACCACCCGGTTTTCGAAAAACACGTCAGGGGGAACGCCTCAGGATGGGGGCAGAATATCGTGAGGTAACCACCAGATACGGCAGCCGGGGGCTCATGTCATAGGTTGCCGCGCCCGTCAGAGAGATGTCAGGGGTACTACCTAGATGCAGTAATCAGCCTTTGCAGCAGGCGGAGCCAAATTTTCAAATGAACCATCAGGTATACCTGGTGGTAGGTACTTGACTTTATGGAATGGACACAGGTTGACGGCTCGTAGTATAGGCCTGTCTCCTTTTCAGACAGGCGAGATTGCACTTTAGAAAAAACACATAAAATCAAGCAGTTATGCGATTTTAACAAGTACACTACACTGGATGAAGCACCATGCTTCCATCCTGAATCATTACATGAATTCGGCATGATAAGCTCACGGCAGTTCCCACATGCCGCGCTTTCCCCAATTTTATTTCAGTTAGGATGAGATCACTGCTTGTTGAGCTGCAGAAGAACCAGTTTGACCACGGCCTTGAGAGTTTCAAACACTCCTTCTCCCGTCGTGGCTACAGCTGAAAAATCAGGCACGTTCCAGGGATTCAGGACCTTACGCATCTCCTCCACCGGAACGGCATTGGGAAGATCCTGTTTGTTGTACTGAATCACCAGAGGAATCTTGCGGATGTCATAACCGTGCTCTGCGAGGTGCTCTTCCAGGTTCTCCAAAGATTCAATGTTGGCTTCCATGCGCTCCATCTGGGAATCAGCCACGAAAACCACGCCATCGACTCCCTTCAAAATGAGTTTACGGCTGGCATCGTAAAATACCTGACCCGGCACGGTGTAAAGATGGAACCTGGTCCTGAAACCCTTTACCTTACCAAGACTTATGGGAAGGAAGTCAAAGAACAAGGTACGCTCGGTCTCAGTGGCAAGCGTGACCAGCTTGCCCTTGGCGTCGGGATTGGTCTTATTGTAGATGTACATAAGATTGGTGGTCTTACCACACAATCCCGGACCGTAATAAACTACCTTACAATGGATTTCGCGAGTGGAGTAGTTGATGAACGACATAGTCCCTGATTCCTACACCCTCAATCGTCCCCGAAGAGATTATCAATGTCTTCGTCGGTGATTTCCTCGAATACCGTCTGCTGCGGCTGCTCCTGGGCACGCATGTCTATCCTCTCAAGGATTCCGCCGATATCCTGGGAGGCACGCTTGACCCTGAGCCTGACCAGACCAAGGGAAGAGCGGTGATCGAACAGGACGACCACTATCAGCCTCTGGGCAACTATGGTAATGTGCACATTGACACGTTTGCCCTCGTGATACTGACCCGTAAATTCCTGTTCAGCCAGCAGTTTGGCAATACCACCGGTTGCTGCCACATTACCCGCCGTAAGTGAGGACAATGACGTGATGTCCAGCTCCTCAATTTCTCCGGCAGCGGCAATCTCCTGGCCGTTCTTGTCAATCAGCAGGACAGCTTTGGCATTGGCGTCCCTGCATAGGCGCTCCACCACATCCTGTAAGGCCTTCTGATCCTCCTCGAAGAGTACGTACATGGGCTCTCCTCTCCACGTCGTGGACTGAACTACAGCGGATGAGTATATGGTATCGCCTAAAAATGACAAGCTGAACTGACTGATACTCACACTAAACTATTGAGTGGTCTTAGGACTGCCGATACTGCCGTGTAAATCTCCGAAACGGTATACCGTTTTAGGCAGAATATCAGGAATCCGATTTTGCCATATTAGAGTAACTACCTGTAGTTACTTACTTTTTTTGCGTAACGGTAACGATTGACTCGTAAACGGCATCGAGAAGCGTGTCCAGTTCATCCAGGGAGATGGCCAACGGAGGCATGAGCACCACCACGTCCCCCAAAGGACGAATGATGACCCCGTGCCGCCTGGCCTCCATGATGACCTGATGTCCCACACGCATCTCGACCGGATACGGTTCTTTTGATTCTCTGTCTGCCACGAGCTCTATGCCTGTCATGATTCCGCGACGCCTTATGTTGCCGACGTGGGGAAGCTCCGCGAATTCGTGCAGCCGTTCTTCCATCCGGCGATCGAGCTCCTTCACATGCTCCAGCACGTGTTCTTCCCCGAAAACCTCAAGGGTGGCAATGGCTACAGCCGCGGCCAGGGGATTGCCAGTGAAGGTATGACCGTGGAAAAAGGTCCTGAAGTCTTCGTACCGTCCCAGAAAACCGCTGTAGATCTCCTCGGTGGCAAGGGTGGCGGCAATGGGGAGATATCCGCCGGAAAGGCCCTTTGCAAGCGCCATGAGATCCGGTCGTACGTCCTCTTGTTCACAGGCGAACATGGTTCCGGTCTTGCCGAATCCGGTGGCCACCTCGTCTAAAATCAGCAGCACGCCGTGCTTTTCAGTGAGTTCCCGAACGCGTTTCAGATAGCCCCTGGGATGGACCAACATTCCGGCAGCACCCTGGACCAGGGGTTCCATAACCACGCCTGCGATTTTTTCCGCCTTCTCCTCGAGGATGCGTTCCAGTGGTGCGAGACACGCCATGTTGCAGGTGGACGGATCCCTACCTAGGGGACATCGGTAACAGTGGGGGGAGGGGATACGCTCCACAGGGAAGAGGAGCGGCCTGAACTTGGCATGAAACAGATCTATGCCGCCGACACTCACGGAGCCCAGGGTGTCACCGTGATACGCGTTCTCCAGGGCTATGAAGGTGGAGCGCTCCGGCTGTCCGGCCTGGGCGTGGTACTGATACGCCATCTTCAGCGCTATCTCCACGGCCGTGGATCCCGAATCCGAGTAAAAAACCCGTGTCAGCCCCTCCGGAGCGATGGAAATCAACTTCTCGGCAAGCCTGATGGCCGGCACGTTGGACAGACCAAGCAACGTCGAGTGGGCTATGCGGTCCACCTGATCGCGTATGGCCTGGTCCAGCCGTGGATGACGGTGACCATGGACGTTGGTCCACAGCGATGACACGCCGTCGATGTAGCGGTTGCCGTCGGTATCTATGAGGTAAACCCCCTCTCCACGCTCTATGATGAGCGGTGGGGTCTGTTCGACCTCACTCATCTGGGTAAACGGATACCACAGGTATTTCTGGGCAGCCCTGGCCAGGTTGGAGGTTGTTCCAGATTTTTCAGATGCCATGTATGTCCTCCATCATATCTATGTTTTTGCGGTCTGACTCTAAATCCTCACCGCTCGTAGTAAGATAGTCTCCCACCATGATCCCGGTGGCCCCGGCCGTCAGGAGCCACGACTGAAAATGTCCCAGCTGGGGGCGGCCGCCGGCGATCACCATGTCGGCCCCATCGATGAGCATACGGGCCAGCACAACCGTTTTCAGGGCATCTAAGGGAGCGGGCGGCGTCCTCCTTCCCAGGGGTGTACCTGGTATGGGGACAAGGAAGTTCAGAGGAACGGACTCAGGAGATAACTCATTGATTTCCCTGAACATTTCAGCACGCTGCTCCCACGTCTCCCCAAGTCCGAATATGCCGCCTGTACAGATTTCCAGACCGGCATCACGCGCTGTCATTAGAGTTTCGATGCGCTGATCGTATTCCTGGGTGGTTACTATCTGCGGATACATGCTCCGGGAGGTCTCTAGATTGTGATGGTAGCGGTCCAGACCGGCCTCCTTTAGTTGAGCTGCCTGGGTTTTGTCCAGCGATCCCAGGGATGCGTCCACTTTCAGGGAGGTTCTGGATTTGAGCTCGGACACGGCCTCGCATATGGTGTCCAGCTCCTGGGAATCCGGTGAAGCGCCGCTCGTAACTATCGAATATCGCTGTATTCCTGCGTCTTCAGCCTTGAGTCCGGCTTCCACGAGCCGATCTTTGGACAGGAGAGGATACACCGGAGCTCCCGTGTTCCAGTGAGAACTCTGGGCACAGAACCGGCAGTCATGCGGACAGGAACCGCTCTTGGCATTGATGATCATGCACCTGAATACCTGTTTGGGCTGCCATCTCTCATGAAGTATGGAAAGTAGCTCCCATAGGGGGCGATCCGACACAGTATTTATAATATCTGATAACCTAGCGGAATTACTTGAGTTTTTCACGCCTCACTCCTGACGTGGCAGGCAATCAGAGATCAGGAGATTTGTCAAGCTGAGTGCTCAGCAGATCGTAGTCTCCGACACCTGGCGGGCTGCTCGCATAATCCAGCAGACCTGAGGAAAGCGCTATGTTTCCAAAAGACCACGCTAATCCCAAAGGCGCTGGAGTCTATGTGTTTACCGCACCACCTCTCCTTGTATTTGCACTTGCTCTTCCTAATCACTTCACCGCCGGCCTTCTTCCTTGTGGTTTTCTTTCGTAGTGTTAAGGACTCTCACGTGAATCTCGTGTAACTACGGACACTTACAGCATTATTACTGGCACTTCCTGCCGTATGCCCCTGTCTTCGTATCAGTCTTCATCCGTAGGTAACCAGATCAGGTGAAAAGCAGCCGCACCCTTACTATGACGGGTCGTCTGAAGCACCGGAATCATGCTCATGACCTGAGATCGCGGGAGTCGTAAAACCTATGAGATACTCCACATTGCCCTTGGGGCCCTTAATGGGTGAAGTTATGACACCTTCTATGGTGGCACCGTGTTCCTGAAGAAAATCTCTGATGCCATCCACTGCATCCTGACGGTACCTCTCCTCACGCACCACCCCACCCTTGCCAATCCGATGTGGCCCCACCTCGAACTGAGGCTTGATGAGAGCAATCACCGGAGATTCGGGTGGCAGCAGCCTGAACACCACCGGCAAAACCGTTCTGAGTGATATGAAGGATACGTCTATGACGGCAGCCTGAGGAGGGGGCTCGAGATCTCCGGGGCGCACGTGCCTGATATTGGTCCTTTCATGAACGTGAACCCGGCTATCGTTACGCAGCTTCCAGTGCAGCTGGCCATAACCCACATCAATGGCATGAACCTCTGCAGCGCCGTTCATGAGCAAACAGTCCGTGAAACCGCCTGTGGAAGCCCCCACGTCCATAACAACCAACCCACTGAAATCAAAGGAGAAATGCTTTAATGCGCCCTCCAGTTTTAGACCACCACGGGATACATATGGATGATCACTACCCCGGAGTCTGACAGAAGCGTCCACCGGTATCATGGTACCGGCCTTGGTGACTGGCACGTCATTCACCAGTACCTTGCCCTCCATGATCAACGCCCTGGCCCTGGAACGAGAACTTACCAGACCATTGTCCACGAGATACTGATCAACGCGAACTTTTTTCACCGTCTGTCTCCATGGTGCTGGCGATGTACCGGACCGCATTCCTGAAGGAATCTCCACGTTCACGGTAGTTGCGGAACATGTCATAACTGGAACAGGCAGGAGATAGCACCACGGAATCCCCGGGCAGGGCCACTTTGGACGCGATGGACACGGCTTCATGCATGGACATGGCCCTGAATACCGGAGCGATGCCCTCGAGATCCCGTTCTATCAGTGGAGCGCTCTCGCCTATGAGTACCAGTGCCCTGGTCCGCATCTGTAGGACTTCACGTAGGGGAGTATAGGGAGCGCCTTTGTGCCTTCCGCCAGCAATCAACACTATGTTCCCTGGAAAACCACGCAGAGAGCCAACCACGGAACCCACGTTGGTAGCCTTGGAATCGTTGTAATAACTGACCCCCCTGATCTCGCCCACGAATTCCATACGGTGGGATAAACCCCGGAACGATTCAATCACTGGCACAACGGCTTTACGGTCCACTCCCATGAAAAGAGCCGCTCCAACGGCTGCCATTACGTTCTCCAGATTATGCCGCCCTGGAAGTGGAACGGAGGAGACGGGAATTTCCATGGAAAATGGCATGAACACAAGAGAATCGCCGTCTATGCGGAAATGCGCATCAGGATTCCCGGCACCAGAGAAGTACCATACCTGGGATTTAGCTGCTGCCGCCTGTTTTAGGGCCTGAGGATCGTCCATGTTGACGATGGCATGATCATGCGGCTTCTGATTCCGAAATATGCGCGACTTGACGGATGCGTACTCCTCAAAACTCTCGTACCTGTCCAGATGGTCCTCGGTGACGTTCAGAAGCAAAGCCACCTTGGCTCTCAGTGAAGGTGTGCGCTCCAACTGAAAGCTGGAAAGCTCCAGCACCACTGGTAGTCGTGCTGCCGGAGTGTCCACGATTGACGTCACTGGGGTTCCTAGGTTTCCACCCACAAAGACCCTCTCGTCGATAGTTTTTAGGAGCTCGCCAATAAGGGAGACCGTGGTGGACTTCCCGTTGGTTCCAGTCACGGCAGCAATTGGAGCCCTCAGACCCCACAATGCAAGTTCAACCTCGGATATTACTGGAATACCGGCACTTTCCGCAGCCACCAGAGGCGGTATGGAAGGCACACCTGGACTCACCACGATGAGGTCGGAGTCTAAGAAAAGCTCCTGAGGATGGCCTCCAAATACGCACTTTATGCCGTCTTCAGGTGGAAGAGAGTCATTACCGTCATTTAGGACGACGCGGGCACCATAGCGAGCAGCGAGCCGGGCAGCACTTCTTCCCGAAGCACCGGCTCCCACCACTAAAATCCGTCTGTCATGAAGTTCTTCGAGATTACCTGAATATGAAAGAGACATGGCTGCAGGCCAATGACTGTGGTGATTATTTCATGGATGGCTGCTGGGCAGGTGCAGGCATGGGCTGGGCTACTGACTTGGCAGCAGGTTTGACCTGAACTGGTACCATGACTGCTGCTTTCGCTGGCTTTTGTGTCGGTGCAGCCTGTGCGGGCGCCATCGGCCTGGCGGCGGGCTGTGCGACTGGTGCAGCCTGTGCGGGCGCCATCGGCCTGGCGGCGGGCTGTGCGACTGGTGCAGCCTGTGTGGGAACCATGGCTGCAGGCTTTTGGGCAGGCTGAGACGGAACAGCGGACTTCGCAGCTGCCGGTTGTTTCGCCTGCTCTGGAGCCATGGCCGGTTTTGGGGCCGGGACGGCCTGTGCGGGCGCCATCGGCTTGGCGGCAGGCTTCTGAGAGGTAGCTTCGCCGGCTTTCTTGCTTGCAGTGGCATCACCCGTATTCAGATCCTCGGCCAGAATCTCCGAAATCTTCGGCCTCTCCTTGGATGCCTTCTTCAGTCTGGAGCTGTCCGTTCTAGAGGAAGCCCATGCCAGGCTGAGAGATGACATCATGAATATGGCCGCGATTATTGTGGTGATTCTGGTGAGGAAATTGGCCGTAGTATGGGAACTGAACATATTCTGTGATCCCATTCCACCAAACGCAACTCCCATGCCTCCGCCTTTACCGGCCTGCAGGAGGATCACCCCTACCAGAAGCACGGATATAATCACGTGCAAAACCTTGATAATAGCGAAAATCCACATTCCAAACACCTCCAGCGGAACCGCTGAGCGGATTCCAAGGCGTCGATTTTTATCAACAAATATACTCGCGGTCAACGTGTTTAGTGACACATCGACGGGATCAGGCCCCTCACCGGGTTCATCACTGTGTCAGGCCATACAGATGGGATCAGGCGAGTTTCACGCGCCAGCCAAAGGGATCTTCGATCTCTCCGTACTGGATACCGAGCAGAGTTTCATAGAGCCTCTGGGCAATGGGGCCAACATCTCCGCTGCCCACCTCGAAATCCCGGTCTCTGTAGGCTACGTGACTGACTGGCGAGATTATGGCAGCGGTGCCGGTGCCAAACACCTCCGAGATCTCACCCGATTCGATGCCACTTAGTACCTCGTCGATGGTGAGGCGCTCCTCCCGGACCTCGTAACCGAGATGCGGAGCGAGCTTTATCACCGAATCACGCGTGATGCCCGGCAGTATCGAGCCCGTGAGCGGCGAAGTGTACAGCACTCCATCCTTTACGAAGAAGATGTTCATGGTGCCCACTTCCTCTATGTATCTGTGTTCGACACCATCCAGCCACAGGACCTGGGCATATCCGGCGTCCCGTGCCTCGAGCTGGGCCCTCAGGGATGCGGCGTAGTTACCGGCACTCTTGGCCTCGCCGGTGCCACCCACCACCGCACGGACGTATTTATCCGTCACGTAGATCTTGACGGCCTTCAGTTTGCCCTCCTGCTCTGGATAGTAGGAAGCCACCGGACCGGTAATCACATAGAAGAGATAGGTATCTGACGGCTTGACGCCAAGGAAGGGATCCACGGCGATCATGGTGGGTCTGATGTAAAGCGCGTAACCTTTGACAGGCGGAATCCAGGCCTTGTCTAGTTCCACGAGCTTCTTGATTGCATTCACCGTGAAATCGACGTCCAGTTCGGGCATGACCAGACGGCTGGCACTGCGGTTCATCCGCTTTATGTTCTCCTCAGGCCTGAACAGGAATATCTCCCCTTCCTCATTCCTGTATGCCTTCATGCCCTCGAAAATCTCCTGCCCGTAATGCAGACACATGGCCGCAGGACTGAGATTCAGATACTGATACGGCTCTATGCGAGGATTGTACCAGCCCTTTGCAGACGAGTAATCCATCAGGAACATATGATCCGAAAAATGGCGTCCAAACCCCAGTTTGGCATCGAATGCCGGAATCATCTTCTTGTCTTCGGGACGACGTTCCTTGATTGTTATGTCCATGTCTCTTAGCCTCCCGCGCACAAAATATGTTATTCTCCAGGCATATGCAACAACTACGGGTACTCCTCCATAAAAAGCAGCCATCCATAACATTTTCAGTGATCATAACGAGTTCTGTGTCGAGTTGTGTTACTCCTGAAACTGATTTCTGATATAATCATGCACCTGAGGAGGAACCATGAAACAGCTCATATTACGCTATATCCCCCTGATGGCACTGGCAGTATCCATAATTTTCGCATCATGCGACGATGACTCCGGTAACAATTCCGCCAACAATTCCGCCAACAATTCCGCCAACAACTCCAGCAATAACTCCGAAGGGATGTGCGGAAACAGCATGATCGACGGCACCGAACAGTGCGATGGCTCCGACTTCGGTGGACTATCGTGCCAGGACCTCGGTGACTTCTCCGGCGGAATCCTGTCCTGTACCGATGACTGTAAAATATCCACCGAACTTTGTTCTACGGTCGATCCAACCCCC
>JALWFW010000236.1 GCA_027013865.1 Polyangiaceae bacterium | reverse complement strand
CTGCCGGTGGTGGCGGCGGGGGCGGGCCCATCTTTGATGGGTAGGAACCATCCACTTACGTGGACGCGCACCAAAAACGGGTGGCGGTACGTTCTTCGGAGATCTGATACCGGATAGAGCAATCATCTCCAGGGAACACACGCGGATATATCGCCGCAGGCACATAAAAACAAAACTGCCATACGAGGATCAGGAATCAAACTTGCCCGTTACGTTCTATTGTGCATAAAATCAGATAAACCATGAGCTGAGCTCACGGAATTTCAGGCGCGAACGGATGCATCAGGCTGCATCCAGGGGAGCTGACCATGGCTGATGACAAGGAACGAGGATCAGGAACCTCCATTCCGGAAGATGAAAATACCGCATTCACAGAGACGGTGCCAAAAGACGGAGTCTCTTCCTCCCAGGAAAAAGAAGAAACCGGTAGGGGCGAAACGGAGTTGCAGACCGGGCAGGATGTGGAATCTCACAGGGGTGTACCTGAACCTGATTATGCAGATGATGTGATTTCATCGCGTCTGGACAGAATTTTTGAATCCTCCGGCATGATTGAGGAACAATTTGATGAGGATATCGATGAAGTACACGTATCCCGTCCGCCAAAAGGTGAGCCCCAGTTGGATCCTGAGGTAGAGGACAGGCTGGAGAGGCTTCTTGATGTTTCCGCAGAGGACGTGGACCTGGACGATTTTCAGGATATGAAAACAGGTGATGAGGCAGGCACCGATGAAACCGATGGCCAGGATATGGTTGAAGGGGAAGGAACAGAGGATGATGCCGACATCGAGGAACTGGACATCGAGGAACTGGACATCGAGGAACTAGATGACATCGAGGAACTAGAGGGTGACGAGGAGGCAGAAGGACAGGTCTCACCAGAACATGACCCAGGTCATCAGAAGTCGGGTCACCGGCCTCCTCCTCCTCCCAGGCCTCCCCGTTCTGCTCCACCTTCTATTCCACGCTTCCTACCTGAACGTGAAGTGCCCACGCCATCTCCTGATACTTTAGAGGAATTCGCCGCCCATCCTCCCGGCCCCGACGGTATTGCCGTTCATCTCAAGAAGGCTGCTCCCTCGATGGACGAGCGGGATAGAAACCTGGTGATGCACGCTGCCGCCTGGCTGTGGGATCTGGCGGGTCACGACCGTGAGGCAGCTTCCGCCTATGGCATGGTTTTGGATTCAGAGCATTCGTTCGTGCCCAATGTGCTCGCACTTGCCCGTTTTCTCAAGGTGCGCGGACAGACTGACAAGGCAGCGGCTGTCCTGGAACAGACCTCAGATGCCTCTTTTGTGTATCTAGCCAGGAACATGCAGGATGCAGATCCGCTGCAATATGCTGAAATAATTGAGAAATATGGATTTCACGGACCTTCTCTTGCAGCTGTGGCGCTTCATGCCGACGGCAGCCCGGAGTATCTCGAACAGATAGCCCGTCATCTTCACGATGATGAGGCTCGTGCTGCGTTTTTGGTTGCTGCATCCCGTTTTCACCGGGAGGCGGGAAATCTGCAGGATGCAGTGAGGTGTGCCCTCGAAGCCGTGGATCTGGGTTTTTATTCCTCCATCGCCTGGACTCAAGGAGAGACTGCCGCCGGGCTGCTGGGCCTTGAATCGTGGATTGAATTCCTCGAGAGAAGGGCCAAGGAAGGTGACCCGGTTTTTGCAGTGGAAGTGGGAATACTGACTGAAAGGGAGTTTGCGGACTATGACCGAGCCCTGAGAACTTTGCTTTCACTGCCTCACATCCCTTCTGAGCTGGAGTGGCGGGCCGTGGATTTAGCCCTTGCGTCCGGGGACTGGGATACAGTGCTCAAATTCGGGCGTATGGGAGTGAAGAGTCTTGCAGCAGCCCTGACCCATACTCCTTTGGAGCCTGAGTCTCTGGAGGAGGCCATCCATCTGTGGGGAGCCGGGCTGTTAGACCATTCGGCTCTGGAGTCGTTCATTCCAGAAAAAACACGCCAACTATTTGAATTTATTGGGGTTTTAGAAAAAGCTCAAACTACGGGTGAACTCTTGCCGGCTCCTGATACGGATTTGCCTGAGCGTATGCTTTACGAGCACTGGAGAAGGCTCTGGACCGAACCGGCGGGACTCCTCGAGTCCATTCCCCGTAAGTGGAAGGAACCCTGGTGCTTCACCCTAGCCAGGGACAGACTTTTCCTTGCCAGGCATTTCTCGGACAGAGGTGCGGAGCAGGAACTTCTGGATATCATATGGCACAACGTTCAGGATCCTTTCTCCACCCTGTGGGCCGTGGAGTCGGCTTCCGAGTCCGGTGATGCAGAGGCTTATTTCAGGTGGCTTTCACGAGCCATGGACGTGGCTGACGGAATATCTCCCGATTTGTTCTTCATGGAACGGGTCATGTCCATGCTGGAATACGGACGTACAGGTGATGCCATATCCGTTCTCCTCGAAGAGAACATGGTGGAGGAGGCCGAAATCATAGCCAGGGCATACGGTGATGCCGACAGCCTTCAGAAGGTTCTGGAGATCCGGGAAGAGCCGGCCTATTCCCTGGAACGCCTCTTCAGGACCATGGTTCGCGATCCTGCAGAGGCTCTAGCCCTCGTCATGGATATGGATGGCGAGCCCGTCAGTGCATACCTCGGTATGCGTATCGCTCTGGAGCGCGGTAGGCTTCAGGAATACAGGGAACTGGCCGAGAGACTCTCGGCTCTCGTATCGGATCCTGTGCCGGTTGTCATGGCCGCAGCAGGTCGTCTCATACATACGGACAGCGCTTCGGAAGACCTGACAGAGGTCGTATCCCACGATGCAGAGGGCGCGTGGCTTCATCATTTCCTGCTTCAGCACACGGGTAAGGACGGAGTAAACGATTTGCTCGAAGTGCGGTATCCGTGGGAAGAGCTGGAGGTTGGAATACGGGCTCAGATCACGGAGAGCGATCCGCCTCAGAGCGGTCATTTCGAAGATATAGCCAGAATCATAAAGCGAATGCGGGCACTGTC
>JALWFW010000235.1 GCA_027013865.1 Polyangiaceae bacterium | reverse complement strand
GTTCAGGGATATAAGAACGACGAACTCCGAGTTCTGAGAAAGGTCTTCCTTATACTTGAAAAGCCAACCGAAGACAGGAATTCTGGAAAGAAGAGGAACCCCTTGCTCGGTATTGTTTATACCTGACATCCTGAAACCGCCAACGAGAAGAACCCTGCCGAGATCGGAAAGGTAAGTAGAAATCCTGAAGTTCTTTCCCTCCTTCTCGGGGGCACGTATTTCCCCGTAAGGAGTAGGCTGGGTCACGTAACCGAGAAGGTTGGAAATGTCCACAAAACCTTCCACATAATAACCTTCCTCTTTCTTGAACACCGCAAGGGTCCCTATAAAACCTACGATTTCCTGACGAGGTTCTGCGGTTATCTCGGTGGAGGTTTGAGTCTGGGAAGCCCCAAGAGTAAAGTAGGTGATAGTTCGGTAGTTCCCGAAGGGTATTGGAGTCCCAGTTTTCATCTGATACACCCACGTATCAACGGTGTGGACTTTACCAAACTGGGAAAGTGCGGAAATTATCCCTCTCACTTCCCCACTCCTATTGAGAACCGCAAGGGTTCCCTGCTGTCCCTGAGGCTGATTGTTCTCGTCCACCATGGGGTTCATGAAAACAGAGGAAACCAGTTTAGTAACACTTCCTACTCGGAAGCCCTGAAAGACTGCTCCCCAGTTTATTCCCCACCGGAACTCATCCTTAAGATCGACCCTGAGGAGTTTAACCTCTACCTGTATCGTCTCCTCCCTTTTCTTCTTCTCCTCGAAAAACCTCTTGACCATCTCCCACTGAGAAGGGGTAACCCTCACCACCACGTATCCCGAAGGGGAAGGATAGTAAGTGATATGCATATAATCAGAGAGGACCTTGAGGAAGTCGTTGGCAGAAATGTTCACTGTGGTGTAGCTCACGGGAGAAAAAGAACCGCTGGAAATAATCTGAGGGGGCTGTACCTCCTGCGTCCCTTCCAAGGAGGAAACAGAAGCTTGCGGTGCCGCTCCCCCTCCTGTCTGCCCGTAGCTGAATATAACCTGCCCTTCCGGATCTACATCTATCACGAAATCCTTGTATTTTTCCACCTTAAGCAGTTTGGTGGAAGGAAAGTAATAGCACCACACGTCCGCACTTCTGCAAAGCATATCGATAGCTTTACCGAGGGTGTCCTCTACCGCTATTGAAACCTCCACATCATCCACGTCCTTCCCTATCTCTACGTTTATGTTCCCGTTACTCGCTATAATCGAGAGAGCCTGGAATAACCTTACTGTTCCCTTCAACTCCACCCTTGGCTCCGTTGGTTCCCTGCGGTCTTTTTCCTGTGAAACCTCCCTCTTCGAGGGAACCTCGGAAGGAGAAAAGAAGTAAGGTTTGCCCGGATCGATAACTCCCCCGAAGACTACCCCCGCTCCTATCAGACCGAGCAGAAGTCTCCTCATTCTACACCTCCGCTTTAATACTATACCAGATTTATACCTTGTATGCTACAATTTAATAAGGAGGAAGAGAAATGAGGAAGGGATTGGCTATCGGAATGGTTCTCTTTACCTGTTTTCTTCAGCAGAGCAGGGCAGACGAGTTCTTTGCTTACAGGGTAGGCGTGGAGGACGCTGTAAGGTACTTGGTTACCTACACAAACAGGATACCCGAGAGAGGGTGGTGGGTAATCGCAGATGTGACAAGCCTGAGTCTCCCTCAGGTCGTGCTCCTCATGAAGCTCGGGGAGGGAAGAACAGGGGTAAAACCAGCCTTCCTGTGGCGGGCTGGAAGGGACTACATAGTTTTTCTGTCCGCAAAGCGAAAAGGAGACGCAGAGGGAGTGGTGGAGGACCTCGAAAGTTACGGAGTAAAGGGGTTGAAGGTGAAGAAGGTGGGAGAAGAGGAAAGAAGCAGGTTTAAACCGAGGATAGTGAAACGCCTGGAAATGTGCAGGTATCCCGAATACAGAGGTGTAAGCGGAATAAAGTCTCTCCTGAAACAAACGATGGAAATTGCCTCTACCATAGAGGACCCTGCGTTTAACAGGAACGCCTTCATAGAGGACGTGAGCCTGATGATCATGAAGCTGGAAGAGTATGAAAAAAGGGGCAGGATGGGAGGAGCCTCTGTTCCGCAAAGGGATGAAGAGATAAGGAAACTGCTCGAGGAGGCAACAAGATGGTAGGGAGAGCTGGTGCGATACTTCTCGGTATTGCGGTAGGAAGCTACATAACCGGTTATGCGGTGGCTGGAGCTGGATGGGTGAGCGCTGACAGGATCAGAAGCATAGAACTCGCCCTTGCAGGTGTAATAAGAAAGCTTAAGGAAGTGGACTTCAGGACAAAGGATCTAAACACAAGGGTAGGGGTGCTTGAAAGGAAGGTAGCCCTGCTGGCAAAGAACGATAAAAGGGAAGAAATAAAATGTAGGGTGGTCGCAAGCTGGCTCAGGATACGCAATGAGCCCAGCCTGTCTTCTCCAGTTACAGGATACCTCAAAAAGGGGGTGGTCAAAAAGGTACTCGAAAAGAGAAAAAAGTGGTACAGGGTGGAGGAGGGGTGGATCTACGGGAGATATTGTAAGGAGGAGTGAAGATGGAAACAGTACTGACAGAAAAGGATTACGCAAACCTTTTCAGCCTTTCTCCTGCCCTGTCTCTGCCGAGAAAGTACGTGTTTAAGGTAGAGGTCCCCTTTGTTTTCACCTACATGACCGAAGAGGAGGTAAGGAGCAAACAGAAAGCGATAGCAAGTGTGCTTTCGGGTTTTTCAAACCTGAAATTTCAGATCATTCTGATCTCCAGAAGGAGAAAGGTAGAGGTGCCGAAGAGGATAAGGAGTGAAACAAAAAGAAAGATACTTGAAGAAGTGGAGGAATGGATGAACTCCAACTCTTTTTCCCTTACAAAGGATGAAGTGTTCGGTATAAGAAAGAAAAGCGTTTACCTCGTCTTCGACCCTTCCCATAGGGAAGAAGAGGTCAGGTTCTTTCTGAACGCCCTTAACTCCATGGGAGTTCGATGCGAGGAAGGTCGAGAAGAGTTCCTCAAGGACCTGAGCGTTCTTACGGGAGGACGAGAAGATGCCCCTTTCCTCTACCCTTTCGAGATCGAAGAAGACAGGAAAAACAACCTGACCTTCCTCAAGCATAAGGACACCCGTTTTCTCACTTATGCAATGACCTTCGTTCCCACTCCCGCAGAGCACACCCCCGCTGGGATATACAGACTGCCTCTTGAGTATATCTACATAACTTCATTTGCCCTGCTAAAAGATTCGGAGATAGAGACCCTTATAGGAGGAAAGAGGAAGGCATACGACAAGAAGGAAGGAGAGTTTGCAAGGAGGGTGGTAGAAGAACTTGACGAAATAGAGCTGAAGAAAAAAATGAGGGAAGACAGCGTGATAAAGCTCGGCACGAGTTTTACCCTCTGCGGGGACAAGGAACTTCTGAATGCAGTAGCACCGCAGGTGAAAAGCCATCTGGAGGAGCTCTTCGGGAAGAGCTTCGAACACGAAAACACCCTTGAACCTTTCCTTTTCCTTTCCCAGCTCACCGCTTCCTTCAAAGACCTGCCCCGCTTCGGGTACGAAAGAACAATGCTTGCTTCGACCGGAGCCAAGCTTGTCCCCTTCTTCAGAGATTACAGAGGAAACGCAACAAAGGAAGAAAAGGGAGCGGTTCTCTTCCTAAACGACTCAGGGGAACCAGTTTACGTCAGTCCTTTCGTAAACGAAAGCCCACATGGTTCCGTATTGGGTGGAACCGGAGCAGGTAAGTCCTTTTTCATGAACTACTGCACCTTTTTTTACGACTGTGTCACCATTATCGAACAGATCAAAACAGGGGAAGGGTCTTACAAATACAATGCTCTCTTCAACGATGGAACATACGTTGCTCTTTCCCCTGACAATCCTGTTTCTCTGACTCCTTTCGGGCACACAATACTTACCCCCAACCCCTTTTATCTTCTCGAGGAACTGGGAGTGGACACGAACGAACTAAGCGATGCGGAGATAGAAATGCTGAAGGTAATATGCGAAAACATAGAAGAAAACGAGAAGGTAGAAACAGAAAGGCTTATCCACGAGCTCGAGGAACTGAAGCTTCTCTATCTTGCGAAGGAGATAAAGAACAGGGCCAAAGGAAGGAAGTATTTGAAGTTAAAGAAAACGAAAAGCTCCACCAAGATCTCTTTTTTCGTCTCCCTTGTCCTTCTTCTCCTCAGGGGGGAAGGAAACAGAATTTTCGACGAGGAAGAGAAAACGCTCATATCCGAAGCTATTGTCTCGGCTTTCCAGAACAGGAAGGAAGAAGAGGAGGTTCTTCTGAGACACATCTACGCAGAACTTGAAAAGAGAGATAAGAAGCTCGCTTTTCCTCTCAGGAGGTTCCTCGAAGATAGTGGAGAGTTCGGGGTGTTCTTCGACCAGCCGAGGAAAGTGTTCTTCAAGGACACAACAGTTTTCGAGCTCAGGGGAGAGTCAAGCATATACGCTCCCCTCCTTTTTGCTATTTTTACGATGACGATAGACTACTACACGAAGCTTGAAAATCTCAAAAAGACGAAAGCGGTGATCATAGACGAAGCCTGGGTCATGATAGAAGATCCCCAGCTTGCTCCCTATGTGGAAGAGGGGCTGAGAACTTACAGGAAACTCGGCATATCCCTCCAGCTCATTTCTCAAGACCCCGAGGACTACACAAAAGCTCTGGATGGAAAGGTGCTCAAGATGACCCCCTTCAAGGTTCTCCTCTTTGTCCCGGACACGAATGCGGTCGTGAGTACCTACAAGCTCAAGTCTCCTTATAAGGAGCAATACGAGGACATCAAAGCCGTTTCTGCTTACGGGAACAGATACTCGAGAGCCCTGATACTGTCCTCTAAAACTGAAGGAGAAGAAGCAGGAGGGGGAGGAACAATAAGGTATATAGCCCACCCGCTCGTAAAGTGGATCTCCACCACCAAAGAAGACGACAAGCTGAAGAGGGACGAGTACAAGCAGAAGTATGGTTCCCTCAGGGAAGCCATCATGAGGCTCGCAGAGGAAGAACTTTACTCGTAAACCACGTCGTAGTAAACATACCAGACGCCTGCTTCGAGGACCCCTATCCTGCTCTTGTAAAGCCCGTTGTTCACAGGATAATTGGGCCTTGGTCTTTGAGGAGGAAAAGAGGAAATAGGCATACCGTTAGAATTTGCCAAGGGAACAAAATCAAGAGCGTTGCCGAAACCATCGACTCGATAATTTATCCCAAGCAGGAGGTTTGAAAGAACCCTGCCCCACTCAGATGCTGTATCGACAGTAGTCCACTGGGAGCTGGGTTCCCAGTTGTTTGCACTGCCATGGTTTGAACAACCGCATCCGGTAGCTGTTTCCACACCGGAACAAAGCGTGTTTGGGTTGGCCGAAACAACCTTCCACACCCAAGGAACAAGAGCATCGTCCCAGGAACCGAGTCCTCCCGCAGGATCGTTGGCAGAAGTCCCGGTCGTGTTGCAGACGTTAGTCAGCTCCAGAAGCCTTCTGCTCCTCACAAAGCGCTTCAGAGCGGTAGCGAGCTCACTCAGCTTTGCGTTCGTTTGAGCAAGACTCCACTCTATCTCCTTGCTTATCGCTACATCCACAGCCCCCGTTCTGTAATTGATGGTAAGCCTGAAAAAGTTGCCTTGGTAGGGAGCGGTATAGCTACTGTTCGGAACATGATAGTTCGTGAGGGTAAAGGTCATCCAGCTACCCCAGCCATCCTGACACCGAACCTGCGTTCCGTTTACGTTACACCCAACGTTTCGAAGAATGGAGTAAACAAGATTATTGTTCGTAGCAAAGTTCAAGGTTGTGGTTGGCTGGGATCCAACGGGTGTAGGAGTGAGCGTTAGCCCTGCACAGACAGGATCGCTCCATCCGAAGCAGTTCTGCTCTGCAAACTGGACGTTGCTAACATACATCACCTTTACTGCCTTTTCTATTGCCTTTATCCTTTCCTTCGTTACGTCTATTCTTTTCTTCATCTCATACACCTTTGAAAAGTTCCACACCACAGGTATAAAAACCGCAATAAAGCCCATGATTATGAAGATCTCCCATACTGCCATTCCCCTTTCTCTCCTCACCTCGACACCACCCCCTCTACTCCGCACGGAAATCCGCTACTCCTCGGAACAGGTCTCACATACCTGAAGTTCTGCCAGTCCGCTCTGGGAAAAGTGTTCCTGATAATCCATCTCACCCCCTGAGGTATCTGGTTCACGTTCGTCATAGTGTTCGGGTTTACCGCAGGAGCGTTCCAGATGTCTAACAAAGAGCCTGTGTTGCTGGGGAGGAAGCCCCAAAGGAGGGCCCAGTCGTTAATACTCCTTCCCAGAGCAGATTGACAAAAAGATACCGTTGGATATGGGCAGGAAAAAACACTTCCTGTCTGCAAGACACACTCCTGACACCTGATTATCCAAGCTTGCCCGATCTGACAAGCCCGGTTCAAAGCAGTCTCCACCTCTTCTTCGTAAGAGAGGGAGGGAGGCTCGAACGAAGGAATGCGAAGCTGAGAAAGGTAAAGAAAGTCGTTCTTCTTTTCCTCCCTCTCAAGAGACTCAACCTGCGTCTTGAGCCCCTGGGTGAGAACAAAAGAGAAAACGAAGAAAAAAACGATCGCATACAGCCCTATCATCTGTCAGCAAGGTCTGTCCCTCCAGATGCACTGAACAGCACTTCCCACAACATTCACAGCATCACAAGAGGTCTGGAACTGTTGCTGGATCTTCACTCTTATGTTAGGCTTCTGAATTGCGGGGGTAGTAACGGTAATCACTCCTCCCGAACAAGAATACTGCCAGCCCTTGTTCACCACTTCCTGAGGAACGTATAGACCTCCAGCGTTCCAAGCCCAACCCGTTCCGGAAGGGTATCGGTAGTTGTTTCCCTGATAGTTAGAAAGCCCCTGTGAAATCTGTAAAAGCTCGGACTTGATAGTGGTAGCAATCTTAAACTCGTCGATCTTAGGCTTGGCTACAAAGAATATGATACCTGCCACTAAGGCTACTATCCCGCCCCAGATGAGGATGTCCCAGATCGTCATCCCCCTCTGGAACTTCTTTCCTTCTGTCTCCTTTACAACCTCCTCATATCTTCTCCACATCTCCACCACCTCCTCAGTAAAGTTTGTAAGACCGAGCATAACCTCGAAGAACAGAACCTTTCACGTAGCCTCTTGTAAGACTGACCATATCTTCCACCTGCCCACCTGCAACCTCATACCAAGAACTCCACGACCCGTAACAGGTGGACTTACCACACCTCCAACACCTCCTTCTTCTTTCATACTCGGTTCTGTAAACAGCGGTGTTCCTGCAGGCTGTGTCGAGCACAAGCTTCCTCACCCCTTTCCTCTGCCTTACACACCCACCTCCACAGGTCGCAACACACCTCACCGATCCTGTATTCCAGCCTATCCCTACCGCTGTGCCGTATATCCTAAAGCTATTCCACCCGTATCTATACTGGTAAGAACCCCAGGCCCGAACATCCTGACTCTTCGGGTTTCCATCGTCATCCACCTCAAACTGGAAGTAGATGGACCTACCATCGGGGTGATATGCATAACACCACCGAACCTGCTTTCCTCCCATCACGCTCAGCCCGGGACCGCTGGAGCTGTTCATGTCCGTTATCAGAGGAAGGGTGTTGAGCTGTGTGGAAGTGAGCCTCTGGTCAGTACTGAAAGAGTTGAAGGGAAAAGAAGGATTCTGCCTTTGTATGGCTCTCGCTACTATGTTCTGCGGGTTCTGGTAAAGATCATAAAAGCTCTGGTCTGTCTTCTGCTTGTACTGATCTATACTCGGATCAACCACGTAAACCTCCGCAAGAGCTACCCCCACAAGCCCGAGGCCCAAAGGTACAACTTTCCCCTTCATATAAGCACCCTCCTAATGTAATTATACCAGAGTAAGTCCCAAAGTCAAGGAAAAGAAGTATAATACTGGTATGATCACCTTCACGCCCGAAGAGTTTTCGGGAGTACTGAACTCCCTCCCCCTGGGGGGGACTCTAAGTGAACTTCTCACAAACCCTTCCATAGCTGGATACGGGCTCGCTTTTCTTCTGATACTGATCATAGCTCTGGCTGTCGCTTACTGGTCGTTCTACATAGCAAGCGAAGGAGATCTCGTCCAGCCCATGAAGTACTCGGTCTTTGCTATCTTCTTTTTCTGGATGCTCGTTACCACTTCTCCCATGTCGATATACTTTTATCCAACCCACTACAATCCGAGGGAGGACTCCCCCCCTCCTGTCAGAACGGATGTGAAAAATGTCCCGATAGCATACAACTTCCTCGAAATAGGGGATCTTCTTGCTCTTAATCTCGTAAAGCTCTTTGAAAACTACAATTACTTTATTGCCCACTCTTACCTGACTTACTGTTATGACCCGAAAGGAATGGTAGCTCGTGCCTTTTATAAGACCGTGAAGGAAAACTACAACACAGCGGAAGAGATAGCAGGCGCTCTTGCTTCCTTCTGTGCAGACGAGGAATGGGAGCAGTACAGGAATGGAGAAATAGGAAGAGGAGACATAACATTTGATCCTTTTCCGATCTTATCTACACCTCTCAGAGCGGAAAACTGGTTCTGGAAAGGATTTGACAGCTTTGAAAACAACTTCAAAACCTCCCTTCAAGGACTTGTGTCGAAGTGTCAAGCGGAGCTTTCCGGGAATCCCGAAATGCAAAACAAATACAGTGCGGTTGCCAGCAGGCTACTCTCCATGAGCATAGACGATTACAGAGCGATAGCGAAAGAGACGATATGTAAGGAGCTACCGGAGGTTGTTGCCTCTGTTTCCTTTGAGGAGTATGGGTTCAAAAGTGGTGAGGGAACCTTCTACCATCCCCTCCTGAAAGAAGGAGTAAAAAATAGGGTGAGCCAAGTGATCGACAAAGCTCTCGGATGGCTCTTCGACATAGGCATCTTCACCGCTCCAACCTTAAAGCTTGTTCTTATGGGATACAAGTTCGTTATAAGTCTCGTGCTGATACTCTTCCCTTTCCTCTTTCTCCTCGTCCTGATACCCGACGAGGACAGCGTGCTCGGGTTTTCGTGGAAGAGACTCATGTCCTTTATGGAAGCCTATGTCCTTGTCAAGCTAACCATACCAGCGATACTCTTTGCCCAATTCATCTTCTACAACGACTATCTCGAACAAGTAGCCAACGCCAGCACGAACCAGATCCTTAAGTCCCTCGCCGAAAGCGGGAAATACAAAAACATAATATTCCAGTTCACGTTAATAGCCCTCCCGGGCCTCTTGTGGGGTAAAGCAATAGGATCGCTTGTGTACGGGATAGTGAACAGCTTTTCGGAAGTGCAGGGAGCTTTCAACAGGTTCAAAGCCCTTGCGGGAGGCAAGATCGCTTCTCCTACAGCAAGACTCACCGTTGAAACG
>JALWFW010000234.1 GCA_027013865.1 Polyangiaceae bacterium | reverse complement strand
GCGCTGACAGTACGTGGGGTGATAGACGAGGCGATCAACCAGGTGTCTGACTTCAGGTCATCCCTTGGAGCCGTTCAGAACCGGCTTCAGGTGACCGTGAGCAACCTTGCGTCCTATAGAGAGAACCTGTCTGCCGCAAACTCCCAGATTCGCGACGTGGATGTGGCTCAGGAGAGTAGCGAGATGACTAGAATGCAGATCTTGCAGCAGGCTGGAGTGGCAGTGTTGGCGCAGGCCAATCAGATGCCCGCTGTGGCCATGAATCTGATCTGAGCCTATATGTAGGATGCAGTAAACTTCCTCGGGTTCTTTCAGTCCATTCCAGTCAATTTGAGATCATCTGATTCAGTATAATCCTGAGCAGGGGCGCAATTGTGAAGCAGGATATTTTTATACTGCTGTTTCAGGCTGATTTTTCGGTGAACCGTTTTGGCGCCGTGTCCGATAATGTCAAAGCCTTCGTTTTACGGGCAGGGGAGGTGCGTGGTGTAGGACACGCACGATTTTACGGAGCTCCAGATATCACTCATGCATGGAGCCCGGTTTTCAGGTGATTGGAGCCAAGAGCCGCGGTCTGTCAGTGTTTGGGCATTGGGTATTTTTGTACGCGTATGCCTGGCATCAGACAGTGCTACGGGATACGAGATGTCCCGAATTCATAGGGTCCTGCTGCACTGGATGACATCTCGTGGCTGGCTCACCTGTATGAACCGGGTCTGTGTAATAGTAGCCGCAGCATGGCCTCAGGGCGCACGGGTGAGGTGCATGTGTATGCGGTGAACCCCAGGCTGGCGTGAAGGCGGGGGGACCCCCATCCCAGAGGATGGGGCGGGCTTTGCAAAAAGTGACGTAATTTCAATAGGTTATATATCTATTTCAGTGTGTACCTGAAATGTCACAAAGTTTAATCAGGGAAATGCAAAAATTACACTACCAGTTGCAGATAATACATGAACGTCCGTGATATCATGAGAGATATAACGCTTTTGTTTTCATGGCAGGCAACTATCTGTGAGTGAGGAATTTTTATTTGTCAGGCTGCATGAAGGGATACACGAAGTCTGTTGGGGGGATGTAGGTTTCTTTTATGGAGCGGACACTTGTCCAGCGGAGCAGGTTGAATATGGATCCGGCTTTGTCATTGGTGCCGGAAGCACGGGATCCACCAAAGGGCTGCTGATTTACTACAGCGCCAGTAGGTTTGTCATTGATATAGAAATTGCCAGCCGCATGACGCAGACCTCGGGTAATTTTGATTACAGCCTCGCGGTCCCTGGCAAATACGGCGCCTGTAAGTCCGTAGGGGCTGGTGGTATCACAGAGGTCAAGTGTTTCATCCAGCTTGCTGTCTTCATAGACATAAACCGCCAGCACTGGACCGAAAATCTCCTCTTCCATTATGCGGTGATGAGGATCACTGATCTTCAGAACAGTAGGGCTGACGAACCATCCTTTGGAGTCGTCATATTCGCCGCCTGCAAGAATTTCTACGTTCTCGGTGTCTTTTTTGGCCAGATCTATATAAGAAGTAATCGTTCTAAATGCGTGCTGATCGATGACAGCAGTCATGAAGTTGGTGAAGTCTGCGGGATCTCCCATTTTTATGCGGGAAACCTGTTCCAGCAGATGTTCTTTGACCTGAGGCCAGAGGGATTCGGGTATATATGTACGTGAGGCAGCTGAACATTTCTGTCCTTGGTATTCAAATGCCCCACGGGTTAGCGCCGTGGCCACCTCGAGAGGATCTGCGCTGGCATGCACGAATACGAAGTCCTTGCCGCCGGTTTCTCCGACTATCCTGGGGAACATTCTGTAATTGCTGATGTTTTGGCCAACCGTCTTCCACATGAACTGGAAGGTGGGAACAGAGCCGGTGAAGTGTATACCAGCCAGATCGGAATGGTTGAGCACTACATTACCCACAGCTCCGCCGGGTCCGGGAACGAAGTTGATTACTCCTGGAGGCATTCCGGCGGCCTCATAGAGTTTCATGATATGGTAAGCCATATATACAGCGGAAGAAGCAGGTTTCCATAGAACGGTGTTACCCATGAGTGCTGGGGATCCGGGCAGGTTTCCAGCGATTGAGGCGAAGTTGAAGGGGGTAACGGCAAATACGAATCCTTCAAGAGGACGATAGTCAGTGCGGTTCCACTGTCCCAGAGGGGAATAGGGCTGCATCTGATACAACTGGGTCATGAAGTATGTGTTGAATCTGAAGAAGTCGATGAGCTCGCATGCTGCATCTATCTCTGCCTGAAAAGCGGTTTTGCTGAGATCTAGCATGGCTGCAGCATTCATCCGGGCACGCCACGGGCCGGCTAGAAGCTCGGCTGCGCGCATGAAAATAGCCGCACGCTCTTCCCATGGCATCTCGGACCAGGTCTTCCATGCTGCCTGGGCTGCTTCGATGGCCATTTTCACTTCTTCCGCTCCGGCCATGTGATATTTTGCCAGAACATGACCATGATCATGAGGCATCACAGCCTTACCCATCTTTCCGGTGCGCACTTCTTTGCCGCCGATGATCAGGGGGATTTCGATTTCCTCGGAAGACATTTTGGAAAGAGCTTCCTGAAGCTCGGCTCTTTCTTTGGTTCCCGGAGCATAGGAGAGGATAGGCTCGTTTTTGGGCTCATCAATTCTTGCGTAGCTGTTCATGGTAACCTCCTACAGCAGGACCCTGAAAATGACGGATATAAATGGCATGCTGACCCTGAGCTGCTGAACCACTCAACAAGGCCAAATTTCCAGCCGTCATATCCGTTGTCATAGTGTCCTTCGCCGTCTTGCTGGGTCTGAAGATAGATCACCTTTATATAATTGTGAAGTAAGAGCATGCAGGTAATCAGGGCGCTCGTAACCAGGACGGTCTTACCTCATGTTGGCGTACCACAACAGTCATCACTGGTATCTCAATGTGCCAGATTCCCAATGCCTCTAGGCCAATCAGAAGCGGATGCCGCCGTTTTTGCAAGAGGATAATCGCAT
>JALWFW010000233.1 GCA_027013865.1 Polyangiaceae bacterium | reverse complement strand
CCCTTAGCATGAGCTCCACCAGATCCCGCGGAAATCCGTAAGTGGCGTAAAGATCGAACGCCACGGCACCGTCGAGTACGTCCCCGGGTTTCATGGACGCAGTGGCCTTGCCGAACATGCGAAGTCCCTTGTCCAGGGTGCGGGCAAATGCCCTCTCCTCGCTGTCGAGCACCAGTTTTATATGCGGAAGACGCTCAGCCACCTCGGGGAACACGTCCCTGTAGACGTCAGCCACCACCCCGGCGAGTTCTCCCATGAACGGGCGCTCCAGCCCCAGAAACTGCCTGCCGTAACGCGATGCACGGCGCAGAAGGCGGCGGAGCACGTAACCGCGCCCAGTGTTTGAGGGCTGAACACCGTCGGCTATGGCGACGCTTAGTGCCCGGGCATGGTCTGCAGCCACCCTGAAGGCCACGTCAACGTCATGGTTACTGCCGTATTCTAGCCCGGAAATTTCCTGTAATTTCGCGAAGATAGGCGAAAACAGATCCGTGTCGTAGTTGGACATCCTGCCCTGTATCACGGCCACCAGACGTTCGAGGCCCATGCCGGTGTCCACGTGCTTTGCAGGAAGCGGCGTGAGTGTGCCTGACTCGTCGCGGCTGTACTGGATGAACACCAGGTTCCACACCTCGATGTAGCGGCCGCAGTCACCGTTCACCCCGCACACGTGTCCGGGAACGTCCTTCATGTCGCAGGCGTCCGGGCCGCGGTCGTAGTGAATCTCGGTGCACGGTCCGCACGGCCCCACGTCCCCCATCTCCCAGAAGTTGTCCTTGGCGCCGAAGTAAAGCACCCGCTCTTCTGATATAGGAGTCTCGCTGAGCCAGTAACCCCGGGCCTCCTCGTCGGCTTCGAGTCCCAGACGCTCGTCACCGCCGAACACCGTCACCCAAAGCCGCTCGGGTTCGAGACCCGCCACCTTGGTGAGATACTCCCACGCCCACCTTATGGCCTCTTTCTTGAAGTAGTCGCCAAAGGACCAGTTGCCCAGCATCTCGAAGAAGGTGTGGTGGTAGGTGTCGACGCCCACTTCCTCGAGATCGTTGTGCTTTCCAGAAACGCGTATGCACTTTTGGGTATCGGCCGCCCGCTTGTAGGGACGCGTTCCGGTGCCCAAAAACACGTCCTTGAACTGGTTCATGCCTGCGTTGGTGAAAAGCAGGGTGGGATCGTCCGCAGGCACCACCGGCGCACTGGGCACTATCTCGTGGTCCTTGGATGCAAAGAAGTCCAGAAACGACTGTCGTATTTCCCTGGCTGTCTTCATGCTGCTGTCCTCACACATTGAATCTTATATGGAGTATGTCCCCGTCCTTTACGATGTAGTCCTTGCCTTCGAGACGGAGTTTGCCCTGTTTCTTGACCTCGTTCTCATCGCCGCCGGCTGCCATGAGATCGTCGTAGTGGAACACCTCGGCACGTATGAAACCGCGCTCCAGGTCGGAGTGGATGGCTCCGGCCGCTGCCTTGGCATTGGTGCCCCGGGGTATGGGCCAGGCCCGCACCTCATCCTCACCCACGGTGAAGAACGAGATGAGATCCATGAGGCTGAAGGCAGCCCTGATGAACCTGGCTGAAAGGGGCTCGTCAAGGCCCATGTCCTCGAGGAACTCGCGCTGCTCGTCGGGTTCGAGGCGGGAGATTTCCTCCTCCACCCTGGCAGACAGCTTGAACACCTCGAGGCCGTGGCGTGCCGCAAGCTCGTGAACTTCCGGGGGCAGCTCGCTGCCCACCTCGTCCTCGTCCACGTTCACGGCCACCAGGGCCGGTTTTACCGTGAGAGGTGCAAAGGAACGCAGGGCCCGAAGCTCGTCCTCGGACCATTCCAGCGTTCTCAGGGACAGGCCCTGCTCCAGATGGGCCAGTGCCTTCTCCACGGCCGCGTCCTGCATGGCAAGGGACGGGTCCTTCTTCATCTTCTTGCGGCGCTGCACGTAACGCTCGAACTGGTCCTGATCCGTGAGCACCATCTCTCCGAGGAGCTCTTCGAGCTGGAGGGCGGGATCGCTCTTTTCACCCGTTGCCTCGTCGGTGAATCCCTTTACCACCAGGGCCAGCATGTCCATGCGCCGGGCCTCGTCCACGTTGGTGAGACCTGTGGTACCCGGAGGCGGGGGCGGAAAGTCCATGAACAGCATCTCCGCGTACACCGTGCGTTTCGGCCTGTAAATCTCGGCCAGTCTGTCGATGCGGGGATCGGGGACCTTCACGATTCCCTTGTTGACTCCCTTGCCGCCGCCGTATCCGGTCTGCGCCTCGAGACCGGTCAGGGCATTGAAAAGTGTCGTTGCTCCGGCTCCCTGGTAGCCGTAAAGACCTATCTTCATCACCAACCTCCCGGAAGGCCCATTAAATAATAGATTTTACACTCATAAACAATGAAGATCGTGAATGGACAGGGTGACATGATTCTGCTGGACCCACGTCAACGTATAATCACAGGTCGCACAACCCACAGGCCGCCACCCTGGCACCATCCATAATCCGCGAGTTCCCGACTCTGACGTCAGATTCCAACAAAGCAGACCCCACTCCGCTAGCCTATCGATCATCACGACATCTGCCAAAAGTAGCGCCCTTGTGTTCAGGAAATCCGAAAACTGCACCACGAAAATCCCCTCCCATCAGAACACACACCGCCCTTCGCCGCCTGCATGGCCGCAACACCCTACGTGTGGCCCCCTGTGTCCACTAATTCCAGTCATGAACCCCAGTTATACAAAACCTTTGCCACATCACCGAGCATCACGAGCTAAACAATATAACTAGTTGATTTCATTATTTTTTTCAAACATGAATTCGCGGCCGATCCTGCTCGAAGGTCAAACCTGTTTGCCATAGGTCAGATCCTGTGGCCCCCCGTGGACCGCACACCTCAAGAAGACTCAAAATTTTTCACCAAAGTTGGACACCCAACGGACATGTAGAATGCAGTTATTGAAAATATGATATCGGCTACCCTGTAAGTCATAACTGTTTTTTTCATGCAACTCA
>JALWFW010000232.1 GCA_027013865.1 Polyangiaceae bacterium | reverse complement strand
TCCCGTAGCACTGTCTGATGCCAGGCATACGCGTACAAAAATACCCAATGCCCAAACACTGACAGACCGCGGCTTTTGGCTCCAATCACCTGAAAACCGGGCTCCATGCATGAGTGATATCTGGAGCTCCGTAAAATCGTGCGTGTCCTACACCACGCACCTCCCCTGCCCGTAAAACGAAGGCTTTGACATTATCGTCTGGCAATCTTCATGGTTGACTACCATATGTTTATAAATTTGATTTTCTGTAAAATAGTGGTTGTCATAAAATAATATTTCCCTAAGACCGTTTCTTACCGAGCATCTGTCAAAAGCTGCTTGATGAAACCTGCAAGATGCTAGAATCCTCTTTGTTACGAGGTTTTCGAAATTTATTTTTAGGATTAGCTAACCTGCACCTTGATTTTAGCAGGTTAACCATATATAAAAATGAAAGGTGTTTGCAATTGCTTTTGTGACGCCGAAAGGAGCTCCTCATGGTCTCAGGACTCAGAAATACGGTTTATCATGAAGCCATAATAAACCTGCTCAAAGAGATGAAACGCGACCATATTCATCTGAGCGGAGAGGAGATATTCCTCAGGCTGAAACAAAAATTTCCATCCCTCAACTTCTCCACTGTCTACCGAAATCTAGAAAAAATGGCGGCTCTTGGCCTGGTCCAAAAGCTCAAGGTGCCTGGGCATCATACCAGATACGATGCCAACGTAGATCCCCATCCCCACATAAGATGTATGGTGTGTGGCAAAGTCATGGACTGGCCGGGAAACGTCAAAATAGACATTGACCCCAAGGACGCCGAGAAAGTCAACTTCGAGTACCACGGAGTCGTGGCAGACATCGTTGGCGTATGTCCCCAATGCCGTGAGAACGTAACCATCGACGACTGATTCCCACCATTTTTATCTGTTTTTTATCTGTATCCCCGGCCCGCCGTTCCCAGTACGGTATATAGATAGCCAAAATTCCTTGACACACGAAGTCAAAAATTATCAAATCCCCCTAACCAGGTTCTGAAAGGAGTATGAATCATGAAGAATTACGGTCTACTGGTACTCGCAGCATCCTTTTTCCTGCTTGGAACAGCCTGCAGCAAAAAGGAAAAATCCAAATCCGCACCTAAAACTGCAACCACCAAGAAAGCAGGTGACAAAAACAAGACAGCCACCAAAAAAACGCCTGCCAACCCCAAGAAAAAAGCAACCAAATCCGGTAGTTCCAGCTGGTACAACGTGAATATCCCGGCTGATCTCTCGGAGATATCAGGCATAATGCGCATAGATGTGTCGAAGGTCGTCAACTCCCAGTTCCTCAACGCCTTCCCTCAGATCAAACAGGCTCTCCAGGAGAAGGCCTCTGATCCGGATATCAAAGCATTCATAAAATGCACTGGATTTACCGGAGACAACTTCATGTCCATGGTGGATCATGTTCTTGTAGTATTCTCCAATAACGAGATCGGCGGGGGAGTGGCAGAACTCAAAGGCGTCAAATTCTCCAAAATTATGGAATGCGCCAAAAACATGAAATCCGCTGATAAACCCGAATACAAAGAGATCACCGTGGCCGGCAAAAAAGCCTATCTCTTCACAGACAAGGATTCTGACAAAGAAAAGACGGTGTCCGTGCCCATCGATGACACGCACGTAGTCTTCGCCGTTGCCAAAGACGAGAAAATCGCCACGGATTTTGCAACCAAGCTCGTCTCGAAACTTCCTCTGTGCAAGACGTTCATATCTGGAGACAAACCTACCGGCTACGCAATATGGGGATACACCAACAAGTTCCAGGCCATGCCAAAGGACAAACTTCCGCCTCAGTTGCGGAACGTGAAACTTGGAGCACTCCAGGGCTACCTGAACCTTTCCAAAGATCTCGAACTTAAGGTCATGATGGACCTTGGTACGGAAGATGATGCCAAAAAGGCTGCTGACATGTTCCAGAAAGAACTTCAGACAAAGCTCTTCCCTCAGCTCAAGGCCATGAATCTCTCTTCACTCGAGAAGTCCATCACCGTAAAGCCCAAAGGTAAGATTCTCTGCCTCAAGCTCAAACTCACGGTTAAGGACATCAACACCATCATGCCCATGATAGGAATGATGATGATGCAGGCCAGGCCTATGCGTCAGGCTCCTGCTATGCCTGCCCCATCAGCCAAGGTTCCCGCTTCCAAGACGAACATGCCCAAGCCCAAAACTATTCCCATGATGAAGATGAACCTGAAGCTCGAGGGAGCCAAAGGCGTCAAGAATCTCAAGATCGGTATCATGAAAAAGTAAGATTGCTTCCCTTAAGCCTCTTCTAATCCATCCCACATGTTCCACGTCTATATTGGACCTTCCAATCACGAATTTTGTTTTACATGAAAAATCAGGTATCCGTCTGGTGGGCGCTTCTGAGAAATTTCCGTATTGCTTACTAAGGTTCAACGCGCTCGAACAACCTTGCCAGACGTTAAAAGTGCTTTGATTACAATAAGTTAGCAACTTTCAGCGGCCGATCTTGCCTTCGGTTTTGCCCGTCTGGTCTGACTACTAGACTCCGTCACCCGGATGCCTGGGCTTTTCCCTTCCCATACGTGACTTACTCGACCTAACCCTCTTTTGGTCTCGGCCAGCCCGATCAATTAAAGTAGATACACCCGGTACGAAACTGGGTATCCAACAAGCACACGCGCTTGGCAGTTGAGTAAAGAGAAGAATATCGAGACGGCAGGTGCGGCAGAAACGTATATCAGACTGAAGGGATACGACCTCTACGAAGCCTGACCATCCACTCCATCCCCAGCAGCGCAGCCAGTGCAAGCACACTCATCCAAGCAAACAGATCTCCGAAATGCACGTAAAACGTCTCTTCACCGGACATTACCGGAACTTCACCAGAAACGATATAAGCGCCGGGCCATCCATCCATATGCCAAACCCCTTCGGTCACCTGCGTCCATGCGACCCGATCCATCTTACGTCTGAAATGGGAAGGGTACATATCGCTATCCGGGTTCATCTCGGGACTGACAGGTGGAGCATGACGGATGAGCTCACCCCACGGGGAGATGATTCCCGTGACCCCGACATTCACCGTACGAATCAGGGGACGCCTCATCTCCACGGACCTGTAAATGGCAAGAGCCATGTGTTCCCAGGGCTCCACCTCGGGCCCGAACCACGCATCATTGGTTATGTTGACTAGCACCTGAGGACCGAGTCTACCCAGTCTGCGGCTGTAGGACGTCAGAATATCCTCGTAGCAAATCATGGGGCCCAGTTCGGCCTTCTCGTGATGAAGCAGATGAACGTCATGACCATGGGTGAGGTTGGACATATTGTGAGCCTGAAAAAAGGAGTGCAGGAATGTCAAACTGTCATAAAACGGTATGTATTCACCAAACACCAGGAGCCAGTTCTTGTCGTACAGTCCTGCCATACGTCCCTGTCGATCCCACAAAATCATGGAATTGTAATGTCCTGTATGATCCACCGTGATGGAACCCATTATCAGGGGCGTAGTAAACCCGCGTCGAACAGTCCGCCTCTCAGGTGAGCCGTCTGGAAGCGCAAAATCCACCTTCTGATTGCGAGGGACATAATAGGGATACGACGACTCAGACCATACTAGGAGATCCAGTCCTGGAACCAGTTGTTCGGCTTTCTGGGATGCCTTCTGGCCCACGATGAGCTGGTGTGCACCGAAAAATCGTGATCCGTCATAAATCCCTATGCCTGTCTGGATCAGAGCCACCTTCATCTTCGAAGCACTGGCAGCCCTACTCCTGATTTCACCTATACGCCAGTGTCCCCATATAAAGGACAGCGCCACCAAAATCAGCGGTATAGCCGTATGCCACGGCGGTTTCCCGCGGGATTCGAACCCTGTCCAGACGTCCCAGAGCGCCCCACCCGTAAGGAACATGAGCACGGATACACCAATGGGACCGGTGAACTCCGCCACTTGAATGACTGCCGGATGATAGGCCTGGGTTATGGCGAAATACCATGGGAATACCAGCGGAAACAGGAGCTCCACACTGGCAGCCGACAAAGCCAGTGCCAGCCAACCGGGAATGTGCCTCCGGGCCAGGACATATAGCAAGGCAATGAGAGCATAAATGAGACCCTGATAGACAGAATAAATGAGTGTTATGGGCAAAGCAGCCGGCCACGGAAGATGACCAAAGCGTTCAAACAGATCCGTCAGCCACCAGAAACCGCCGAGTGACATCACGAAACCGCCGACCCAGCCAAGCAAAAAGGCCTTTTTGGGCGCCGCATTCCTGATGGCCCACAGTAGGGGGATCACCGCAACCCAGGCCCACCACCAGCCAGGATGAGGCGGGCAGGCCGTAAACCACATGACCCCAGAAAAGGCAGAGGCCAGCCAGGGAAGCCAGCTATCTACTCTCGCGGATATCGGACGAGACAGGAATTTTCTACCACTGCCCGGTCCGGAATTTTCAGCCGGTCTGTTTCCTGTGTGAGCATCATGCCTGGAATCAGCATCGGATATTTGTGCTTTTTTCCCCATACCAACTACTCCCGACTGCACCTTTTGCCACCTTTTGCAGTCAAAGGAAATACAGATTACTGCCATTGACTGTCCAAGAACCCTGAAATCCGGTATTACAGGATTAAAATGCGTAAAAATAAAGGCTCGCCTCCGTGTGGGTTGCCACGACACCGATTGTGATTATTATGTGCACCTGAACAAGGAGGATACTCAACATGGCATTCGAATTTTTCTCTATGGGCAGTGAAGGCAGTGACGAGGTAAAGATAAAGGACATCGAAAATGTGGTGATCATCGGTTCCGGTCCTGCTGGCCTGACGGCTGCCATCTATGCAGCACGCGCCGGGCTAGAGCCTCTTCTCATAGAAGGTGTACCTGCCGGTGGACAGCTCATGGATACCACCGAGGTAGAGAACTTCCCCGGCTATCCGGAAGGCGTACAGGGTCCGCAGCTCATAGACGACATACGCAAACAGGCTGAACGTTTCGGTACTAGATTCCTCAGCGATCAAGTCACCGAGACAGACGTACGCAGTGAGCCCAAAATCATAAAAACCGATGCCGGCAAAGAGATAAAGGCCCATGCGGTAATCATATCCACGGGTGCTTCAGCCAGATATTTGGGCCTTGAAAGTGAACAGCGACTCAAGGGATTCGGCGTGAGCGCCTGTGCCGTGTGTGATGGATTCTTCTTCAAGGATCAGACCGTAGCAGTGATTGGCGGCGGTGATTCAGCTCTCACTGATGCCCTGTATCTCACCAAACACGCGGCAAAGATTTATGTCATCCACAGACGCGACAAATTCCGTGCGGCAAAGGTCCTTCAGGACAGAATCTTCGCTCACGAGAAAATCGAGGTCATATGGGATCACGTGGTAACTGAGGTCCTTGGTGACGAGGACAGCGGCGTTGTAGGAATCCGTATCAAAAACGTGAAGACCGAAGAAGAAAAAGTTCTTGATCTGCAGGGGATGTTCGTGGCTATCGGTCATGATCCCAACACTTCCGTGTTCAGGGGTCAGATAGAACTGGATGCCAAAGGCTATGTCATTGTCAAACACCCTTCCAGTGAGACCAGCCAGCCGGGAGTGTTTGCAGCCGGTGACGTCATGGATCCCCACTACCAGCAGGCCATAACCGCCGCAGCAAGCGGCTGCCGGGCGGCTCTAGACGCCCAGGACTATCTTGGAGACAAGGGACTGCTGGACTAGCAGAAGTCTTGTCATCTTCGCCCCCTTTCATCTCCTCGATAAAACGAAAAGTTTCACGGATTCCATCCACCCGTAGGCACATCAGACGGGGCCTTTATCCTCACTGCGATCGTGCCCCATTAAATTCGCAAACCGTTGAGTGTCAGGCCTTTCAAGACAGCATATACATCACCGGGAGCTTCCTACCAGCTCGGCCATCCGCCGTCTGACCAGGAAGGAAGGATCCGATATCATATGTGCTTTCCGGATGTCAGAACTGACCGGCCCTCTCAGAGCCTCCAGGCGGACCTTCGCAGCAGGATGCAAAGTATCCGGTACAGAGCTCTCCCCCATGAGTGCAAGAGCCTTAACATAAGCTGCCCTTTCTGAATACAGAGCCTTCGGGAAAGTACCTGCCAAAACTTTTTTGATGAGAGGAACAGCCTTCTTGACTCCCATCCGGGCCAATGCGAGTGCAGCTTTGCCAAAGGGTTTAGTGTTCATGATGCCAAGCAGTGTTTTTTTGCCCTTGCCGTACTTTGCCAACAGATCCACAGCAGCATAGGCAGTCTGTCGGTCCGTCTGATCCAAGGCCCCAGCCCTAACCGCGTCCCATTTCCCGCAGGCTGCTGCCAGCCGGAGGGCTGCTGCCTTCACCTCGGAGTTTTCAGATCTGATGTATACGTCGACCACCTTTCTACTTTCTGCAGGGCAACCCAAAGATGCCAGTGAATCAAGCAGGAGAGGCATCAGAGGTGCTGGTGGAGTACTGAGCATCGCCCCTAAAAACGCTGCGGCAGCCTTGCTCCCCCGCGCCCCCTCAACCAACTGGGCCAAAGCATCAGCCGGAAGAGGACTGGGCATGAGTTCAGTTGGAGTACCTGGCATACGCTCCTTTGCCAGATCCTCTAGCAGGCGCTGCAGAGGAGTCTTCTTCTCTCCAGGAAGTCCGCCGGGTTCCACCTCGTCAAGACGACGCCACGTGGAATCAGACAGCCACTTGGAGTTCCAATAGAGCCACGCATCCCATACCTTCATGGCGATCTGAACGGGATTGTAGGCGTCCGCCACTGTTTCATGCCTGCGAGTTTTTTTTCGTGTAGCCTCCTGCCTGCTGCCAAAAATCTTGTCCCATGCCGCGAAATAGCCCCATATCTCGAAGGAGGACCACCGTAAAAACGCCTTTTCATCGGGTTGCGCCTGACGGTATGCCTTCATGGCAGCCTCTGCCTGACCCCACGCCATCAGCACGGCTCCCCTGAAGGAAGGAGGCAGGTTCTCGGGTATATGACAGCGTCCTTTGAAATGGCGGGCTTGATCCGGAGACGATACCACCTCGAGATACCGGCAGGGGACATCGTCCCTGGCAAGCAAAGCCTCTATGGTTTGAGAGTAACTACTTGATATTACTGGAAAATCATCTGGTATACCTCTGGAGGACTCAACCCACGACGCCAGTATGCGATCGCTGCCTGAGGCAAACAGCCAGGGAAGCACTTCTGGTTTGCCTGTGCGGGCCAGGACTTCTAGGGCATTACTCCGGGCAAAACTGTCCTTTGAGAAAAGCGCACGGTAAACAAAAGCCATATCCTCGGCAAACCCTATACTGCCCAGGGATTTGACAGCTGCAGCCAGGGATCCGGGTTCAGGGGATCCAATCCCATCCATTGCGCTCCATGCCTTACGGGCCGCCCACAGACCCAGTATGTCCCGTCTTGTCCAGCCCCGGTCCATGAGTGCATAAAAGCGTTCCCGTACGAAACTATCCGGATCGTCCAGAGCCGTAGCAGCTCTATAAATGGCCTCCGGAGTGCCCAGACGCAGAAGTCCCTCCACGGCCCAGGCCCGAATTCTGGGATCCCCGTCATGTAGACGGTGAGACAGGGCCCACATGGTATCAGGAGTGGGAGACTGGGCTATGATACGAACGGCCTCCCGCCTCACCAGTCTGACTCTATCATCCATGGCATCCAAAATGGCCCGACGTGCTTTGGGTTCCTTGCTCTTCTCCAGCCTTTTCAGAGCCTGAACCCGTGCTGCAGGGTATGCCGTATGAAGGATACGAATATCATCATCCACACCGCCACTGCAACCAATCAGCCACAAAAACATCAATAAATACAAATAGTTACGCATTTTCATGGAAAAGTCTGAACAGCCTTGGCCCTGATGACCCTGATGTGGAAGTTACCCTGAACGAAGCCTCCTGCCATAGGACTGCCGTCAAGAGTGTCCTCACGGCGGGACATGAGTGAAAAGAAGTAAAGGCCGGCGACTGTATCCCTGTAGTCTATCTTGAAGTCCTCAGGCACGGACTCTCCGGGGGAGAGATCACCGAATTTACACAAAATCACGCAGGATTGACCCTCTGAGAATGGAGCCTGAGGCGTGTATCTGTACGTCAGGGATCCGTAGTCGGTGCTGTTACAGATATCAGATACTTCCTCAGGTGTAAGCTGGGGACAGGCTGAATCGGTGGCATCCGGGACAGCCTCCGGACCGTCGTAGAAAGAAGGGCACGTAAGATACAGTCCCAGAGATGCACGCATGACACCGTCAGGAGCTACGGGAATGGGACGGGATTGCACGAAGTACTCCGCGGCCTGACGTACATCAGGAATCTGGATGAAAAGCATATCCGCATCTCCAGGCTGTCCAGTGCCCTTTTGGAGTCTGATGTCCAGCCTGTTTTTTCTGGAATCCACCCTTTCATCGATGATGATCTCGCCGGCAAAAAAATCAGCATGAAGGTCGAAATAGGCCATATGTTCCGGAGTGCCGTAGTCATCGCCTTCGCTGCAGTTCATTAGATAGACCTGTCCCGCAACTATACCCTCCCCTTCCGGTGTCAGACAGGCCTGCATCAAAAGAAATACAGGCATCATTGCCATCATCTGCACGAAACGTACACGGGCAGGATTCCTCATGAGACTTTAACCTCTAACTTACTGTAATTATTGAATAATTTTGAAGCACTTCCCTGGTTTACACCAATTTCAAGATATCCGAAGGAACCTCGGTAGGCAACCGGGGTGCCTGGCGCAACCACGGAGAAGGTCTCGTATATGGGTGAAAGTTCCATGCTGCCGACTGTAACCCGTGTACATCCTTCAGTCATGGAAACGGGAATGTCTGTTATCAAGTTACCGAAGTGATCCTGATGCCATATGCGGCCTGTTATGACTCCGTCCGTGACAGACGGTACCGACAGATTCATACGGACGGGATCGAATACGATGTCTGCGCCGACTTCTTCGAAGGGCACCCCTGCTGCCAGTGCTGCTGCGGCGGGGGCGAAAAGGTCACGACCATGAAACGTCTGTCCGTGACGGGCCTCCAGAAACCGCGGGGCAATCTCCCGGAACTCGGACGACCCATCCAAAAACATGGTAAATACACCGTTGTCGGGGCCCACCAGGAAATGACCGTTCCATCTACCCACCACACTACGACGGGAACCGCCCACCCCTGGATCCACGACACATACATGTATGGTGTCTGGCGGAAAATAATCCACGGCATTACGGAGCATACGAGCCGCCACCTCAAGGTCCGCAAACGGAACCTCGTGGGTTAGATCCACCAGCACAGACCCAGGCGCGCTTTTCAGAATCCGGCCTTTCATCTGGCCAACGTAGGTGTCGGCTGTGCCAAAGTCCGTAAGAAGCGTGACTATCATAAGGCGAATTCTATTCCACACTCGGATGAAATGCAAAACACAGCAGGCGAAATTCCTGTGTCGTTCCTGCGGGTATATGAAAGAACTGCTGACGGCTGAAACCACATGACTCGTCTTTGGTTAGGCG
>JALWFW010000231.1 GCA_027013865.1 Polyangiaceae bacterium | reverse complement strand
TTTCGAAAAATACATCCCGTATCACCAGGGCCGTCGAGCTGCCCTGCAATTATGCGTGGTAAGCCTTACTGAGCAGACATACTCTTGCTTCAAGAACAGTTGCAGGCACTCGAAGGGGCGTCGAGCTGCCCTGCAATTATGCGTGGTATGGCGTCCTGGCTGGACATACTCTCGCTTCAAGAGCAGGTGACACTGATTCATTGCTTTAAGAAAGCTCTTCCACGGGAGCTGCAGCCTGCCCGGCACGGTCCACACACCCCGCCACAGGGCTTGGAATTACGCGGCAACACTTTGATATTACAGCACTTTACCGCAAGGCCCAAAATCGTCCCATCCAAAGAAGTGCCCGCCCCCGCCGTCACACCGGCCGAAAGCTGAATCGCAGGTTAAGCCGCCCCATTGAAGCTTGTATCTGCTTGACCATCTGCCAAGTTACACCTGCCGCAAGCCTAACCCCTGGAAGAGCCCCTGTCTGGTGTTGCGTCCTTTGCAGCACGGTGCACACGCCTCGCCACAGGGCTTGGCGTTACGCGGTAACTCCTTGATATTACAGCACTTTACCGCAAGACCTAAACTGTCCCATCCAAAGAAGGGCCCACCCCCGCCGTCACACCGGCCGAAAATCCGAACCGCTGGATAAGCCCCTGCCTGTCCCGCCGCTATTACGGTGGGATTTTTGGGGGCAAGGTTCCTCCACCACCTGCCCGGCGCGGTGCGAGCGCTCGGCACCCAGCCGGGGGATCCTCGTGTCTCCTAGGGTTCAGTCATGGGAGGGGTTATGCAATATACGTGCCAGGGGCAGCGGTCGGAATTTATCGTATGTAGTATATTGAAATCAAAGGACTTTTGAGCATCAATTCATAGTCGGTCTGTCTGAATGCCAGTCCATTTCGGCTAAGTTGGACACTTTTTGGACAGGCTTGCCCGCCTTAGTCATACTGGCGTGGGGTTCTGGCAAACCTGGATGGCCCGTAATCCCAAAACTCGGTTGCCCTGGAACACCTGCCAAGTTTCAAAAGACGCTTTTACTGTGTAACTTATTGAAGTTACTTGAAATTATGTGTGATTCTTTTCAAGGAGGGAGTGATACAAATCAACGTAGGAGCGGACTATGGTCCGTATGTCGAAATGCTCTTCTATACGGCTGCGGTTTCGTAGGCCCAGCTGGTTACGTTCATCTTCACTCATGGAGTAGATGTTCTCCCACAGATTCAGCAGGCCGCTGACATCGCCAGGCGTAAATAGCCATTTTTCGTCTCCCAACAGATCGGGAACGTCAGAGACCCTGGAGGAGACTACTGGCCTTGCGCATGTCATGGCTTCACCAACCACGTTGGGGAAGCCTTCACTCACCGAGGAGAGAGTGAATATGTCCAGAGCGTTCATGGCTCCACGTACGTCATGACATGGGCCGATACCTAAGACAGATGTTCCTACCAGCTGTTTGACGCCAGAGTCACGGACAAGGGACATCCAGCGGGGATTCGAAGTGGTGTGTCCCGGACCTGCCAGTACGATGGCGGATTTCGGATGACGTTCGTGGAAACGGGCGAACGCCCTAAGCAGTGTGGCGTAATCTTTCTGGATATTGTCGAACCGTCCCAGCATTCCTATCACGAAGGCATCTTCTGGAATCGACCATTTCTGACGAAATTTTTTTCTGCCTTCGGGATCCGGACCCAGCATCTCGAGATCGAAGCCGTTGGGGATACGCATGAAACGGTTGGCATCGTACCCGTAGCGTACGTGTTCATGGATAGCCGTATAGGAATTCGATACGATGACATCCGGAATTTTTGTTGAGAGCATGGCGCAGGCACGGGTGACCGGAAGAGTGGTGACGTGGACTCCATCGGGCAGCATATGGCGTATAGACCATATCACCGGACGTTTCAGCACGTATCTGCCGAACAACCCTCCTAGCAGATCGCCGTGATACAGCCACGTCTGGACTATATCAGGAGACGTACCGGCCAGGTGGATGAGCTCCTGTGAGAAATGGGGCAGTTTCATGAAGAGAGAGGGGCCCATTTTAAGGTAATGTACAGCAATACCAAGGCGTTCCAGTTTCTGTGACGTTGCCCCTCCTTCACGCAGTGATACCACCTCGTGTTCTACTTCTTCACGGGTGAACCGGATGAGATTCCACAGAAACGTCTCGGCTCCGCCGATATCGAGATTGGTTATGAAATGCAGTATCTTCATGATGAAAGTTCCATTGAATCAACTAGTTGGCACGCCGGTGTTCCAGGCCGGCCCTTACGAAAGACACGAACAACGGATGGGGTTCAAAGGGTCGGCTTTTGAATTCGGGATGGAACTGCACGGCAATGAAGTGAGGGTGGTCCGGCAGTTCAATCATCTCCACCAGGTGACCTCCCGGGGAGAGTCCGGAGATCCTGAGGCCGTGTTCTTGGACCATATCCCTGTAATCGTTGTTGAACTCGTAACGGTGACGGTGACGCTCGGATATGAGCTCCCTGCCGTAGATTCCGTGGGCCAGGGTGCCTTCTTCTATGCGGCACTCGTAGGCTCCCAAACGCATGGTACCGCCCTTGGCCTCGATGGCCTCCTGTTCGGGCATGAGATGAACCACGGGATCTGGTGTGTTGGGATTGAATTCAGTGGAGTTGGCCTCGGGTCGGCCCACGACGCTGCGTACGAATTCGATGGAAGCTAGCTGCATGCCCAGACAGATACCGAAGAAGGGTATCTTCTTTTCCCTGGCGTACGTTATGGCACGGATTTTGCCCTCTATACCACGCTCTCCAAAGCCTCCGGGTACCAAGATAGCATCCACTCCCGCAAGCTCGTCGTCGGGTCCGTGTTTCTCTATCTGACCGGCGTCGATGTGGCGCAGCCGCACCTTGACGTCGTTGGCCACTCCTGCATGGATGAGAGCTTCGTTGAGGCTCTTGTATGATTCGATGAGATCCACGTATTTGCCAACGATTCCTATCACCACCTCACCGCTCGGCTGAAGCACTCTGGAGACGAGTTCACGCCAGTTCTCGAGACGAGGTTCAGGAGCCCATATCCCCAGGAGATCCACCACACGTTGATCCAGTCCTTCCTCGTGGAGCAGAAGGGGAACCTCGTATATGGTACGGGCATCTAAGGCCGCGATGACGTTGTCCTTGGGAACGGACGTGAACAGAGCGATTTTCTTGCGGATGGCATCGGTGATGGGCTGCTCGGAGCGGCACACCAGTACGTTGGGCTGGATCCCTATCTCACGCAGCTTTTGGACCGAGTGCTGGGTGGGCTTGGTCTTGAGTTCTCCAGCTGCCGACAGGTAGGGAAGCAGGGTTAGATGTATGTAAACCACGTTTTCCGGTCCTTCCTCGAGCCCCATCTGGCGTATGGCCTCCAAAAACGGCAGAGACTCGATGTCACCGGCCGTGCCGCCGATTTCCACCAGAGTTATCTCGGAATCCTCTGCGGCTCTGCGTATGGTGGTTTTGATCTCGTCGGTTATGTGGGGAATCACCTGGACCGTGGCACCGAGGTAGTGACCGGCACGTTCCTTGGTGATGACGGAGTTATATATCTGTCCTGTGGTGGCGTTGTTGAGCCTGGACATGGAGATACCCAGGAAACGCTCGTAGTGGCCGAGATCCAGGTCGGTCTCGGCTCCGTCATCGGTCACATACACCTCGCCGTGCTGGAAAGGACTCATGGTTCCGGGATCCACATTTATATAAGGATCCAGTTTGATTATGGTCACAGACAGGCCCCTCGCCTGAAGCAGGGCACCAAGAGAAGCCGACGTGATTCCCTTACCTAGAGAAGATACTACACCACCTGTCACGAAAATATATTTTTTGGGTTTACCGGTACTTGCCATGTACATTCCCTCCGGGATGGCGGGTCTGCTGTGCCCCGCCGTATGCGTTCGTAAGTAGGGGATCAGGCGGTATTTGTCAACGAGCTGGCCCACGGACACTTTCAGGGAACGTCCCGTGCGGCTGACAAATGGTATTGAAAAAAGGAGATCGGGCGTTGTAGATTGCCGTTGATGGAACCGGCAGAACTGTTAATAATGCCCCGATTCCATATTTCGGAGGTGTATTATGGAATATGGTCACATCCCCCCGTCCGGGGAAGAGCTCGTAAAAGAGATCGAGCGCCTCAAGAAAGAGCGCAACGCCGTCATCCTAGTGCACAACTACCAGTTCGAGGAAGTTCAGGCAATCGGTGACTTCGTAGGGGATTCCCTAGAACTGAGTCGTAAGGCCGCTTCTCTGGATGCGGATGTGATAGTGTTCTGCGGGGTGCACTTCATGGCAGAGACCGCGGCTATACTGGCTCCTGACAAGACAGTACTCCTTCCTGTGGCCGCTGCCGATTGCCCCATGGCCCGTATGGCCACTGCCCAGGAAATAAGGCGCATAAAAGAGGAGCATCCCGGCAGTGTAGTGGTGACTTACGTCAATTCCACCGCAGAGACGAAGGCCGAGGCGGACTACTGCTGCACCAGCGCCAATGCCGCGAAGATCGTTCAGAAAATCGGCGAGGACAAGGAAATAGTGTTTGCCCCCGATCAGCACCTAGGGGAGTGGGTCACCCAGGCACGCCGTGGCAACGTAACCTTGTGGCCCGGTTACTGCCCGGTACACGTGCGTCTCACCGTGGATGATATAGAAAAAGCCCGTGAGCGCCATCCCGATGCCCTGGTAATGGTCCATCCCGAGTGCCGCCTCGATGTGTGCCAGGAGGCTGATATCGTCGCCAGCACCGGTGGCATGGTGCGCAGGGTGAAGGAACTTCCTGCAGGTACCAGGCTCATAATCGGTACCGAATTGGGTATGATCTCCCGTCTGCGAAGGGAGAGGCCGGATCTCGAGTACATACCGGCATCCAACGATCTCGTGTGTACCGACATGAAGATGACCCGTCTCGTCAACGTGTGGGAGGCACTGCGGGACATGAAGCATCGTATTACCGTGCCGCCCGAGACGGCCGCCCGTGCCCGACTTTCCATAGAGCGCATGCTGGAGGTGTCGTGATGCGTGTGGCCATTGTCGGATATGAAGGACGTATGGGGCATGCCCTCAGACAAGTCGCCGAATCTCGGGGCCATCAGTGGCTCGGTGTGGATCCCAGGGCAGCCGGAGGGGTGGTGTCCATAGAAGATCTGGAAGGTCCCATCGACGTGGTGATAGATTTCTCCAGTGCAGATGGCACCGAGAAAGCCGCCCGCTGGTGTAAGGAGCATGGCGTGCCCCTGGTGACTGGAACCACTTCCCTGCACGAGGGGGCCATTCGGGCAGTCGAAACGGCGTCCAGCGAGGTGCCGGTGGTCAAGGCCGCCAACTTCAGTCCTGGAATCAACCTGCTTTTGGCCCTGGTGCGTACGGCAGCCCGTGCCCTTGGCGGTTATGACATCGAAGTCATGGAGGTGCACCACTCCCGCAAGAAGGATTCTCCTTCAGGAACCGCACTGGAACTCGCCAGGGCTGCCGCCGGTGCCAGAGGTTGGAACGACGGTGTCATCCACACCGGACAACCCACAGGTGAGAGGCCGCAGCAGCGTATAGGAGTGCAGGCTTTGCGGGGCGGGGACGTCAAGGGAGAGCACACTGTATTTCTTATTGGTGAGACAGAACGCATCGAACTGACACACCGAGCCTATGACCGACGCGTGTTTGCCGAGGGAGCCGTTCAGGCAGCCGAGTGGGTGCATGGCCGCAGTGCAGGGCTCTATTCAATGGCGGACGTTTTGGGCATGAATGGCGCCTAGTATGTCAAATAAAATGTCTCTACGTCTGTAACTATTTGATATCATTTATTTTTTGCGATATCTCCAGAGGGGCGTTTCTGGCATCCGGTAGAGTGTCTTTTTCGATCCACTGGGCCCGGCTCACTTCCCAGCGAACTCCGTCGGTACCCTGAGGAAGGTCCAGACGCAGTGCTGTCTGACCGCGTGGTGGAAGGGTTTTCAGGGTGACTCTGTCCTCTCGCAGGGCCCTTCCGTCAGAAGCTAGGAAGGTGACGCTCAGTACGAGGTCGGATATGCCCCGTGGTGCCATGTTCACCAGTCTGGCCTCGAAGGAATCTGCCGTGATGTCGGGCACGAGTTCCAAAAACGGTTCCACTTCAGCACTGCGGTCCACCCAGCCTGAGCGGGGCTCCATCACTAGCTTGCCGGCACGCTGATCTATCTGGATCCTGTAGTGGGAGGCGAAGTTGAGACCTATGAGTCCGTAGGCGTCACCGGTTTCGCACTGCTGACACACTGCAGCCACCACCGGAGAAACACTGCGCCCTCCCATGGAGATCTCATCCAGCATGACGAGGGGGTAGGAGGCCTGACCTCCTGCTGTCTCGAAGGTGAACACGGGAGCCCTTGGATCGGGGGTGACTCCGAGTTTTTCCAGTATTTTTGGGGAGACGGCAGTAATGGTTGCGCCAGTGTCCAGGATCATGGGGGCCTTTACTACCGTGTCTCCCATGCGGAAGGATGCCTGTACTATGATGGCTCCGCCGCGGAAGGTGTAGGGCACTTCTGCAGGGGCTCCAGGCAGCATGTCCACGGCTGAAGCCACTTTTTCCTGTATGGCGGCCCGTTTTTTTACCGCCACCAGTGAAGCCGGCCATGCACCGTGTCTGCGCAGTGCCAGCATGGTGGATGAGGGAGAGGCCAGGATGGCGGTGAGGAGCAGGGCCCAGTGAAATAGCCCCAGCAGCACCATGGAAGACAGCCAGGGACGTCTGTGGTGACGCAGCAGGTATCGGAATATCCCGAAGGGCAGCAGTATCAGGGCGCCGGTGGAGGTCATCGCCAGGGGCCAGCCTTCGCCCGTCAACTGGGCCATGAGGGACGAGAGTATGACGAATCCTGGAGCCAGTCCCATGATTGATGCGGTTCTAGTCCAGAATTTGACTCTGGGATTTATGGTCTGTGCCTGCTGACTCATGAAGTCAGAGTATATCCTGCCGGAGTCGGCGGACAAAAAAGAGCCCAGCATACCGTCATGGTTCCCTTCCCTCTTTCCCTTCATGTGATCTGTGTGTAAGTTAGCGCTCCAGGAGGCAGATATTCATGTGCGGAATTATGGGATTATGGAACCGGAGTCTGTCCCCGGACGATCTGGAGGAACGTGGCCGCCGCGGGCGGGATGCCCTCGTTCACAGGGGTCCGGACTCGGCAGGTCAGTGGCTGGATCCGGAAACAGGGCTCTATATGGGGCACAGAAGACTATCCATAATCGACCTGTCCGAGGCGGGCTCTCAGCCCATGATCTCCCATGACGAAAGATATGTCACAGTATACAACGGTGAGATCTACAATTTCATGGAGCTCCGTAGGGAATTGGAGACCCGGGGAGTCGGAGACTGGAGGGGACATTCGGACACGGAGGTACTTCTAGAGGCTTTCTCGGCCTGGGGGGTAGCAGATACGTTATCCAAGCTCGACGGCATGTTCGCCATCGCCCTTTGGGACACCAGGGAACGTACCCTCACCCTGGCCAGGGACCGTGCTGGAGAAAAGCCCCTTTACTGGGGCATGGCAGAGCCTGGAACATTCTTTTTCGGCTCAGAGCTCAAGTCCCTTCCAGCCATGGGTTACAGCCTTTCCATGGATCCGGAGGCCCTGGCGTTGTACTTCCGTTTTCATTATGTCCCTTCCCCTTATTCTATCTTCAGGGGCATACGCAAACTCAGACCAGGCACATACGTTACGGTGAGATACGGTGACGTCTCATCCGGGACCATGCCGGAACCAGCATATTACTGGGATCCCGTGCAGCAGGCTCTGGCGGCTCATGCCTCTCCGTGGGAAGGAAGTGTGGAGGACTACATGGACGAGGCCGAGAGACTCCTCGAGATCTCGGTGCGACGCCGTATGATCTCCGACGTCCCGCTGGGCGCATTTCTTTCCGGGGGAATAGACTCGACCCTCGTGACTGCGGTGATGCAGAAGGTGTCGGAACACAGAGTCAGAACTTTTTCCATTGGATTCAGAGAATTCGAGTTTGATGAGTCAGTACACGCGGCAGAAGTGGCCCGGCATCTTGATACAGAGCATGTCAGACTGGTGGTCTCCCCCCACGATACCCTCAATATGGTGGATCGTCTGCCTGAGATATGGGATGAACCTTTTGCGGATCCCTCACAGATCCCAACCTACCTCCTATCCAGACTCACGCGTGAGCACGTCACCGTGGCCATGAGCGGAGATGCCGGAGATGAGGTGGCAGGGGGATATCCACGCTATATCTATGGACTGATACTGCATCTTCCGGCAGGCAGCAAGATAGCCCACCTGCTTGGCGTTCTCCTGAGCCGTGCCGGTTACAAGATAGCCCCCGTGCTGTCTGAACCCATGAAAGGCCGGATTCACAGATTCATAAGACTTGGAGAAACCATAGAACGCTCCGGTGATTTCACCGAGCTTTATGAGATACTTTTTGGCGGATGGTGCTCCTTGCCCATGGTAAACATCGGGGATGTGTCCATGCCGGATCCCGATGCTTCCCCTCTCATGGAGTTCGGCGTGCTGCCCTTCATGCAGATGCACGACTTCACCCACTACCTGCCTGACGACATATTCGTAAAGGTTGACAGGGCTTCCATGGCAGTGAGTCTGGAGACCAGGGTGCCCCTCGTGGAACCCGACTTTCTCATGCACATGTGGAGCATGCCTGTGTCCTGGAGAATTCGTAGGTTTAGCAACAAGTGGATTTTGCGCCGTCTCGTGGAGAGGTACGTGCCCCGTTCCATCATGGACCGCCCGAAACATGGTTTCTCAGTGCCCATAGGCAGCTGGCTCAAGGATGAGCTGCGGGAGTGGGCGGAGGATCTGCTTTCTGAAGACAGCCTGGCGAGAAGTGGATTCATCGATGTGGCCAGGGTTCGGAAGATTTGGAACGAGCACCGGCAGGGGATCGCAGACCGCAAGTACCTTCTGTGGAATGTGCTCATGTTCCAGTCCTGGTACGACAGGTGGTTCCCCCACTGATAACCTCCCAGGGCCGTCGGGCTGCCCTGCAAGGGTCGGTGGTTAGCCTTCCTGACCTTGCTTCAAGAACGGGTGCGGGCACTCGAAGAGCCGTCGGGCGTCCTGCAAGGGTGCGTAGTATGGCGTCCTGGCTGGACATGCTTTTGCTTCAAAAACGGGTGCAGGCACTCGTAGGGGCATCGGTCTGCCCTGCAAGGGCCCGTGATAAGCTATCCTGGCTGGACATGCTTTCGCTTCAAGAACATGTGACACTGATCCATTGCTCCAAGAAGCCTCTCACACGGGGGCTGCGGCCTTTGCGGCACGGTCCACACACTCCGCCACAGGGCTTGGTTTACGCGGTAACTCCTTGATATTACGGCACTTTACCGTAAAACCCGAAACCGTCCCATCCAAAGAAGGGCCCACCCCCGCCGTCACACCGGCCGAAATTTGCACCGCTGGATAAGCCCCTGCCTGTCCCGCCGCTATTACGGTGGGATTTTCGGGGCAAGGTTCCTCCACCACCTGCCCGGCACGGTGCTAGCGCTCGGCACCCAGCCGGGGGATCCTCGTGTCTCCTA
>JALWFW010000230.1 GCA_027013865.1 Polyangiaceae bacterium | reverse complement strand
GTCCTGAAGATCGCCGTAGGCTCATAGAAGAGGCGGCTGGAGTAAGCCGCTACAGGGCAAAGAGGAGGGATACGGAAAACACCCTGCGCAATGCAGAAGCCAATCTCGCCAGAATCGCAGACGTGGTATCAGAGCTATCCCGAAGAAAGCTACGTCTTGAAGAGAGCGTTAAAAAAGCCAAGCGATATCAAGAGGTTATAAGGCAAAAGGAGCATCTGACTATCTGGAGAGATACTCATCTTTGGCTGGAGCGCTCTGCAAGACTGGCGGCCCTTCGTACACAACTAGCTCGCCTGTCCGAAGACATTGCATCCACAGAATCCGATTTAGAGGAAGTACAGGCGCGTCTATCATCTGTCAGGACAAGGAAGAACCTTCTGGTTTCTCGGCTGGGAGAGCTCAATGACCGTCATTTCGAAGATGACAACCGACTGCGCCTCATAAACTCACGTATCGGGGAGAACAGGCAACACCTTCAGAAACTGCGTGAGGAGAAGAGTGCAGCTAGAGCCCGCCTACAAGAGATGGAGGCATCTTTGTCCGCCCTTCTCGATAGACGGAAAGTACTACAGGAGCAGATTTCACACATCAAAACCGTCATAGAATCCAAGAAGGACGACTATGAGAATATAGAGCAGCAGTGGCGGACCCTGATGGCAGACCTGAAGCGTACCGAGGCCCAAACCAGGGATTTGGATTCCCGCGTCAGAACTCTTCAGCAGGAACGCATGACCCTGGAGAATGAATGGCGTCTCGCCCAAAAGAGGCGTGAGGATCTCCAGACTGCGAGGAAGAATCTGCTTCCTCCCGAAGTTTCTCCTGAGAGTCTTGAACAGGAGCTCGAGGAGCTCGACGACATCATTTCCAAACTGAACACTTCCATAAACTCCACTGAAGAAGAGCTGGCTGCCCTCTCGAAAGAGCTCAAATCTCGTACTGCCAACCGTGTGGAACTGGAGAGGGAACTGAGGATAACCACTCGGGATCTCAACAGGGCTCAGGTACGGCTGGATCAGATTCATAAAGCCAGAGCAACACATGAAGGGCTTCAGGCCACACCCAGAAAAGTACTCACCCTTCTCGAACAGGCAGGAATAAGACATCTTGGTGTAGTTGCTGACCATGTTCCTGGTGACAGACCGGACCTGCCCGTTATTCTCCGGGAAAAGATGGAATATCCAGTACTTGCAGATCCCAATCGGCTTCAGGAGGCCTTAGAAGTTCTGTCACCCCTGGAGTGGTTTGCTCTAGTTCTTCCTGCTCATACTTCTCCGGAGCGAAATGGGGATTTATCTCCTGTCCTTGCTGGACTGATTTCTGACTGGAAACGCTCCGAATCCCTCGGAGATGCACTGGACAATCCTCCTGCTATCACACAGGAAGGTTATGCAGTGAGCCGTGATCTCGTGATATCCCGGGGCATAGCTGCCGGTACTGGTATACTGGCACATCACAGGGAGATGAAGCAGCTTGAGGAGGATATAGTCTCTCTTTCTCGCACTCAGGAATACCAGGAATCCGCTCTGGAGGACCTGGAGAAGGAGATCACTGCCCTGAAAGAAAGGCAGGAAGAGCTCCGGATCACTCTTTCAGAGAACAAAAACACTCTGGAGCGTCTGTCTGCTAGGCGTACAGATCTGAAGAACCGTATCAGGGAAGCGGAAAGAAGCTGGAGCGCTTACCATTCACAGAGCAAAAGGATTGAAGAGGAACTAAAGTCTCTAGAAGGGATCGTTTTTCCTGAGATGAGCGAAGAAGAGATTTCTCTCAGAGAACAGTTGGAGCTCATTGCCAGGGATAAGGAACTCCTTGAGGAGCGGCGAGCGAATCTGGAAGAAGAACGCCGGGAGATGGCGGCATCCATGGAAGGATGGAAGACCCGTCTTGAGGGAATGACCCAGGAGCTGGATCGCATGGACCGCGAAAAGGATCTCATAGAACAGCGCCGGAAAAAGTTTCAGGAGCTCCTGTCCGATGATACTGCGGAGAAACGTATAGAATCACTGATAGAGGATCTGAGCTCCCAAGCCATGAAGATTGGAACCAGCATACGGCAGCTGGAAAAAGAGCGCCAGGAAGTTCAGGGAGAACTGGATAGACTATCCCCGCAGGAAAATCTTGACGGACTCAAGGAGGAACAGCTCAGAAGACAGCTGGAAGCGCTCCGGGAGCAGCGCAGCGCTCTGGCACTTCAGGAGGTCAAACTGACGGATTCGCTGCAGGGGCTAAGGGCTGTACCCCACGAGTTTCACATTTATCCTCCTTTTGGTCCCAAGGAAGAACAACTTCTAAAGGCATGTGAAAAGGAGATCGCCAGGCTTCAGCCTCAATACAATCCCACTGCAGTGGAAGAGTACGACGAGGTATCGGAGCGTTTGCGTTTTTTGGAAAAACAGCGTTCAGACATACAAAGTGCCATAAATGAACTGCGCAGGGCCATAGAGCGTATCACAGAGACGAGCCGTCGCAGGTTCCTAGAGACGTTCGAAAGTGTCTCATCCAAGTTCTCCCACCTGTTCCCATTGCTTTTTGGCGGTGGAGAGGCCCAGCTCATTCTTGGAGAGGGAGATCCCCTGGAGGCCGGTCTGGATATACGCGCTACTCCTCCTGGGAAAAGACCCAGGGCCATGGAACTTCTGTCCGGTGGTGAAAAGGCTCTCACCTCCATTGCTCTAGTTTTCTCGATATTTCTGCACAGACCGAGTCCATTCTGTGTACTCGATGAAGTCGATGCTCCTTTAGATGAACACAATGTCGACAAATTCCTGGGACTCATAAGGGAGCTCTCCCGCAAGACACAGTTCATAGTGATTACGCATAACAGGAGAACCATGGAAGCCGCAGATATGCTCTATGGAGTTACCATGGAGGAACCTGGATGTTCCAAGGTCCTCAAGGTTGATTTGAGAAATTTGGAACTGGCCTTTTGACTTACTTGATAACTAGCTGATATTATTGATCTTTTCTGGGGCAATCGCGCATCAGCGCAATAGCGCACAGCATGAAGGCTGGATCAGGTATCCATATCCACATCATTGGAACGAGAGACCCGACTCCAAGAATGATGGTCACAGCCTTACCCAGTATCTGACTCTTACTTGCCAAGGGAATTACCGACACCATGGTCATGAGAAACCCATATATAATCAACTGTATGGCATGGGGGGTGAGGTAGTGTGGAATCAGGTCCAGCAGCCATGCAAGGAAGCTGCTCAGAGGTCGGGCCATCAGCACTACCGTATTCCATGGAATGAAATACGACATGGCTCCTAGGAATATCCACGATAAACCTTCGGTGACTGCAATGGTGAGCCATACCCGAACTTCCCGGGATGATTCGGCTGACCTGTCCATAATCAGGGAAGGTAACATCACATATTTCCTGTGAAAAGAAATTCTTAGGTCCATTCAATGTTCTTGCAGTAAGTATGCGTAAGGCAATAATATTCAGGACAGGAATCTGGTCATGATTGTATCTCGCGCTCCATTGAGAATCAGTTTTGCTGGTGGAGGTTCGGATCTTCCGGCTTTTTACTCTAGACACGAGGGCGCCGTTCTTTCAGTTACCATCGACAGTTATGTGTATGTCACCGTGCATCCCCATCCGAATCCTGAAATCATAGAGCTCAAGCACAAAATCACTGAGACTGTGACTTCCCCGGAAGAGCTCTCACACCGTCTGGTAAGTATGGGACTCGCTCATCTTGGTATAGAATCTGGTTTATACATCACCACCCAGGGAGATGTCCCCAGTGGCACTGGACTCGGTTCTTCTGGAGCGTTTACCGTATCCCTGATGAATGCCCTGTACACATATGCCGCATGCTCCCCTCCTGAAGCTTCAGACCTGGCGGAAATGGCCTGTCATGTCGAGATGGTCATGGCTGCCGAGCCGGTTGGTAAGCAGGATCAATATGCTTCAGCATTCGGTGGCCTGAATCTCTATGAATTTCATCAAAACGGGTCAGTGGGGGTCTCTACTGTCGAATGCTCCAAAGAGTTCATGAGGCTATTGGAGCGCTCTCTCATGTTGTTTTACCTGGGGCCGAGACGTTCCACCAGAGCAATCCTGAGTGAGGAATCACGAAAATTAAAATCCGGTGGGGATACCTTCTCCGATGTAAAGCACCTGGTGACCCTGGCTCATGATATGGCTCATTCCATAACTGACTCGGATCTCTCCACTTTCGCCGCCTTGATGCATGAGGGATGGATGATAAAACGTTCTCTGTCCTCCCGGATTTCCTCCGAACGGATAGATGGATATTATGAGATCGCTCTTGCCTCCGGGGCCATGGGAGGACGTCTCGTTGGAGCCGGAGGTGGTGGATTCCTTCTGCTCGTGGTCCCTCCGGAGCGCAGGGATTCCGTGCGTAAGGCTCTTTGTGACCTGAGAGAGTTTACGTTTTCTTTTGAGAGCCACGGGGCAGCCATACTTCTTGACGACGGCAGACGCACAGGCGGATTCATTCAGGGTATCTGATCGGGATACTCTTTAGGGGGCAACCCTGTTCTTGACTTGATCGGATGGTCTGGGGTTTAATGTCATCACCTGTCACTGGAGTACGGACATGAAGACCTACCACGAATGTATAGTCACCTCCAATCAGTTGGTTGCCCCTGGTATAACGTTCATGGAGCTTTATACCCTCGAGAGTATCGCTCCCAAACCAGGGCAGTTCGCCATGATCCGGGTGGCCAAGACCAGGGATCCATTTCTGGCACGCCCTTTGTCCATCATGGGATACAGTTCACACACATTGAAATTCCTTTTTCGTGTGACAGGCAGGGGAACTGGACTCATGTCCGAAATAACCAATGGTTACAGTTTGGAAGTTCTGATGCCCCTTGGCAATCCCTTCCCTGAGCCTCAGGGCCGCAAAATTCTTGCTCTGGCTGGTGGGGTAGGTCTTCCTCCTCTTTATTACTACAAAGAAGAACATCCTGATGAGACTACTCTACTTCTGGGTGTCAAATCAGCATCAGCACTTCCGGCTTTGCCTGCCAGACCATGGATTCCGGTCACAGAAGACGGTTCTGCCGGGCTAAAGGGTCGTGTTACCGATGTTGCTCGGCAGATGCTTCAGTCGGATGAGTTTGACGCCATCTATGCATGTGGCCCCCTTCCCATGCTTGCAGAGGTCAAGAGACTGGGGGCTGAAGCCGGTCTTCCTACACTTGTGAGTCTCGAGGCTCGCATGGCCTGTGGGGTAGGGGTCTGTCATGGATGTGCTCATCCCCTCACTTCGGGAGAATATGCCAAAGTATGTACCCATGGACCGGTATTCGAGGCAGGGGAGGTGGTATTATGAGCGCAGATCTTACTGTAGATCTAGGTTTCGTGACCTTGAGCAATCCTGTGATTCTGGCTTCAGGAACTGCAGGTCATGCTGACGAGCTAGCACCATATATGGATCTGTCGATTCCGGGAGCGATCATAACCAAGGGAATATCCCTGAGACCACGGACGGGCAATCCTGCTCCTCGTATATGGGAGACCAGTTCGGGACTCATAAATTCGATTGGCCTCGAAAATCCGGGAATCGATGTTTTTCTTCGCTCACTTCCTTCTCTCGTTTCCAAGGCTTCTGTGGTGGGGGTCAATATATTCGGCGAAACCGTGTCCGAGTATGCCGATCTGGCCCGAAGACTCAATGAAGTAGATGGGATTTCCTTCATTGAAGTCAACGTTTCATGTCCTAACGTGGAGAAGGGAGGAGAGCATTTCGGGCATAACCCTGATCTGGTACGTGAAATAACACATCTGTGCAGGCAGGCAGCCCCTTCCAAAGGGATAGTCGTTAAAGTCCCTCCGATCATTGGAGGAATGGATGTCTGTGAAGCTGCTCTAGACTCTGGGGCAGATGCCATAACCGTAAGCAATACCATTCCTGCTGCAGATGTGGACCTGTCATCGGGAAGGATGGTCCCCGGCACTGCAGGAAGAGGTGGGCTGTCCGGACCGGCAGTGTTCCCGATAACCGTGAATGCGGTGAGACAGGTGCGTCAGGCATTCCCTGGAGCGAAAATATTGGCATCCGGGGGTGCTGCCGGAAGCAAGGATGTGCTCAAGCTTATCATGGCTGGGGCGGATGCAGTACAGATTGGAACGGTGACATTCCTCGATCCTGCTGCAGGTGAACGCATCGTGGGTGAACTTCCAGAGCTGGTGGAACGTCTGGGAATCGACTCCATGAGCGCAGCCAGAGGTTCGGCCATACCGGCATGATCATCACATCATATTCATTATTGCTCAGGACAGAACTCAAGCGACTGCTAAGTGCCCGCAGAGGACTTGCTTGGGAAGCGCTCCGTCTTGCTGATACACGTCATTCGGACAGGGGGGATATGGTACTTCATAACATCAGAGGTATCAGGGGAATAGTGCTGGAGCGCTACGGGAACGCTCTGGTCGTGTCTTCCTATGTGCCGAATCCCCCGATCGACGAGATTCTCGAAGTCTTTACCCCGATGACTTGGTGCAATGCGATATTCCTGAAGGAGCGATTCAGGGGAGGGGAGTCCGGACGAATTTGGGGAGAGACTCAGGTGCCATTCACTGTGGCCGAAGGAAACATGCTTTTCGAGGTGAATCCTGCGAAAGGCATCAATCCAGGCCTATTTCTTGAAACGCGGCCCCTTAGACGTGAACTTGCCACTGGTCTTCTGTTCGGTAGGAGTGTCGTAAATCTTTTTTCATACACTTCATCCCTTTCAGTGGCGGCTTTTCGTGGTGGAGCCATATCAGTAGTCAATGTGGATTCTTCGAAGGCTGTTTTGAAGCGGGCCAGGCGTAACTACGAGCTCAATTCCCTTCCTGTAGAGCCTCAGGCCTTCTCCCTCATGGACGCTCGAAGGAAGATCCGTTCATGGACCTCCAGAGCGAAAAAATTTGGAGCGCTTATAGTGGATCCGCCTCCACGTATGCCCGGTGGAATGTCGGGTATGCAGTGGTTGGAATCCAACATACAGGATCTATTGGCTCTTCTCGAACCAGCAGGGATCATGATAGTTATTGCTCATGAACCCTCACTTGGATGGCACGATTTCCAGAACCGTTTAGGAATCAGTGGAAGACGTATTTATCCTGATCCTGATGTATGGCCCGGAGTGGGTATCACCCCTACTAAGATACTGGTTTATCAGCATGACACTCCCGACATATTCCATACTAATTAAAAAAAGCCTTGACTTGGCCGGAGAACTCTATATATATAGGACTCGTTGCTGATGCGGGGTGGAGCAGCGGTTAGCTCGCCGGGCTCATAACCCGGAGGTCGCAGGTTCAAATCCTGCCCCCGCTACCATCGGAGATAGCCACTTCTCAGAGATGAGAAAGTGGCTATTTTTGTTTTCCAGTCTTTTTTTGGGATGACTTGAAAATTCTTTTATTTCAATATGTTGGCGGATTTTTTTGGTATGTTCATCCTTCGAGGATGATTTCGACTATTTCCGGTGTCGTTCCAAAACGCATGGGCACTCCGGTCGTTCCTACACCACAGCTCACATGGAGAAGGTGTCCTTCGCCCAGGCGGTAGACACCGTATGTATAGCGGGTCTCTAGCAAAGAGGGAGCTAGTCCGGCTATGTTGAACTGGCCACCATGGGTGTGTCCTGATAGGGTGAGACCTATTCCAAAGCGTGCAGCCTCGTCGAAGATCTCAGGACGGTGTGACAGCAGGATGGTAGGCAGGTCGTTGCGCCAGCCCCTCATTGCCGTGCGCAGATCGCCGCTATACATGATGTCGTCCACTCCAAGCACGGATATCATGCCTGCAGGAGTATTCACGGTGATATTCTCGTTGTGAAGGGAATGTATGCCTATCTGCTCCAGGGCACGGTACATGTCCTTTATACCTAGACGGTGGTCGTGATTGCCTGCCACGGCATAAACATGGGGATGGGTATGTGCGATAGGACGCAGACCGGCTTGGAGGTCTTCCAAAAAGGGCCTGTGCGTGTTGTGAAGTTGATCCCCGGTCAAAAACACCAGGTCCGGTTCCAGTTCCAGGATTTTTTTGCTCATGTAACGTAGCGTGTCAGGACTCATGAAATATCCTGTATGGAAATCCGTGACATGTACGATGTGCAAGCTGCCCTCGAGCCCCTTCAGTTTCAGGCGTCTTCTCACCACCCGCGGTCTGGCTAGCCCCTCATACAGTGACTGCCCCGAAAAGATAAGGGCAAGTCCGGCAGCTGCCCCTCCTGCCAGAAATGCCCTTTTGTCAGGCTCGGATACCCTGTCGGCAGATGCGAGTTCCCTGTGACTGGCATCGGCAAGTTTCTGTTCCCGTTGGACCTTTTTTTTGACCAGCCAGTACATAAGCAGCCCAAAACCTGAAGTTATTTCATAGGCTATTCCAAAACCTACTACCGACAGGAACAGCCATCTAGGGAGAGTCATCCCCGTCAGCCAGTCGATGGGAATCAGCAAAAGTGCCCCATTCCCCACGGCCATGATCAGATAGCTCCATGCCGGAGCATGTCTGCGCCTTAGTTCCCTGTATAAAAACCACTGAATGATCAGTGCCAGAAGAATCGATGCACCATACCGCAACGTCACGACTACTTTGGCCTTGAAGCTCATGGACAAATTTTCTATAACTATTCGCGCTGTATGCAAGGGTTTGTTGGATGCCGCCAACCAGAGACGATAATTCCCAGTTTCCCAAAAGTATGTCGAAACGTGCCGTGGAGTACGACGAGGCGACCAAGGTCATCAAAATAGACTCGGCTCTTCTCGATTCCATGGCCAAGAAAAAGACAATCTCCTGCCTGGTATGCATTTATGTATACGGAGATCAGGTGGGAAGAAGAATAGAACTGAATCTGCCGACTGTACTCATAGGCAGGAGTTCTGAATGTAACATCGTTTTGTCTCACGAGAGTGTGAGCCGTAAGCACTGTATCATAGAGGTTCAGGACGATGGCCGAGTCTTCCTGACAGACTTGGGTTCAACCAATGGAACCCGTGTGAATGACGAGAAAATCCCTCCAAGGGAGCCCACGAGGCTTCGTGATGGAGACATCATCAGTGTGGGATCCGATATATTCAAGTTCCTGTCGGGTGATAATATCGAGGCCTCATACTATGACGAGATATACCGTCTGACCACTACTGATGGTCTAACCGGCATATACAACAAGCGCTACTATATGGAGGCTCTCGAAAAGGAAATCAGTAGAGCCCGCCGTTATCGCAGGCCTCTGTCCCTGATCATGTTCGACATCGACCACTTCAAGCGCATCAACGACACATACGGTCACCTGGCGGGCGACTTCGTGCTGAGAAAACTGGCAACGGTAATCAAGGAGAAAATCCGCAAGGAAGACTTCTTTGCTCGTTATGGGGGTGAGGAGTTCAGTATCATTCTTCCCGAACTCCCTCTGGACAAGGCTGGGGCCTTTGGTGAAAAAATCCGTCACCTCGTAGAGCATACCAACTTCGTTTTCGAGGGCATTCGTATTCCCATAACCATCAGCGTTGGAGTGGCAACCTTCGATTTTGCCATGCAATCATCAGAAGAACTGATACTCCTGGCAGATCAGAACCTTTATGAAGCCAAGAGGACAGGCAGGAATAAAACCGTGGGCTGATTAGATTAGGTATCCCGGTGGATATTTTTACTCAGGCGGCATTCCATTCCGTATGACTGAATCGTCTCCGCCAACTCAGCAGAGTAAAGGCTGTAATCAGTTCCCGCTCATATTAATGAAACACGTACTCAAAAGGAGGGTATTGTGCTGAATACCTCATTTTCACGATATGTACTGCCCAGTAGAGCCACCTTGTTCGTGGATTACGTTCCGACTCTTACCATGACTGCTGTTCAGGCATGGGTGAGGGTAGGCTCTGGTGACGAGGACAAGAGACATGAGGCCGGTCTTGCCCATGCCATAGAGCACATGCTGTTCAAGGGGTCAGCAGAGTATCCTGATGGAGCGCTTTCCGGTATCGTGGAATCCGTAGGCGGAACCATAAATGCGTGGACGTCATATGATGAGACAGTGTTTCATATGGTCATTCCGCCTGATATGCTGAAAACAGCTCTCCGTCCTTTCGTGGATGCAGTATTTCATCCCGTGTTCGATGCCGATGAACTCGAAAAGGAAAAATCTGTCATTCTCGAGGAGATACGTCACGGACACGATAGCCCATCACACCGTACCTATGATGCACTGTTCAGACTGGGATTCAGAGGAACGAGATACGGGGAGCCAATCATAGGAACCAGCCGGAGCGTTTCGTCATTTACTCCCAAGGTTCTCCACGATTTTCATAATCGCTGGTATCTATCTGAAAACATTACATTTATCGTGGCATCGCCTTTCCCTGCAGATGAGGTGTTAGATGCTTTCAGGGAACTGGATTCCATGATGAGGGTCGGAAGCGCTCCAATGCGCGAAGAGAGTCCCTACACTCCTCCACGTTCAGGCTATCGTGTGGAGTCAGGCACTTTCAGCGATATCTACATGGCCGTAGCCATGCCCACGGAGCGCTATACTCCTGAACTGGCGGCGCTTGCGGACATGACTGCCGTGATTTTGGGAGAAGGTGAAACATCCAGACTGGTACACCGCCTTCAGCATCGCGATGAGCTGGTTTTGCGTACATATGCATGGAATTACCTTACCCCCCATGCTGGTATGTTCATTCTGACGTTCATTTTCTCTCCTTCGTCAGATCCTGCAGCCGTAGTAAGCGCAGCCCATGACGAGATGAAACGTCTTCTTTCGGATTTGCACCCCTCTGAGGTGGAGAAGGCCAGAACCATAATCCAGAGTGAACAGATAGAGTCACTGCAGACAGCACAGGGCATTGCCAAACGTAGGGGATACATGTACTTCGAAGCTGGCGACCCACTCGCGGATCGCCAGTATATGAAGGCTGTACAGTCCATAGATGCACAGGGTATAGTCTCTTTTGTCAAAGGTCTTTTGGAGCGTCACAAATGGTATGCTGGGGTAGCCGCTCCAGAAGGGAAGGACAAATCCTTTTCGAAAGATACGTTCAGGCCGTTTTCTGCAAGACGTAAGCTTACGGCTCCTGTCCGTCACGAAAATGAACCTGTGGAAATCAGTCTATCGAATGGATCTACACTGGTGGTACTGCAGGAGCATACACTGCCATGGGTGTGTATGAGGGCCGGCTGGAGAGGAGGTCTTCTCACGGAACGCCGGGATGTTGCTGGCATATCGATTCTCATGGCGGATCTCATGACAAGGGGAACCAAGCTGCGTTCCGGTGACCGTCTCAACAGGGAGATAGAAGCGAGGGGAGGCATACTCACTGGTTTTTCAGGCCGCAACAGTCTTGGTGCCAGAGTCGATATAATGTCTCAGTTCTGGGAGGAGGGCATGGAAGCGCTCTGGGAAGTCCTAACTCAGCCATCATGGCCTTCCGATGAACTGGAGCGTCTACGAAGACGAGCCATAGAGTCCATCCGGGCAGAGGAGGATCATCATTCCTATCAGACAACCCGTCTCCTGGAGAAATCCATCTACGGTTCCAGACACCCTTACGGACTTCCCGTACACGGTTCAGAGGAGTCCCTGGCTTCCTTGACCAGGAAGAAAATTGAGTCCCACTGGAACAGGTGGTACAAACCCCATGACCTCACCATATCCGTCATTGGGGATGTAATTCCTGAGCTCGTTCAGGAAAAACTGGAGCATTTCATATCATCGCTCCCATCCCGTACCGAGAGCGCTCCGCATCTGCCACTGCAGTTCAACAAACCTCCTGTAAGACGACGTGCCTACAAACAGCGTGATATATCTCAGGATCACATCATGCTTGGAGCGCTTGCCGTCGCCATCACAGACAAGGGGCGTGCAGAGCTCGATGTTCTGGCCTCCATTCTTGGAGGGATGTCCGGAAGACTCTTTACAGACTTGAGGGATAGACGTTCGCTTGCCTATCATGTTACTGCAGCCTCTTTGGAGGGTCTGGCTCCCGGTTATTTCACCACATATATCGTGACTAGACCGGATATGGCTCATGAAGCCCTCGAAGGTCTCAGGGAGCATGTTGCCCTGCTCAGGGAGAAAGAGGTTGAAGACTCGGAACTCCAAAGAGCAGTGGCTCGCCTCATTGGTATGCACAAAAATGGCCTTCAGCGGCGCTCTGCCATGGCGGCAACACTTCTTTATTCGGTTATGTATGGAATGGGATTCGACTTTTTCCTGGGGTATGACTCTATGTTGAGAAAAGTTACTCCAGGTAGTATACTTGAAGCCGCTAGGCATTATTTATCGGAGGAACGTCTGGTAACGGCTGTTTACGGACCCAGAAAGTTATGACCTACAGTAAGGATAGCGGTAATACAGACAGGCCTGAAGGCTACGGCTCAGATTCTTCATCAGTAAAGGATATTCCCAGGATGATGGAGTCCGTAGATTCTCCTGGTATTCCGCAGCCCGATGAGTTGGCATCCTATGACAGTATCCGCTCCACCCTTCCCAAAGAAAACAGAGTGAACATCTCCGGTGTGGCTGATAGACGGAAAGCCATACATTCACAGGAAGATTTTACGGATGGAGAAGTAACAGGCGATCTGGATGACATCCCCACAAATATCGAGGATCCAGAAGAGCTGGTACATAAGGAGAATGAACCCCATCTTCCTGAAGACAGCACAGACATGTCCGGGGAACACGCTTCCGAATCTCATGATTCAGTCAAGCTCCTCAAAAAAAAGCCAGCGAGCCTGCACAAGCGAATCACTTCAACCACCGAAGTCGTGCAGCAGATTCCGGCAGAGGAAGAACACAACACCCGCCTAGAGCTTCCTTCGGAAAACTCTGATACAGAAGTCAAAACCGGCCCTCTAACAGGCGAGATGTTTGAGGGCAAGTATAAAATGGGTCCCCTACTGGGTGAAGGTGGAATGGGGGTCGTATACCGTGCCACCCACGTCATGATGCGGAAGGAAGTAGCCATAAAACTTCTTCATCCCCATCTGATGCGTCATTCCGACATAGTGGAGCGCTTCCGCAGGGAGGCTGAATCCCTGGCACGTCTAGATCATCCGAATGTCATAAAAGTTCTTGATTTCGGGCGGAGCGATGAAGGCATCTTTTACCTTGTCATGGACTTCGTGCCAGGTATCGCTCTGGATAAATATCTCCGCCAGAAAAAAGAAGGCCGGCTTCACTGGAGAGAGGCTTCTGCCATAGTGGTCGAAATACTTCGCGGCCTTCAGGCAGCCCATAATGAAGGTATAATTCACAGGGATCTCAAGCCGGAGAACATACTGCTGCAGCCAGATACTCTTTTGGATGACTCTCCCATCTCGCTGAAGATTCTAGATTTTGGTATCGCCAGGCTCAGGGAATCTGATGGGCCAGCCTCGAATCTGACGCAGTCAGGTATGATATTCGGTACTCCCGGGTATCTTTCACCCGAACAGGCTCAGGGACGTCTGGATATAACTCCAGCCGTGGATATCTATGCCACTGGTATAATATATTTTCTCCTGGTTACTGGACGACTTCCGTTCACCGGCAGTAACCATATGGAAGTGCTGCAGAAACATATCGGCGAAAGACCACCCGTACCAAAGAAACTGGTACCGGAGATACCAAGGGGCATATCCAACATCATACTCAAGGCATTGCGCAAGAATCCTGAAAGACGTTTTTCTTCTGCAGAACATATGCGTGAAGAGATAGAGCGCTACCTGAACACCAGCACGACAATGCTCTCGAGTGTGACCATGATACCATCCTCGCTGCAGGATTTCCTGTTCTACACAAAGACGGGTCATATTTTGGTACTCACGGCATTCCTGTTCATGCTTGGCTATATCTTTGCCACATTCATTCTCGATACTGACAGCACCAATCAGGAAGAACTCATCGCTCCAACGCCTAAACTGTTGGAAATCAAGAAGATGGAAGAGCAAAAAGAGCTGGAAGAGGTTACGAATACCTCGAGGAAGCCACTGTCCCAACTGTCCCTCGATGAACTTTATCTGAGAGAAAAGGGTCTTTCATCACTCATCAAAAAACATCCTGAAGACGGGCGGCTTTTACGCCAAATTGAGACAGTGCATACGGAAATAGTGAAGCGCGAAAAGAAAAAAATATGGGACCTTTTGGGAACAGTGGGTGTAGACAAGCGTTCACTCAATGGAGTTTTGCGTAAACTGATCAAGCTCAAGGACTGGAACCGCCGAGATGGTGAGTTGCGTCTTCAGTTGGCAATCGTTTATGAACGCATGCGGCAGCACAAAAAGGCTCAGACCAATTTGAGGGATGCGCTACTGGCGGATGTCAAATTGAAGGACAGCCCCAAGGCCCAGAATATGATAAAGCACTATCTCAAGAGCGGTAAATACTATATCGCCAACGGTGCCATGGATCTAGTGGAGCTACTTTATGACAAGAACGAGGGAAAGAAACTCAGATTCCTCAAGGAGGTCTTGTCCGAAGCTCTTCCTCACAGCAGTAAGATCACCCTGGGGATGGATCCTGACATCGCATATAAACTTTATAAGTTTCTTCTGGCTCACAAGGCTCTTACGGATTTCGACTACCGAATTTTTTGGCGCACCATGCTGAGAACCAGTTCCAACTGCACGGTGCGCCAGGAAGCAGCTTCATGGTTTGTCAGCAATGCTCAGCCTGAAGATCTTTCTTTCCTCAGGAGAGAGATGAGGAGACAGTACTTCTATGATTCCAGAGGAATAAAAGTAAAGACACATTGTTACCGAAAGATTTTGAAGCAGGCCATCGACAGACTCAAGCCTTCCAAAAAGAGACGCATATCAAGAAATCACAGCTGACTCGAAAGTGAAAACCTGTCATATTTCTCAGCCTATACTTCCTGGTGTTTTTGTGCCTTATACGACGGAGAATGGATTGTTATGATTTTTTTCAATAATTACGCATGGTTATCGCGTAGCTTGTTGATAACCTCGATGATATTGCCCTTGATTTCATGTATACCGCTTACTGGTCAGGGAGCCCGCCGCAGGAATCATCCAAAAATCCAGACAGGCATTGCATCGTATTATGGAAAGAAAGGAGAGCTTACAGCCTCAGGAGAAAGACTCAATCCCTCCGCATTTACGGCTGCCCATAAAACACTTCCCTTTGGAACGGTAGTTCAGGTGGTTTCCCTTGAAAATCCCAGACGCCGGGTGGTAGTGCGCATAAACGACAGAGGGCCATACGTGAGGGGTCGGATACTCGATTTGACTCCTGCTGCGTTCAAACGGCTGGCCCCTCTCAAACAGGGAGTGGTAAGAGTGCGGATGAAGGTACTCAGGCTCGGGAAGGGACGCCGCAAACACAGAAGAAAAAGAAGGGGCAGATAATGGACGACAGCAGACTCACCATAAGGATATCAGGCTATAATATACCGTCAGAAGCGATTCCTGCCGGCGAAACTCCGGAATCCATAACTGCGGCATATGCTAGGATCTCCAGAAGTCCAAAAAACATATCCGAGCTGCGTGATGAAGCAAGGGCCCATGTAGATAAGGCCAGAAGGTCCAATGAGCGCATAGTCTATGACATGGGGCATGCATCCATTGCCGAACATGCATGTCTGAATATCGACATTGAAGGAATATCCCGCCTTGCACTGGAGATTTTGGAGAGACACCGTCTCGCATCATACACGGAGCGTTCCCAGCGTTATGTGAAACTGGATATTGAACCGTGGATACCTGAGGAAGTCAGGCAGGCCGGTGAAGAACAAACCTTCGTCAGTCTTCAGAAAGAGGCTGTATCCCTTTATAGTGAGATGGTCGATGCCGGTATTCCCAGGGAGGATGCCCGTTACGTGCTCCCCATGGCTGTTCCAGGCCAGGTCGGCATGACCGTCAATGCCAGGACTCTGGAACACATGATACTCCATCTGCTCGCCACTCCCTTGAAAGAGGCGCAGACCCTGGGTCACAAACTTCTGGAAGGGACAGGTGACCTCATCCCCTCACTCATCAGGTATGTTGAGCCCAGTGAATACCATATACGTGAAGCATCCATGGGACTTACCGGCCCCATTCATCAGCAATACGATGAACTCAGTGAAAACGTTACATGGCAGGGAAATGGGGTGGGCCGTCTGTCTCCTTTAGTGATACCTCCGTCCATTGAGATGACTGCTGCTGCTGCATACCTGGCACATACTCATTCTGTATGTTTCAGCAGAGCTCAAAGCATGCTGGAAGCGATGGAACATGATAGAATAGTGGACCTCATCTCACAGATGTATAAAGGGGCGTCCATCCATGATTCGCTACCCAGGGCTCTGGAGCATGTGAATATCACGTGGGAGATGGTGCTCTCATCCGCGGCATTTGCCCAGCTCAAAAGGCACCGAATAGCAGGAATTACCTGGGGAAGATATCTGCCCCATCTGGGGTTTACCGTGCCGCCAAGTATAGCTCAATCTTCCTTTGCCCCACGACTTCATGAGACAGTACTTAAGGCTGAGGCACTCTTTGGGAGGCTGTCTTCTTCTCCTGCTTCATCCTATGTCCTGATGGGTGGTCACAGAAGACAGGTCATATGGACTGCCAACGTAAGGGAACATTTCCATTTTTCAAGATTGCGTGAGGATGAACACGCACAGTGGGACATACGGGCCTTTGCTACAGCCATGGGAGATCTGTTGCGTAACAGAATGCCTGTTTTTGGTCGTTTTCTGGGCGGTAAGAGCGAACTGACGGACAGTAATTCCTGATTCATACCATGGTTTATTTTGGAATCGTGAGTACTATCACGTATAATGCGGCTTCATACAAAAGGAGGAATGAGCAATGAAAAGAACCATTAGTGCCGTCATGATGTCTGGAGCCCTCATATTTGCATTCAGTGCATGCAATTCAGGCAAACAGGCCTCTTCTTCAGAGCAGGCTGCTCCTGCTTCGGTACAGGGCGCGGCCGGAGCGAAGCAGGATGCAAAACCGGGGACCTCTGCCAAGAAATCCAATGACAAGAAGTCCGATGGGAAGGCCATCAGGGTCAATACGAAGGACGCCAAGGTCAGGATAGACCAAAATAGTGTCAAGGTAGAAAACAAGGATGCCAAGGTCAAAGTCGGTGAGAATGGAGTCAAGATAGACTCCAAGGACGCCAAGGTCAAAGCCGGGGACAAAGGCATAGAGAGCAAAACCCCAGAGGGTAAAGTAAAGGTGGATTCCATGGGAATCCAGGCCGGCGGAGTCAAGATAAAACTCTGATATTTCAGTTGTTGCCATCAATAGGGCGCATCTGATAGGATAAGGCCGCAAAAGGGAGGTATCTCATGCCCCGGATTTATGAAACTCCAGAACGTGGCTGGCGTTATGCCAAAAGCATTGCCTCTGATATCAAGATTTACAATCTCAAAAAACTGGAGAAAGCCATTGACGAAGACAATGTCTTCGAAGCCCTTCAGGAGCAGATAGAAGAAGGCCGCCAGTACTATAAAGATCGTGTAACTCCCGAGATTTACAAGATGGGGCTTTATGAAAGGGCACTGGTAGACGTGCTCATTTACGAGATGAGACATCAGAAGAGCCGCATTTGGGAGTGATTGCACGTGCCAGAGGCCAGATGTGAGGGCGACTGTGGACGCCTTGACAAGTGGCTTGCAAAAGTCTCAGGTATTTCCAGAAGCGAAATAAAGCGTCTTATCGAAGAGGGGAAAGTCACCGTAGATGGGGTATACGTGACCAGACCCTCCCAAAAACTCAGGGAAGGGCAGCTGGTCAGGTGGTCTGAACCTACTCCAAAGCTCACAGCAGCCTTACCAGCGGATATTCCACTTAATATCGTATACCAGGACTCTTTTATCGCAGTAATCAACAAACCTGCCGGACTGGTGGTTCATCCTGCTGCAGGTCATGAACGCGATACCCTCGTCAATGGACTAGTGGGAATGGGACTTCTCAAAGGTGAAGAAGGAAATATTCGTCCTGGCATAGTTCACCGCATAGACAAGGATACGTCTGGACTCATCGTCGTAGCCCTTGCTCCTGAAGCCACGGACGGCCTGATTCCTCAGTTCGCCAGCCATTCTATTGAACGTGAATACGTGGCAGTAGTGGCGGGATCGCCTCCGGATTCAGGAACATTTCGGACCCTTCACGGGCGTCATCCCACCAACAGACTGAAATTTTCGGGTAACGTGAGAAACGGTAAGGAGGCTGTTACTCACTACTGTGTACTGGAACGCTTTGGCAGTATCGCCTCGTTGGTATCTGCCCGTCTGGAGACCGGAAGAACCCATCAGATTCGCGTGCATTTCTCAGAGGCTGGTTATCCGCTCATTGGTGACGGATTGTACAAAACAGGGGGACTCAGAAAAGAAGTCAGCGAACTATGGAATCTCATACAGCGTCAGGCACTTCATGCCAGGGTTCTGGGTTTTGTACATCCTGTGTCCGGAGAGAATTTACGTTTTGAAGCCCCTTTGCCTGACGACATGGTGACCCTGCTGGACAGTCTCAGAAAACTGACCAACTGACACGGTTAGAAGTTCAGTCAGATACGAGTATGGGAAGTGGAGTCCTGAGTTGAGGTACGTACACGAAGGAAGAAAATGGGGATACCGGAACATATATCCACAACCCGGATCCCGGACCCAGAATAGAGGCAGGAACAAAATACGGAGTATGGGCAGGTTGTGCATAGGTCCTGTGATCCACAATGAAGCGGAAGAAGGCAGGCTGAGCCTCCTCTTTTGGCTTATGGGTCAGAAGAAGCAGTGGAATCGAGTCCAGGGCTCCTCCACGGGCCAGTGTCAGGGATAGAGCCGGAATTATGTCCGTACGCAACGAAGGGCACCGGTATCCCATATACGCCATCAACCATGGTGGCAGAGATTCCAGTCTTTCCATGAAAATCTTCTTTGCATGGTTGCATGATACTCTCGAGGCAAGAATGGTTGCTGCGAGTACTGCAGCACTTTGGGACGGAGTATTCTTGTAGATGTCCTCAAGTTCGCTTACTGACAGCTTACGATGCATGACAAGGGAATAAATGGCTGCCACAGGAAGTCGACCTGGGCACAGCATATCTTTCTTTCTGAGGATGCCATGAAGACGACACAGTGAAAACTTGTTGGCTGTAGTTCCCATCCTAGCTGATTCAATCAGACTTTCCTGGGACATGGCAGTACGTTTCAGTTCTCTGACAATAGAGGAGGGCAGACGGGGCAGGAGCATAGTGGCATATATTGCAGAGGTAGCAATACACCACTGTGGAGAAGCCAGTGCCTTTTCCAGAATTGATGTACCATGACCGGTCATGGCAATATATGGCAGTACCAGGGCTGCCTTACACGACTGTCCGGCTTGAACAAGTTGCGTATAGATGTTTTTAAGACCTGAATATGTATGGCCTGTTCGGTGATGCCATGCCGACAGGGCCATGAGGGAAGTAGTTACATAACTAGTGGAGCCGGAGCGGGAATAGGAATATGCCAGTTTCTTGAGCTCTGAACACCATTTGTCATCTCGTCGTGCACAGTGCGGTATTGAATAAGCGAGAACTGTATCTCCACCGGAACTGCGTGCTGCTGCATATAGCATCCTGGAAAAACGAGAATATGTTGTTGCACTCAGTGCCGTGAGTGAACTGTGACGCACATTTTCATGTGGATCCTGAAGATATTTGCCAAGCAGTCGGGAGGTCTTTTGGTCAGGATACCTTCCGGCAAGCAGCATGAGCGATGCCAGCAGATGCTCTTCTTTGGAGCGGTAACGAGGAATTAGTCTGATGAGTGCCTTAATTTCCCGTGACTCAGGTGGGTAAGGGCTCAAGATGGCTGCATCACTGAGACTGAGATAAGCCAGTTTGCTGAAAAAAGGCCATTTCTTACTGGTGGTACGGAGTTTTTTGCGGGAGATGAAGCCCATACCTGTCCATGCCAGGATGCGCGGCATACGGCTGTCTGACCTGGCACATACTGCATGGAGTCTGGCCAGCGTGAGCAGTTTGTCCGCTGTCATGTATATGGAGTACGGTATGTGCCTGCCGGCGATGACGGTCAGTGCAATCTCCATGAGACGGGCCATGGCTGACTCAGTTATACGGGTATGGGACAGGGCCATACATAATGGTTCGGCGGATATGCCAGCCTTTTGAAGAATCTTGAGTTCAGCCAGTATCCTCTCGCTTCTCAGAAGAGATGGCTGATGGACAGCAAGGGAACTTAGCAATCTGTCTGATTTGTCTGGAAGTGAGGAATTTTTCGGCATGAATGCCAATACAGCATCGAGGTGATATGCAGGGCCATAGGGCGTGCTCCATGCAACCGAGGAGCCTATCACTTTTCGCCAATGCCAAAATATTAATAATCTCATATAGTTATCAAGCACTTTGGGCAGAAGTCTGTGATGTTTGGCATATGCGCTCAGAAATTTTCTCAATGTCTGTGTGAACAGATACGAGTCTTCCCACGTGCTACTCCATTCCAGTAACATGGGATACAGTTTTACAGGATGTGTATTCTTCAGAAGAGTCTTCAGCAGCGTTATGCGGAAGGATTTAGGCACGTCGGATGAATTCAGTATGGCTGTTATGTTTTCGGGTGAATCTGAACGTAGATAACGCCACCACGATTTGCCATATTTGTTTTTTGCCTCTGTACGGATTGTAGCGATTCGGTGAACCAGTGGTTCTGAAAGGCGAAAGCCATTTCCCATGAAAGGATAATCTTTCTCACCTTCGGAAGACAGTGTCGACTCTTGGGAATGTGCCACTCCAGAAGGAATTGTGATGAAAAAAGTATATACAGCAGATAACAGGAAGAAGACTTTTTTGTGACGGAGATTACTTCTTCCCGTCATGGCTGTCTCCTTTCATGATATTGTCCAGCCATGACCATCTGTCTCCTGTTCCTTCCTGATCCTTGGGCCTGCTGGTCATGTCAGGAATGGTACTTTTTCGCTGGGCAGGTTCTCTTATGAGCACATTGTCATGATCCGGAGCAGAAGTTTCACTGCCGTCTGCAGCATCCGGAGCGAATGCGAGGTCCCCGTCGAATTCGAGATCATCGAGCCATTCTCTGGGATCTACGATTCCTGATATTTCCTCTGAGTCGTCTTCTTCTTCCAGGAGTTCCACATCAGTTATTTCCTCGATCTCGTCAATGACCTGATCGTTGGAAAGGGAGAAGCCTTTGAGAAAATCTGCAGAAGAGGAAAGGCTATACCCGGAACTTTTGCCAGTTTTGCCATCCTGGTCACGAATTTGGCGAATCAGACGGGCCACATCCTTGCTGGTGACCCTCAAACCATGTGAAAACAGGACATTATTCAGGTCTTCTACAAACTGATCGCAGGACTGGTAGCGTTCGTCCCTATCCCTACGGAGTGCTTTGCGGAGTACGAGTTCCAGATCGTATGGCACATTAGGATTCAGTGCCACCACGCTGGGAACATATGCACGTTCTACTTGTTTGACCGTTTCCAGGTCACTGCTGCCATAAAAGAGCCTACGGCCGGTGAGCATCTCAAACAGCACTATACCAAGCGAGAAGATGTCGGCTCTGTGATCTATATCCAGGCCCATGAGTGCTTCAGGCGAAAGGTAGGAAAATTTACCCTTTATTATTCCGGGTTCAGTATTCTCCAACTGGCTGGCAGCCTTGGCCAGACCAAAGTCCACTACCTTCACCTCTCCTTGGGTGGATATCAGTATGTTGGGGGGACTTACATCCCTGTGTACGATATTGAGGGGCCTTCCTCTGGAATCCCTGGCCTTGTGGGCATATGCCAACCCCTTGCCCACCTCCATGGCTATATATACGGCAATGGGTACTGGAATTAGAGTATCCCTCTCCTGTAAGTAGGTGAGCAGATGTTTGAGGGAAGCTCCATCTATATATTCCATCACAATGAAGTAGGAATCTTCGTGTATCCCCACCTCGAAGGTCTGAACTATGTTGGCGTGGCTCAGATTCATCGCCAGGCGTGCCTCGTCCAGGAACATGGATACGAATTTCTCATGTTTGCCAAGATGGGGCAGAATACGTTTAATGGCCACTCTCTTGGAGATTCCACGTGGACCGACGATCTCTCCAAGATAGACTTCTGCCATGCCTCCACTGTCCAGTTTCTTTATTATCCGGATATCATGGCCTGACGCCATTGGGACCATCCTCCATGCAGCCCGGTATCAGGGCAGTTCGCGCCAAAGATAACATGAAATATCTCTGGATAGGACTTTTTTTTAATGGATCATGGACATATCTCATTATGGCCATGTAAAAAAACAGCTGTAAAAACAATAGGTTATACAGATTGACCTCAGGCTGGCATGAGGATGACAAAACAAAGCAGATTGCCCGTTCGATCCTTCAGATGACGAATACCACGGCAGCTACAACAGTAGTCCACAGTTTATCAGGATGTCCCTTTGCACTTTGAACTACTGAGAAGGATTCGACTATCTTGCCGCTCATCATATATATTTCCTTGCGTTCGTCGTAATCGGCATCAGGATCGAATTCTAGTCCCAGTACGGTTGCCAACATGGTGGCTGCCAGATCTTCACTGTAGTCTCCAGCCTGCTGCTCTGTCTCACCAAAGGAATGATGCTCGCTTATGTAACCCCACTGATCCGGATCCCTGGGCCTTGCCAGGCCGACAGCCGATGATACGAGACGGCCTGGCTCGTTGGTAGCGTTGTCTGACATCACACAAAAAACTATTTGGCCGGGCTTGAGCTCAGAAATACCCTCTTCCTTTGGAACTATCTTGCAACGCGGAGGCAGTATGGATGAAACCCGTACGAGGTTGAGATGGGCTATGCCGGCATCCCTGAGGGCCATCTCGAATGAATTGAGGCGTTCCCTGTGTACTCCCACCCCTTTGGTAAAAAATGCTTTTTTGGGAACGAAACCGGAACCGGATGTGGCGATCATTCCTGTGTCCTCCATGACTGACCGCTAAAACGGCCACAAAGTACCGAAGCGGAAGCTATCCGTGTAACCCCCTGGTGTCAAGGACCCTCAGACTTCTGATTCAATTTTTATGTAATGGATATGAAAATATAAATATCGCCGACTTGTCTGCAGTTACGGACGGATTCCTGCTTCACGAAGAGCTCGAAGTACTCTTTCAGGGGTAAATGGTCCCTCCGTGAGTCTCACACCGGTGGCATCATAGACAGCGTTGGATATAGCTGGCAGCGCTCCGTTGATTGAGATTTCGGATACGCTCTTTGCTCCATATGGACCGGTCTCCTCATAAGTGGGCACTAAGATGGCCTTCACTTCGGGAAGATCCCTTGTCGAGAAGATTTTGTAATGTCCAAAGTCTGGATTGAGCATCTTGCCTTTCTCGTTGAAAATATACTCTTCTGTCAGAGCATAGGACAGACCGTTCAAAAGGGCTCCTTCCGTCTGGCCTTCCGCCAGTTTTGGATGGATCGCCGTTCCGCAGTCCACGGCCGCTACGTACTTGAGGACATCAATCTCTCCTGTTTCCAAATCTACTTCCAGATCCACGAAGTGAGCCGCAAACGGAGGAGGAGATTTGTGGGATACGTGGGATGCAGACGCAATGAGCTGCTCCTGATCCTCTACGTACAGGGAGTGAAGGGCAACGTCCCTGACCGTGAGAGACTTTGGACCGCCTATTATGGAGCCATCCTCTATCAAAAGACCGTCAGTGGAGCTAAGTCCCATCATCCTTGCTGCCACCTGTAAAATCTTGATCTTCAGAAGGGCAGCAGCTTTCTTTACAGCCATACCGGAAAGATAAGTGGTGGAGGATGCATACGCCCCAACGTCAAAAGGTGTGAGATCTGTATCCGATGAATACGGAATCACCCATTCGACAGGTATTCCAAGTTCTTCGGCAGCGATCTGCGATAAAACAGTGTCAGAGCCTGTACCAAGATCCGTTGCTCCCATTACGAGGTTGACCGAACCGTCATCATTGAGCTTTACCGTGGCAGAGGCCATATCTATGTATGGAATGGAAGAGCCCTGCATGAGCGTGGCTACACCAAGTCCGCGGCGTTTCCACGGGGCAGAGGGCTTTTTGTCCTTACGCTCATACCAGCCGATTTCCCGGGCTCCGAGCTCGATGGCCTCATCCAGACCAATGGAGCCGATTTCCATCTCCACGCCTTCCTTGCCTTCACCCAGTGCCTTGAACACAGGTGAAGACTGTCCCTCCTTGATGTGATTTTTCTTTCTGAATTCAAGGGGCTCCATCCCAATGGCACGGGCAGCTTCCTCAATAACGGATTCGAGGGCGAAAACGGCCTGGGTCGCACCATAACCTCTGTATGCGCCACCCACGGGCAGGTTGGTCTAGGCAGCTTCCATGTGGAACTCTATGTTGTCCACAGGATACATGGGAAGGACCTTGGAGCCGGCATTACTGCCTACGGTCAGGGCATGAGATCCATACGCACCCGTATTTAGGAGCACATACAGCCGTATTGCCGTTATCGTGCCGTCTTTGTTGACTCCCAGGTCTATGCGACTCTTGGATGGATGGCGGGTACGTGAGGATACGAATTCCTCCTCTCTGGTATACTCGAGATAGACTGGCCGGCGTGTCCTCATAGCCAGCATCGTCACCACGTCTTCTATCAGGATTTCCTGTTTGGTACCGAATCCTCCGCCTATACGGGGTTTTATCACTCTGATGTTGCGTACTGGAATCTGGCAGGTCTGAGCCACGATTCTTCTGACATGGAAGGGTACCTGGGTGGACGTGATTATCTCAATACGTCCATCCGGAGCGATACGAGCCATTGCAACATGGGGCTCGATAGGGCAGTGCTGGGCATAGGGAGTGGAGAATTCCCTGGATATGACGACGTCTGACTTCTGGAGGGCTCCGTCTACGTCGCCTATGGCGAAACGCACATCTGCCACTAGATTACGCTCCTTCTCGTATTTTACAGGTATTATGACCCTGGCGTCCTCCTCGTCATGGATCACCGGAGCGCCTGGTTTCAGTGCTTCTTCAGCATCGAAGACTGCCGGCAGGATCTCGTATTCTACTTCGATTGAGTCCAGGGCCTGCTTCAGGATTTCAGGAGATTCAGCCGCAACGGCTGCTACCCTGTCGCCAACGAAGCGAACCTTTTTGTCGAACATATATGTGTCGTATGGAGATGGTTCAGGGTAACCCTGACCTGCAGTAGTATGGGGTACCCTGGGAACGTTACCGTAATGAATGACGGCATGAACCCCTTCTAAAGCCTCTGCCTTGGAGGTATCGATTTTTTTAATGATGGCATGGGCATGAGGAGAGGTGAGGATTCCTGCATAAAGTGCATCGCCGGGAACCATGTCTCCAACGAACATGGGGTTTCCGGCGGCCAGTGCCAGGCCATCAACCTTGCGGACATTTTTGTTTACAACTCTAAAGTTTCTGCTCATGCCTCCCCCTCCTTGCCAATGAGCTCAGCAGCCTTTTTGACTGCTGACAGCTGTTTTACGTAACCAGTACAGCGGCACAGGTTGCCGTCCAGGGCTTCCTTTACTTCATCATCCGAGGGATTGGGTGAGTTCTGAAGCAGAGAATAGGATGCCAAAATCCTGGAAGGAGTGCAAAAACCGCACTGAACGGCTCCTTCTTCGACAACGGCCACCTGAATCGGATGGGGCTCTTGCACGTCGCCCAGAGCCTCGACAGTCATCACCTCGCGACCGTGGGCCTGAACTGCCAGCATGAGACAGCTCTTAAGATAAACTCCATCCACGATCACTCCACATGCTCCGCATTCTCCCTCCGAGCAGCCGCGTTTGACGCTGGTGAAACCGTTTTTGCGCAGTACGTCCAGCAGTGATTCATTCCCCGTCACGGAAACATGCAGTTCCTTACCATTAACCTTGAAGGATATATCCATCATTCCTCACCTCCATCCCTGGCTGCCCTGAAGAGTCGCCTGATGCCAACAATCATGAGATTCCTCTGATATTCTGCAGAAACTCTGAAGTCGGGTCTTGTTTTGAACCCTGAAAACAGTGTCTCAAGCTCTTCCAGCGCGCTTTCACCTTTTTCCGAAAGGAGCCTCTCCACGTCATTCAGCCTGCGGGGTAGGGGAGTGACCGCTCCCACCACTACCTTGGGTTCACGTACGGTGCTGCCTTCGAAGGAACGTGCTGAAAAAGCAATGGACGCTATGGCGTAATCGGTGGCAGTCTTGGAAAATTTATGAAACGCCGCCGGTCGCATGTAATCGGTGAGTTCCACACGCGTGAGTACCTCATCAGGCCGTATGGTCTTCGTAGGGTGAAGGCTGAATACTTCCTCTAGAGGCATAGCCCTTTCACCAGTGGTGGAAGCAAACACGGCAACGGCATCCAGTGCCATGAGTGCCACCGGGAGATCGTTCCAGTATACACCTCTCATCACCTCGCCTCCCACGGTAACCACATTACGGATGGGAGTCGAAGCCACTGATAGTGCCGCATTACGGATTGCCACTGGCAGGTCGCTCCTGTGACGTAATTGGGTCATGGTTACCATGGCCCCCAGCTTAAGTTTCCCGTCCGAGAACTCGATGTTCTTGAGCTCGTTTACTTCACTCATGTCGATGATGGTCCGAACGGAGGCGTCTTTGGAGAATATCAGGGATGTTCCTCCCGCCAGCAGGATATTGTTCTCTTCCTTCGCTCTGGCCTCCAGCAATTCGGATATGTTGGTAGGTCTAATAAACTTTTCTACGTTCTTCATATGTCTTCCCTCTCTGCCTAGAAGGTTATGGTGTAATGACAGGCAGGATCGCCATCAAGACGGCAGCCATGTGAAAAATCATGGGATACGGTTGCATTTGGAGCAAAGCGCTTGGTGATGCCCTGTATGATTCCCCAGTCAAATGGGCATGGATACGGATTGGCTGCCACAACAACGATTTGAAAATCACTTTTGCTCTTCAGTCCGTACATTGAGCCGTGCTGATTCCTATGGACGATGGTATAGGCCAAATCCAAGGAACGAAAGGCATCCTGAACAGTGGAGACTCTGTCAGGGAAAGGTGTATTGGTGACGAGACATTTCCCCACTTCGAAAAGAGCCTCGTCTCCATGAAATTTCATGAGATACAGGAGAAAACGGTGAAAAAGCGCGAGTGGATACCATTCTGAATACTGAGGAGAGGAAAGTCCGAGCTTCTCCAGAATAGAGCTGGTCTCTTTGTGAGAAAGAGCACATTCCGTAACGGCATCGATATATCTTCCCAGTACCTGTGGCTCTGACATACGAACGAGCATCACACCAGAGGTTAGCGAAATGAGGTTCTCGACGCAACATCTAAATGTGCGCCGCAGAGGCAAACCCTCAATGATGATAATCAGTTCAAGATAGTCCATCTTCCCGCTCTGAATAACCTATCTGTCTGAATTCGAGATATTTTTTTTAAGTTTTTTGGGAATCAGATAGGGGATTATATTGTTAATTAATTAATTAATGCCCGATATGGTACAGGAATATGTATATTTTGACTTTTCGCGAGCATTTTCGCCATACAGAATGCGCTATGTTAGCGTATTATTGAGAGGGAACTTGAAAAATGCACATTTTTTTATCTTTTACAGACAGAGCTGTTGACAAGCAACAGGCTGAAGATTATAACTTCTTCATGCCTGAGAAGGTGGGTACATGCTTTATATTAAGTTTTCAGTTCATGTACTCGATTAGTCCGGCAATTATTGAGGAGGTGATTCATGGTAGATTTTGATATGGTTCTTGATGCTGTAAAAGTCGAACCAAATAAGTATTCAAGAGAAGAGACACTCGAGCATCTCAGGCCGTATATTCAGCCACTGCTTACATATGCACTTAAGGATATTCTTCATCCAGAGGCTATCGAAGCGCTGAAAAAGAGACTCAAACCAGGAATGGAAGAGTATCTTGAGGAGATTAACCTGAAAGAGCTACTTCCAGGTTATTCTATGAATGCCAGTGATGGATCAAGACTTCATAGAAAGCGCGCTCCCAGAATCAACTACAGGCATGCTGCAGAACTACTCATACAATTCCTGATGGATAATCCCCGTTCATCATTTAGGGATATCAAGGAGCATCTGTATACTCATGGAGAAGGAATAACTCAGAGTCAATGGCAGAGACTCAGGCAGCTGCTTTTTTCCGAACCGATTGAGTACAATGGCAAAAAATATCGTCTGGTACATGAAGGGGAGAAATCAAAGACCCGCTGGTGGGTTGAGGAAGTATCCGAGTAGCGTATTTCCAAATTTACTGTATTCCAAAAAACAGATAGTGCGTAAATGGTTTTTTTGATATTAAATCTTTCCTCTGAGATGTACATTACATATATGCACATTGTCTTTGGACTCAGAGACTTTTCATGCCAGTCAACAGATTAAGTCTGTTACGTCGGAGAAAAAAGGAGATATTGGGATGCATTAGTGTCGTCCTCTTATCCCATCGTTTCTATGAATTCGTCTTAAACATAAAATGTAATAGGTCCAATTCCTAAAGTATGTTTATGTAGTAATTTTTTCCTTATAGAATAGCACATATGACATGCATCAGCATAAGCATCCTCTGAAATGTCAATACCGTGTGATACTGCAAGCTCATATGGGCCTCCACGCTTGAGGGGATCTGCGATGGGGTGTGATTCTACCCGAAAGGTCGAAAGTATGCGTCTGAACGACTGATGTCTCAAGTTGCCGATTGGAATTCCGGGACACATATGGACATTTCCCCAGGGATCCACATGAAGAGCAGTAGGATTAGTGAGGTCGATGTGGGGACATGTATCAAATGAAGCCGGATCCCATAATGTCTGTCCCTCAGTTTCAACAAGTTTGGAAGCACGACCCATGTAAGATACAGGACCATCAATCCATGGTACGCCGATACGGGAAAAATCCGGGACATCATACGGGGGTTTGGGCTCAAGGGATGCCAAAAACAGTGAGGCCGGATATAGTCGTGTCTGTAAGTCGGAGAGGCGCTCTTCAGGAAAGGTTGTCTCCATATATGGGCCACCGGACAAAATCAGTGTGGTAAGCCCCATCTCCACAAGCCCTTTGATATAAGATGGACAGGCTATTGGATCCTGAAGAAATAGTCCTGATGTCCAGACTGCCGGAGATAGATCCAGCAGCGCAGCCTCCTGAACAGCCAATCTCAGATGCTGATAAAAAACGAAAGGCTCACCACCAGTGAAAACGACACGCTGGACGGATGGAGTCCTGGATATATCTCTGAGCAGCTTTCTCAGCATTATCAGATTCATGACAAATGGTTTGGAATCCGGCCCAGAGTTGACCATGCAGTGACGGCATCTCAAGGGGCAGTAATGAGTGAGCATTATATAGATGGTCTGGGGAGCAAGCATTGAGTTATCTAATACTGATTTTTATATAGTTTACATAATGGATATTATCAGAAGTTGTAGATTCCAGAGAACATGCAGGAAATCGTCAGCCGTTTCCAAGTCGTTGGCTACCACCCTCCTCCTTTTTTCTGTATCGCCGTCTTTTTTCTGAATCACTGGTTTGAGAGCGACTACATGCATCAACGTCTGCAGTGCTCACCACATGAGATCTTCCGTAGATATTTCGACTTCGAAAAGTCCCAGATGAATCTTGGCTTTATCTCCCATCAATTGCTGTACAGTAGCCGTCTTTCCCTTAAATGGTCCGTTTATGACTTTCACCCTCATTCCGGTGGTCAGTTCCACGCCCTGAGCTTTCTGTCCAAAAGAAGTGCCTGCAGACTCTTGTGAACCACCACGCCTTTTCTTTCGTTTTCGATCTCTCACTGAGGAGGCCGTGTCTTGTCTGTCTGAATGTGGCCGCCTTCCTCCTGACTGAGCATGATCTTTCCGGTGTGGCTTCCTGGAGAATTTTTTGTGTCGTGCCCTAAGGCGTTCTTCTTCTTGTTTTTTGCGTTGCTCTTCTTCTAAACGCTTCTTTTCTTCTTCAAGGCGGCGACGCTCTTCTTCCTGTTTGCGCTGCTCCTCCATACGATGCCATAGACCACGGACATCTATGAGATCATTGTCAGGACTCCAGGCCAGTATTTTGTAGACAGGAATCACACTGTCCATGTATTCGGCTAGTTTTTCTACAAGTCTCTCGGATTCCAAGCCTTCCTCTATATCTGAACGGCTTATGGATACAAGGAGTCCAAAAAGAGAGCGTTTTCGGGAATCTACGGATGTCTCATCTGCAGGAGTCAGCATTTCCTTAACAGATGACAAGTCCTGAAGAGTATCCCATACGACTTCATGTGTGTTTGCCCCTGACTGTGCGTAAAATTCGTTTTTCAGAGAACGAAAAGTGTTGATGACACTGTCTGTTTTTACTTCAAGGGCCTTACGGGCATTGGCCATATCTCCAACAGCGAGCAGCGGAATCCTGAATCCCACGTGAATGCCTGTGGAATCCATATGAAATCCCACAGAAGCGTGGCTGTACAGCGTGGATGGAGCCATAAGTTGCTGGGAAATAGAGATTTCCTTTACCATGACCCGTTCCAGCATGGAGCGTTCATCTTCAGGCCTCATGAAAAAGGCTTCCAGCCTGTCTACCTTTTTACCATTCCATATGGCTGGGTATTCAACTCCCAGCTCCATTATGAGGTTGGGGAGTTCAATCCGGTTCATTACGGCTTCAGCCAACGCTTTCAGCCTGCTCTTCAGATCTTTTCTCTGAAGATTGTAGGAAAGGTCACTCCATTTGTCTGGAGTGAAAAGGTCAAAGTCTTCTGCGGTGAAGAGTACCTCCACAGGCACGGGACATCCTCCTTGTTACTGAGAGGGGAATTTACGGGAATCATCCCACGGATCAACAGGAAAACTGTTTTTTATATGAAATAGCTGATTATTCATGCAGAGGCGGTGGCGGAGGGGGTGGCTCATCAAAAGCTCCACTGATAGCGCCACTTTCTGTC
>JALWFW010000229.1 GCA_027013865.1 Polyangiaceae bacterium | reverse complement strand
CCCCTGGTCAATCCGGGACGCCCCGAAACGCCCTATGACGGCCGTGACAACGACTGTGATCCGTCCACCCCGGACGACGACCTGGACGGAGACGGCGCGCCTCTGGAGACCGACTGCGACGACGACGACCCGGCGGTTCACCCTGGCGGCGCCGAGGTCTGCGACCTCGAGGACAACGACTGCAACGGCCTCGTCGACGACAACGCCGGCACCTGGTGGTACTTGGACGCCGATGGCGACGGCTACGGAGACGCGAGCGTCGCGGTACTCGACTGCGACGGTGTGCTCAGTTACGTCGACGACGACTCCGTCTGCGACGACCTTCACGAAACCGTCCACCCCGGTGCGGACGAGGTCTGTGATGGGCTGGACAACGATTGCGATGGAAAGGTGGATGAAGACGCTCTCACCACCTTCTACATCGATGCCGACGGCGACGGCCACGGGGACCCTGACAACCCGCTCCTGGCCTGCACCCAACCCTGGTACGGGTCGACCATCGCCGACGACTGTGACGACAGCGCCTCGTCCATCTATCCGGGCGCCGAGGAGGTATGCAACGGCCTCGACGACGACTGCGACACCCTCGTCGACGACGCCGACGATCACGTCACGGGGCAGTGGACCTTCTACGCCGACAGCGACGGTGACGGGTACGGAGACCCCGGCGACCCCGTGCAGGCTTGCGCCCTCCCGGAGAACGCCACCTTGACCGGCACCGACTGCGACGACACGGAAAGCGCCATCCACCCGGGCGCTCTCGAACTCTGCAACAGCCTCGACGACGACTGCGACGGCCTGATCGATGAAGCAGACCCTGAACTGGTCGATCCCATCATCTACTTCGCCGACGCGGACGAAGACGGCTATGGCGATCCTTCGAGCTTCGTCGAAGCGTGCTCCCCCCCGGAGGGCGCCGTCACGAACGGCGAGGACTGCGACGACAGCGACCCCCACCGGAATCCCGAGACCGTCTGGTATCTGGACGCCGACGGCGACGGCTTCGGCGGCGATGTGAGCACCTCGGCCTGCATGCCCCCGCCCGGCCATGTCTCCGTGACGGGAGACTGCGACGATGATTCGGCCGCCGTCAACCCGGCGGCCAACGAGGTCTGCAACGGCGTCGACGACGACTGCGACGCCCTGGTGGACGACGCCGACGACGACCTCGTCGATGGAACCACCTACTATGCCGACGCCGACGGAGACGGCCACGGGGACCCCACCGACGCCACGGTGTCCTGCCTCCCCCCGACCGGTTTCGTCCTGGCGGCCGACGACTGCAACGACGCCGACGCCGACGTCTCCCCGGACGGCACCGAAGCCTGGTACGACGACGTGGACGGCGATTGCGACGGCAACCTCGACCCGGATCCCTGCCTCCATCCGCCCCCCGCCACGGTGATCGAAACGGACGACACCTGCACCTACGCCCCCGAAACCGGCGCGTTCCACCCGGTCACCCAGTGGATCATGACCTCCTTCGACGAGTATCCCGATTACAGACTCAGCTACTCCACTCCCATGGTCGGACAGCTCACCGACGACAACGGCGACGGGGCCATCAACGACGCGGACATCCCGGATATCGCCATCAGTTGCATCAGCGAGGCCGGCGACGAACCCGGTATCATCCGCCTGATTTCCGGAGACGGTTCCCGGGTCCATTGGTCCAGTTACGACCTCCCGTGGAGCGGACTGACCTTCTATCCCTACCGCTACACGGGGCTCGCCCTCGGCGACATCGACAGCGACGGTGAACCGGAAATCGCCATCACCGCCACCCGGTCCGGCGCCTGCTACCCCGCCGCACTGGACCGGTCCGGCCACGTCGAATGGGTTCACACCGAGCACACCATCGGGTGCCGCAGTCACATGCCCGCCATCCATGACCTGGAAGGCGATGGGGACGTGGAGGTCGTCTTCCGCAACCTCATACTCAACGGCGCCGACGGAAGCTTGCAAGGCCAGGGCTCCGCAGGCGCAGGCTACAATGCCGCCTACGCCAACTCCGGCTTCCACGCGTTCGGCACCGACCTCGACGGCGACGGCGTCATGGAAGTGGTGGCCGGAAACGCCCTCTACGACCCCGACGGGAACACGATATGCACCACAGGCTACGACGACGGCTATCCCGCCGCCGCCGACCTCGACGGCGACGGTGCCGGAGAATTCGTGGTGACCGGAAATACCTACGTCCGCCTCTTCGACGACGATTGCACATTCCTGGGAGGCTGGTCACTGCTCGGCGGCGGCTGGGGAGGACCGCCGACCATCGCCGACTTCGACGGCGACGGCACCCCCGAAATCGCCGTGGCCGGCGTGGCGCGCTACGTGGTCTACGAAACCGATGGCACCCTGCTGTGGACCATGCCCATCACCGACGAGTCCTCGTCCTCCACCGGCTCCTCGGTGTTCGACTTCGACGGCGACGGCGCCGCCGAGGTGGTCTACGCTGACGAAGTCGCACTCTGGGTCTTCGATGGCACCACCGGTCGCGTCCTGCTGGAAGACCACACCCACGAGTCGGGCACCATCAACGAATATCCGACCATCGCCGACTTCGACGGCGACGGCAAGGCCGAAATCGCCGTCGTCAATTCCGGAAACAACCCCGGAATCTACGTCCTCACCGATGCTGACGACAATTGGGTGAGTGCCCGCCAGGTCTGGAATCAGCAAGCCTACTACATCACCAATATCGCTGACGACCTGTCCATCCCTCGGCACCCCTCACCCAACTGGCCCGATTTCAACAACTTCCGCCAGGGGGCACCTGGAAGCCGAGACCCCCAGGCTGCACCGAACCTCTACCCGGTGGTCCACGAACCGTGTACCTGCGCCTACCAGTTGGCCTTGGTCGTCCAGATCGCCAACGACGGGCTGGTCAGGGTCGCCGGCGACCTCTCGGTGGCCGTCTACGGCGAAGACGAGAGCGGCGTCCGCAGCCAGTTGGACGCTCTGGTCTTCAACGAACCCCTGGACCCGGGCACCCTGTCCGAAGCGATCTTCTTCGGCTTCCCCTCGGCAAAGCTGGCAGAC
>JALWFW010000228.1 GCA_027013865.1 Polyangiaceae bacterium | reverse complement strand
TACATGAGGACTCGAGGTGTCTTTGGGAGCACTCCAAGCACTTCGTAGGTCTCATCCAGGGTGGCGGCCGAGTTCATTAGGGTTTGCCTCTTCTCTATAAGACCGTATAGGATCTCCCACGATTTCATACTATTACCTCAGACAAAATGCAAAATGATGGTCACAGCAATTGCAACCACGGCACTGCCCATGCTGGCAACCGCAAGCACCTTTGCCATGCCCCTCTCAAGAGCTTCCACACGAGTAACAAGCCCATTCCGTCCATTGCCATCAAGCGTCTTCCTGATATAGGAAACATCCTGCTTGATCTTGGCAATATCAACCTTGACATCCAGCCATTCTTCTTCCGTTAATGATATCTTTCGTGTTGGAGCTCTTGCCATTTACTCACCCCATGCAGCCATAATCTCTCTCATTTTCTTATTATTTTCCCTTTTTGTCTTAGGCTTCAGTTTCTTCTCTTTCATATCTGCTTCACCTTCTTTCCATTCCATGTGCTGTCGGGGATTATCTGCCCATCATACTTCCAATTATGGACTCCCCAGGCAGCATCATAATTTGAACCTTTGAAAAGCTTTGGAAACTTCGGAACAACATCCAGTGTGCTTTCAAAGATATACCATTTTCCATCAGTCATCTGGGCTATTGGGAAGCTGTGTCCAAACTTGCTTCTGCCGTCAGCAGAATAGAACCAGCCCAGCGCATTGAAAACTTTATCAGCAGGAACTCCAGCTATGCGGGCAAGTGTAACAAAGAGAATCGTCCCGTCCTCACATTGATGAGTTATTATTCCGCTTCTCATCACAACAGTATGCGTATCGGCTACCGTGAGGTCATACATATCCACGGGGTCGAGTTTCTCAATATAGCTAATGCTCACTTCGGAAATGTCTTTGTATCCATAATCTTTTAGAAAGTGACTATTTTTGTTCATTGTGAGCCTGTAAATTGGCCTATGCCCTGCCCCTCCGTGGTGCTCCTGCTTCCAGATGTGGAAACTGAACCCGAGATGAAGGGCTATTCTTTGCAAATCCATGGCAAGTTCATAGCTGCTTGTTGAAAGAATATACTCCTTCCCACCAGGATTCTTCCCAAGCTTCTTAGTTCCGTCACCAAGGAGGTAGCCCTCCAGAATAGCACGCAATTTGCTATCTGGTAAGTGGAAAACCCATTCTGGAATACGAGCCGCAAAGGACAAGCTATCTTCACCCGTTGTAAATTCTCTCAGCAGATCCGTAAACCAGTTTTGTTCAAGCCTTATTTCCGGGACTCCAGAGTTGTTATGACGCTCGTAGAAAGTGAATCCGGCATTTTCCAATATCGGATAGATAAACTCAGGCATTTCATAACCTGACATTGTTATCTGTTTGCCGTGCTTTAAACTACCCTCTGCAAGGAAATAACCAATGACAAAAGCAAGATCTTCGGTGACTTCAGGCTTATCTATTATTTCCCGTGGCAATCTTCTTGCAATCGGAACTTTTCTGGCATACCACTTTGTAAGATCTATATCGGAAAGATATTTTTTCTCATATTTGCTTTCTTTGGGGCTTGTTCTCACCCACATAGGATGGTTCTCAGAGACATCCATCCATGTTCCGTTCCTGAAATGAACACGATTGATCTGGAGCTTTCCTTTATACCACTTCTTAGCAACTGGCTTATAAACAAACTCCTGTTTATCAAAGTCATAAGAAAGAACCAGATCGCCTTCCTTAACCTCTTCTATTTTCTTTATGCCGTCCTTGGTATATATTTCTTCATACCAGGCAAAACAGTCCCCCAATTTTAAATCATTAGTAGTATTCGGTTCCTGCCAATTCTCTGTTGCGTCATAGCGATAACTTATTCTTCTTATGACATATTTCCATATCTCCAAGAGTTTCTGGTCATGAGGCATTTTCTTCCAGCCGTATCTTGCTACAAGCCTTATCAGGCTATCTCTTGGAAAATACAAATCAGCAGGGTTAATCTTCACGCTTACGGTTTTACCTTTCTCGTTTGATTGCCTTACCCCCTTATAAGAACTTCCATCATTCCTTAGCCAGTCAGGAACTTTGCTTTCTGGTTCATCCTGCCATGTGGAGAGGGTATCAAGACGAGCAGACAAGTCAGCAATGGTCTTATCCCTGCCTTTTATTGCTTCTTCAAGATAGCCCTTCTTCCTCAGGCATTCTGTGAGATTGCCACGGCATTTTGCAAGCTCGGTTCTGGTATTAGAGAGTTCCTGGGTTACAGCAGAGCAATCCTGCTCTTCACAACCAAGAAGTTCTTTAAGGAATGCTATGAAATCCATTCGGAATCACCCAACAACGAGAATATTGGAGATTGATGAATTATAATTAGATGGATTAAGATGCCATTCTGTAGGGGTTAAGGTTGAATTATCAAATTTTGCCGTTGCAGAACAGTCTGTGTCCATAGATACTACAGTAGCCACGAGATCTATCTGATTTACCGGTGATGAAAACTCGTAGTTAACATAGGAAATTGCACACTTTGTCATCGTCTGACATGAAGCCGAGCCCGAGTCAAATTGATATGTTTCGTTATTGATTATAATATCTTCTGTGCTTCCATCCTCATGAGTTCCAACAATCTTAACAAGGTAAGTTGCACTGGCAGGCTTGTGGTTATTGGTAGCAGAAAGAGTGAGCTTATACTTAACAATTCCTGATATTCTTTTTGCCAGTCTTGGAAGAGATACTGGCGATGAAGTTACTCCCGGAATTATAACCAATGCCTGTCCAATGGCGTCAAATGTATCATTCAAATCTACGGATTTAACAGGATCTTCCCCGTTTACAAATCCATTCGAACCAAGTCTTACTGCCATAATCATCACCTTATTCGAATTTCACCTTCAAATATGAGATAGAGCCACCGGCTTCAAGCATCTTAACCTTTAAATACCATATGTCGGAACTTGTATTTAATGTTTTCATCGTCCCGGGAGTCAGGAGCTCCCAGCTCAAGCCATCGGGCGATAAGTAAAGCTCGAAAAAACCAGAGCCTGTAACAAACGCTGTTGCTTTGCTCTTATAGGTATTCGGAACATAATAGATTGGGTATTTAAAGATGATTTCCTTTGGCCAGTTGGTTTCTTCTGAACCCACTGAGGTAGTCGGCTCTTGCTGGATATACGAAAAGACAATTAGCTTATTTGGGTATGCCGAGTTTGTAAGATATTTGCCAGTGTAAATATTCGACAACTCCGTGCTTGTTAGAACCCTTTTGAATATCATAAAACTGTCAATGTATCCTATCAGACCAAAACCGTTTCTGGCGTCGCCATTCATTAGTGCACTTGCTGAGGATACCGGTCTATTTCCTGATGTTGTGTATTTTATTTGACCATCCGCTATGAAATGAACCCGATTTGTCGATTGATCAACCGCAAAACCAATATGCCTCCATTGGTTGTTTGAAAAGTTAATATTTACGGCACCTCTATATGAACCATTGGTATATAGCCTTATTTGTCCATAGTTGGTTGTATCAAAATGAAAATCCTGCGTGCTTCCAGCTCCGGTTTCAGTAAACCACTTGCTCGCAACTATGTTCCATCCTGTGCTGTTTGTCGCTGTTCGGTATACCCAAGCCAAAAGGGTGATTGATGTTCCTGTTATTGACGGAACCGTCCCATACGTCACCTTTTTGTTGTTGCTGTCTGGAAAGTTAACAGCTCCGCCAAACCTTCCTGTTGTCCAACCAACACCAGCTGACAATGTTCCGTTTATTCCGTTGCCTGAGTAATCATTAGCGATTGAACCACTTCCTTCATCAAATGGAATGTATATTTCAAGGTCAGGAATAACGTCAAGAGCTGTCATACTGACATCACTCGCACTCGTAGCCGTTGGGTTTCCGTAATACATGTAAATTGTAACATTCTCATTGGCAGGTATAGACGGAACTTTGACCCAGATGTTTGTTGTCGTGGTGTTCATAGTCCCGTCTTCAATCCAAAAGTTCAGCAAGGTTGCCCCGTCAGAATCTGTAAACCTTATATCAGAGCCATCGGCGTTCATTTTCCCAGCAGAAACCAACGAAGCTGTGTCAACAACTACTTTAACCTGATAGTCGATAAGGTCAGAACCGGACTGCTCTGTTATTGTTACCGGTTTCCTGTATGACCATCCGCTCAACCACCCCATTCTACCACCTCAATTCATGATTCGTAGTATCCCACACAATGCCACTTGGCATTGTCGTTGGTTTGAACCAGTCATCCCTAAAACGCTCAACGAACTCTCCGTTGAAGTTTGGGATAACATAAGTCACCAACAAGGTCGGTTCTGCGTCAAGGCCAATCCCGGGCTTATCCAGGCCATGCCCTGGCAAATCAAGCACCAGCCCAACAGGTTGCTTCTCCTGAATGATTGTTGGCCCTTCTTCTACGGCTACGGTATCGTCATACGGAGCTCTGACTATGACTCCATAATCGAGCTTTCCCGTGAAGTTTTCACGGGTTTCCCTATGCGCTTCAAAGATAGTTCTTTGTGCCATCATCCATTCCTCACGAAATATCTTTTTCTAATGTGAATTTCGAAGGTATTGTCCTTAACGATATCATAAAAGGTTGTTCTGTCAAATGAGGTGCCGTTGGTTGATTCAACACTCATCTCCCTATAAGTGTTCCCATTGCCCTCTGTTGAGTAAAGAATATATCTTATTGCAACTAACTTATCATATGTGCTAACAGATGGCGTCTTCTCTGTTTCAGACACGGGAGATTTCAAACCCGTGTCTGATTCCACGGGAGTTGTTCCATCTGTCCCAAGTTCAACTTTTGAAATATCATTTGCTATCAAATCTCTTATCCTATTTAGTCCAACATTAACCATTACCATTCATATCGCCCCCGAAAGATATTTGCTTACATCCTCAGGATCCTCATCAAAGCTAACAGTAGCCGTCCAGCCATTCTTATCTATGGAATGAGAAATTCTATGCATTCTCATGACTCTCCTAAAACCAACAGGGTGAGTAATTTCATAGGGATTTCCAATACCACCAATATAACCCATAACATCTGTTCCCCCAACTGTCAGAGTTGCTGACATATCATGCTTTCCATATTCAGCAAGAAGTTTCATAGCAACTCCTTCTGCTTTTCTCTTGCAATAGGCAACAAAGGTATCATTGTTCGTTTTTACAGAGTCAGGGGCATGCTCAGCAATCCAATTCATAGGAATATGAACCTGCTTCAGAGGGCCAATCAAATCCTCTGCAATCACATGTCCGTATATTGTATTCCCATTCAAATCTGGCTTTATCGTATATACAACAGAGTTGAAGCTGTTTTCTACGCTATTGCCAATGGAAAAATTCATCGCTTGGGAAACATCTATAATATCCACAGGAGTAAGGCTTGTTCTTTCCCAATGGAAGTTATTATTTTCATCTATCCAAAACAGGAATGGCTTAGGTTCTGGCAAGCTTCCTGTTCCGCTTGCTGCAGCATCTATCTCGGAGCTACTATTCAAGGATATAATAGAAGACAACTCTCTGAGCCATTCATATACTGGTTTTATGCCAAGGGCAACAGTTATCTCAGGGAATTGGGATCCATCAGCACGAGTATCTTCTACATATCCACCCTCAGATTTTTTCCTTGCTGATACATAAAACTCCCCGTTCCCCCTGTCAGCAACATTGTTGATTATATCAAGCACAATATCAGGAGCTTTCCACCCAACATAATCTCTTGCCCATACCTTGTTCAAAATAACATAAACAGCATCAACAACATTAATAGTCATTGACTCGCTGCCCGAGCTTGACTCCATTTCAACTGAAGTAACAAATCCAGAGAATAGGGGAACATCTACGGAGGGGTCTATGCTTCCATATTTTGCCCACACAACAACCCTTGCAAATTCATCAACCTTGAGATTTCCAGCTCTTATCCAGAATTCCTTGTCCTTTGTCTCTATTGTAAGCTTGTTTGCAGTCTTTTCGGTTCCCCTTGTAAACCTAATCCTAACTATCTGAGACAAGTCGTAAACACTTCCATTTGGATCATAATACTTTATAAGGTAATTCAGCCTAATCGATAATCACCCCATAGATTGTGTAGCGCACCTCGAATGGAGTATCCTCTATATCAACACCTTCTATCCAGATGTGTATGTGTTCATACGTAGTTTCATAGCTGCTAAAGTTCGCACCAGAATCTTTGTGTCCGCGAGCCATCCAATAGACAACAAACTTTTGCTTTCTCTCATTATAATCAAGCAATGGTTCTCCTTCCGATAGTCCAACATAAATAACCTTGTATGTTGGATTGAACTTGAAATCAATAAGCTTTGAAACATCGTTTATTTTACTTGCCCCTGTTCCATCCTTTGCGAGCATTCCCTTGAGTTCTATGGTTGTCAAAGCCGAAGAAATGAAATGATAGGTTCCAAATGTCCTATTTTCTATAGTTTCTCCCTTGTCTATGTTGTTTCTGGTATCAAAATCAACCTCTGTCAATCCCCACAAAGCAAGGGGCTGACCGTTGTTAGCTTTTTCTACAGCAGGATCTGAATTATCTGTTTTTGCATGTCCGCTGTCATAAATATAAACTTCTGCCATATTATCACCTACAATTCAGGAACAAATGGATATGGGGAATTCTTAAATACACTTCTATATGTCTTGAAAGCAATACTATATCTTTTCTGGTATTCCTTTGTAATATCTTTCTCCACATCAAGCTGCTTCTTTGTGATATCGTATTCCCGCTCCTTATGCTTGACAGCAGTAGCTTTAGTTGCTACGGTTTTCTCTGCTATTGACTTTATCTCTTTTTCGCCATCAAGCCACTTTCTTACGATTCCCTCCTTCGCATACATATCGTGGAAACTCTTTATTGCTTCATCAACACCTTTAGGATTGAAAGATACCTCAAAGAAATGCGCAGCAGTTCTTAGTGCGGATAATCCTGTAGTTATGCCAAGCATCTTCTTGATAGGTGCTGGCAAACCCGAGAGTTTTCTGTAAACCGCATCAAGGAAATCTCCTAATTGCTTTGCAGCAAAGTGGATAACGGCAAATATGATTTTAACAAGTCCTCCAATCACTTGCACAACAATATCAGCGAAGCTCACTGAAACCCTTACAAGACCCTTGACAAATTTATTGAAATCAAGTCTCAGAACACTATCAAGCAATTCTCCGATTCCCGTGGCAAACTCCTGCCAATCATTGTCCATATTTTTTGCTGCTTCCTTAGAAGCTGCCCTCGCCACCATAATAGCAGCAGCAATTGCAACGAATGCCAAAGCAACTTCCCCGAGGGATCCAAGAACGCCCCATTCGCTCAACTTCACAATGGCGGTTGCCAGACCTTGAATTCCCTGCATAACCAAACCCATCCCAACGAGTATGGTTCCAATGATGTATGCAATAGCCAGGAATCCTGCTGCAATAAGGGCAAGTTTGGGGTGGGCAGCAGCAAAGTTAGCAACCGCTTCGGCCATGCCACGCAAATTGTCTAACAGGCTTTGAAAAGCTGGTGAAGTAGCTATGATATCAAATATGACAAACTTCATGTATTCAAAACTGGCGCTGGTAGCCACAATTTGCTTCTTTGTCTGGCTAAGATCGGATTCAATATTCATCCAGCCAGAAGAAAATGTCCTGAAAAGTCCAATGGACATTTGCTGCAAAGCATATCCGGAGAATAGCAGCGAAAGGAATGAAAGATCTATATTTTTTACAGATTCTTCCATTTTCTCATAAACATTATCGAGAGACTTCCCCATAGATTTGATAGCTCTTCCAGTAGTCTTGAAAGTATCCTCCATTTTTTTTCTGATACTGGATAGTCCAACCTCTCTGAATCTCAACAGAATATCTTTTGCCACTACCACGTCATCACCTTGTATTCAATTTCCTGTCAAACTCTTCGGAATATCTGCTGTATTCCTTTATTTGTTCCAGCATCTTCAGGAGGGGATATTTGTCATCAATGACAGCTCCTATTTCCATTTCCAGTATCAGCATAGCCCTTATCAAATTATTCTCGGCTTCTTTGAATTGAAGTTCCTTCAGTTTTTTTGCAAACTTTGAATATTTCTCATCAGTGCTGTCGTCCTTTTCGAAAGGATTGCTCCGTCTCCTCAGTTATTACCCCAAGCAATTTTCCAACCTTCGTAACAGTCTCATTGAGGTGAAGCTCCACAAGAAGCTTCAGCTCTTGCTTGTCTTCTTCAGTAAGAGGCTCAGCCCTATTGACAAGCTCAACCACGAAATTTGTGAATTCATTAACCATCTGATCAATAGTTTCGTCGTTTTCGGCAAGCTTTCCAATTCTTTGCAAACGTATGATATCCCCAGTCATTGGCTTCACGGTAAGCTCAACATCCCCTATCTTCAGGGTTCCGAGCCCCAAATATTTTGCAAACCTTCCCATTTCATTCACCTCCTCCAAGAGTCTGAATCCCAGATGGTTCCCTCTTTTCAACTTTATCCTCCAGAGTCATCAACCTGTCCTTTATTTCCTGAATTTCAGAAACAAGAGACTGATATTCTTCCTTTGTTATTGAACTTTCCTCTCTGTTCATAAGGTGCATAATATAGCACCAATAACAATCTCCAAAGCGTGTTTTTGCTGCTTCTTTGAATTTGAAAAACCACTCCATTGGCATATCACTAACTGTAAACGAAACTTTCGCATCAGACTCCTTCACATTTATTCCTTTTTCTTTAAGATATTTTTCAAACTTTTCATTCAATTCCATCTTCAGTCACCTCAGTTATGCTCTACATAAGTGTTCTTTGCAAGGCACTTTATCCTAACTTCAAGCTCAGCAAAGCCATCTGCGTCAACGTTGACACTTGGCCCAGCAACTTCTACGGTAGCGTTGTTCATGAGAACTGTCATAGTTTTCGTTCCATTGTCAAGCTTGAAAGCTATTGCAACATTGTCTGACTTTGCTTCTCCAAGCTGGTATCGTGTAATGCCGTTGGGCCCACTGACAGTATCCCATTTATAGCCAAGTAAAGTTAGAGTGGTGCCTGCATCATCAACAATAAGCTTGCCAGTAAGCTCTGATTCGCTAAGTCCTTTGTATGTTTTCACCTGGTTCTGTTGTCCGGTAGCATCAGAACCGAGCAACGAAGTAACTTCAGAATCCTGCTCTGGCTCCTTGAAATTCATGTTTGTCATAACTCCCTGAATGCTTGTTCCAGAAACTTGATCCCAGAGAGCTGTATCGCTTGCCACGCTTGACAATGTCTCTCCAATTTTTACATATGCATGTTTGCCTCTAAACAGTGCCATTTATATCACCTCAATAGCTTTTTTTCTATGATCTCCCCCAATTCTTTTTCCATTTCGTCAACGACATAATCACTTATATGCCTTGGAGTTATACCCTTCTCAGCAATCTTCTTCTGAACTGCCTTCGCAAGATCCTTGGCCTCCTCTGGGTCTCTGGTTTTCCATAAGGCCCATTCCCATATTGGCAAATAGGGTGGCCAAAACGGCGCAGTTCCGGTATCGATGAACTTCCCGTAGAAGGCTCCCACAACAACAGCCTCCTTCTCTGTATGCCAATCGCTGATGGAACTAAGTAGTTCCCCGCTCGAAATCGCCTGAATCTGAAAAAGCCTGCTCCTCCATTCATCAGCTGCCTTCCTGGCAATATTCTCCATAAATGCATTTATATCATCCTCCTCGAGCATCTTGGGAGCCTTCACAGTAACAACTACTGCCATGAAGACATCACCCTGAATCCTATATCAAGGAAAATAACCCATTCCTTGATCTCCTTGCGGGAACCGCTCACCTGCTTTACATTCAGCTGCTCTCTCGAATTTTTTATCCCAATAAAGTTAGCAGTTGAAAATGAATAATTAGCTACAGCCTTCCTGACGGCATCAGCGAGCTGTCTCGCCAGAGACTGTTTTGTAGAGATAACCATCACAGTAACGGTAATAATACCATCATATAATGGATTAGAACCAAGAGTAGAAATGCTTTCAGAACCGAGCGGAGAATCAACAATAACCATTGGGTAGCCTTTGCCACGCAAAAGTTGAACAGGCATGCCATCATAAACATTATCAGTAATAGAACTAACATCAGCAAAATCCTTAATGGATGTATAGACTTCATTATGCAAATCCTGATACAGATTATTCATGGCTTAACGCCTCCAATGCTTAACGCTATATTATTCTTGCAGAGTTGAATGCTTCCTCTGCACGCTTCAATGCCTCGGTGTAATCACCAGGCATGAGCTCATCTGCCACCCTCAAAAGGACATAATCCTTTATCCAGGCCGGCACAGCAGTATATCCAAACGTGTAAGTAATTTTAATGTTATTGATTCCTTCGGGAAAGATGGAATCCGGATGAGTAGATGAATATCTCAAAACAATTTTATTCCCATCAACAATATCTATTGCAGAGACATCATATGCCTCCCAGCTATATTCATTATATTTTTCAACAGATGACAATGATACAATTGGCCCAGGAACAACCACAAGCTCTTTGGTGCCATTGCCATCAAAATATCTTGTTATGGTCTTTGGTGATCCTGCCGTATGCTCAATCTTTTCATCGACAACTCCGGACACCCTATCTATGATTGCTTGAATCTGGTCATCAGTATATTCATCATTCCTGATGAAATTTCTTACGTCGTTAGGTGTTATGTATCCCATTCAACCACCATAAAAAAGAAAAGAAAAGGTTAGGAAGCTTAGACAGATGTCTTCACTCCCTTTATCACTGCTATGTGCTCGGGCCTCGGAACATAGAGTCCGACTCTTTTCTTGAACACAAACATTGTCCTTGCGTATTCTGGCTCCCTCTTTGTCTCAACTGTGAGATCCTTCCTGTCAAGTATTCTCACTGCCCTGCTATCAGCAACGATTATTGGAGCAACTTCATCAGAGCCATAGGTTGAGCTATCCAGAGGCATCCTTGGAACGCTGTAAACTTTAAGCCCGTATATTGTTCCAACAGCACCATCCCTCAGGACAGGAGATCCCCAGGTATCGTTCCTCAAGAGAGGGGCACCGGTTGAATCTTTGAGAACCCTGAGCACATGTATGTGCTTTGGATGCATGAGAACAACATCAGCAGTTCCCCTATTTAGCTCTATCTGTGTCATTGCCTCTGAAATATAAGCTATGTCAAAGTCTGCGCCCGAAGTTGCTGGAGTTCCTTTTTCAAGGGTCACAAGAGAACTTCCCCAATTCAGTATTCCCTTAGGGTTGTTTGTGCCATCACCGTTGAGGAATGCATCTTCCTCTTTTACTGCCATTTCAGCAGCAGCATCCTGAAGCAGAATGTTGACAACAGAGACCTCTGCGTCATCCCTGAGATCATCTGTCAGATAAGCCCTTGACATCAGGTTCCAAATTGACACACTTTCCTCTGCAAATGTCATCTGGCTGTCAGCAACAGGATAGCCATTGACATCATCCTTGAGCCAATATGCTGTCTGTCCACCAGTAGTTCTTGTAAAGTATATTGTCTTATTTCTCACAGGCATCTCGGGAAATACTGACCTAAGAACAGCTTTGTCCCTTAGATACTGCATAAAATCCCTAACTATAATTTTAGGGAGCAGCTCAGTGCCTTCACCTGCGTTTGTCTCATTCTGTGCTTTAACAAATTCTGTCATTTAATCACCTCACGCCTTTTTAGCGAGTTCAAGCAGAGCTTCTCCTCCGCTTATTGTATCTTCTTTCTTGGTCTCCACGACCACACTCTTCTTCTCATCAAGTTTCTTCTCAATGAGATCGACTATCTTTTCGATTGTAGCCTCATCAATTTTCAGTGTATCAACTGAGGATTCAGCCTTTTTCTCAGTCTTCACATCTCTCTTTGCAAGGTTTACCAATTCCTGAACTCCATTGCCAGAAAGCTCACCAACCTCTTCTGAAGCCTCCTTCTTTTCCTCAGCAGGAGCTTCAGCAGGTTCAGCAGGCTTTTCAGCAGACTGTTCCTGAACTTCCTGAACTTTCTGCTCTTCCTGAACTTCTGCTTTAGGCTGCTCATCCTCTTTCTTTACTTCTTCAGCCATGTTATCACCTCTAATATCTTTTTCAAGATCATCAATTATGACACCCTTCCTGCCAAGCTCTTCTTTCAATCTCTGGAGCAATCTGCGAGCCTTTGCTTCAATCTGAGTATGCCCATGCTGCGCAGCCCTATGCAAAGCTGCACGAACGCCGTTTATATTGTAGTTGCAAGCAGAATCCATGACAGGGAACTTCAATTCCTCAGGCATTAAGAATGCTTTTGAACCACATTTTTCTTTGAGCTTTCTCCTTTCCTCAATAGTTTTTGGAGGGTTCCATGCCCCAGTTGAAATTTTAGCTTTCTTGCAGAACCAATCATCCTCCATGCTATCGCCTCCATTGGCAATTTTTGATATCACTTCAAAGAAGCTTTCCGGATTAGCTGGAATATCCACAACAGAAATTTCCCGCAAAGCAAGATCTGTAATAACTCCCACATGCTTGCCATCCTTGGTCACGGTATATTCCTTGTTATTGACAGAACCTCCGATCGAGAATGCCTTTACAATTCCATCTTCTATTAGGCTCCACGCTTTCTTGCCCTCGGGAGTTTTATCTGTAATATATGCCTCCACATACAGCCCCTTCTCATCCACATATGCATTAAGAACCTTGCCAATGGGCTCTTCTTTGTGCATCCAGCGAATGATGGGGTTCCTCATGTATTCAGAAAGAGCCTTGTCAAGAGCTTCCCTCTTGACAATTTCACTATCCCTATCCACAACCTCAACGGAGGCATATCCGGCTATAATATGTTTTTGAGAATCAACTTTAGTAAAAGGAATGCCAGCTACGAATTTGTTCATGCTATCACCACCTGCAGGGGGTTAATTTTACTATGTAGCAACTTCTATTTATAGTTTATACCAATTCACGCTCTTCTTACAGTTCCGTGTATGTTCTCACGGCATTCCTCAGATACTCAAACCTGAAAATTTCTTCGTCTTCTATGTCTTCCTTTTTCACAACTGCCTTATAGCCAACAGTTCCATCTTTCCAGTAGAGAACATACCTGTCCTCTCCTTCATAATATGTTATGTCAGCATTCCAGAGAGGAGACTTTTTTTCCACCATCAGTTTGAATGAATCAAAATCAACATCAAAGAATATTGGATCTGCCTTCTTCATATCAACACTGCCAGATTTCTCAGGAATGTTGTCCAGGTTGGCGCCACGATCTGTGGGCGCATCAGAAATCCCATCCCCGCCGCGCGGACGGGCAACAGCAACATCGCGCTCGGGAAGTTGAGCATTCCCAAATTCATTGGGATGCAAATCCTTGCCAGCACCCGGCTTGTAGCCAAGCTCTGCACGGGCTTCATCTGGAGTCAAAATGCCATTCTGAACAAGCATAACGTATCTCTGTGTAACCCGGAGCTCATCCACCTGGTATGTTCTGTTCATGACAAACCTAACTCCGAACTGCGAGAAGACCTTTGAATTAAGGAATGACTCTATAATCTTCTGCAAATAATTCACTTTTGAGTAGTAGGAATTCAGATCCCTATCCTTAACGCCAAGAATCCTGTCAGCAGGGGTGCCATAAACAGACCAGATATTTTCCCTTGCCCGATTGATCAGCTCAAGGAACTCCATATCTTTCTTGAAGTCATTTAGCTTCTCAAACCTGAAATCTCCCTGGAGCAATATAGTCCTGTGGGAATTATTTGTCCCCTTCAAAGATTTGAAATTGTTGACGATTTCCTTCCACCTTTTGTCAGGAATCACTCCTTTGTCTGCATAAATAACAGCAAGATCCGGAATTGCAGAATTCTTGAAAAACTTTTTGACATAGGCCTTAGCGTATTCGAGAAGGGCAAGATCCTTATCTACGGAAGCAGCATAAGGAATTCCATAAGGCAAATTGGCAGGACGATTAATAGAAAGATGAATAATTTCATCCGGCTTGAAATGAATCTCAGCATCACCGGCACCATAGTTTTGCACATATTCAACAACCTTGCCATGCTCATCAGTAAATATTGACATCGAAGTGGGAGCAATGTTCCAGAGTGCAAATGCTTTGCTTGGCTTCCTGCCTTTCTGCATCTTTATAAATTCCTCGAAAACCTCAGCGGGGATAGGCCTGAATTCCAGGAAAGCGTTCGAAGTCACAAGCAAATCGGTAACAAATGTTTCCAGAATCTGGTTGAAGTTCAACTTATCAAGGGTTTCCCTGATGTATTTTATTCTTTTTTCATCGTCGCTTTCCAACCTCCAGCCTTCGGCTATAATGTCAGCTTTCAATGTCTCAACCGCTGCAGCGAATTCGGGAACTGAAACATAAGCACGAATCGCGGCGTCAATATAACTCTTCACTGTCTGAGAGTCGAGGTAAAAGCCAGAAGGGTCTGGGATCTTCTTGTCATTATAGACGAAGTTCACAGCCCTGATAGGACTTTCCTTCTTGAAGAGTCCCTTGATAAAATCAAATGCTCCCATGAAATCACCCTGTTATCACTATGAAATAATTCTACAATGTTCTATTTAAAGTTTTCAACATTTTCAGCAGTTTCGTAGAGAAACAGCTTCCTGCATTTTGAACAACGCAATAAGCGATAGCGTTTTTTCCCATCTTTAGTATAAACAAACTTTGATTTTGCACGGGTCAGAGTTCCACCACAAAAAGGACATGGCATCTAAATCACCTCTCCAATTATCCTTCCGGAATCTGTAACATTTTCCGGAGGTATGTATTTTCCGTCCGATATCAGACCAAGAGCCCTGCCAGATCCCTCCACGAGAAATTCGGAAGATAACGCCAGAGCAAGAGCCATAACGGTATCGTCGTGCTTGCCAATTGCCTCAAGCCGGCCATTCTTTTTTATTGCCATGCTGGACAGCTCCTCACGCAGAGTTTCCAGTTCAGCCACAGGAGTAAGGAAAAGCTTGTTCTGCTCCATGAAGGAACGGATGCGGCCAATGTTGATTTCCTTGTTCACCCGGGTTGTCTTGTATGGCGTTATTGGCAAAAGAGCCTCCTGCTCAAGATCCTCGACAAGAGAAAAGCCAATGCCATTCTTCTCAATAACGATTTCATCGGGGGAATACATCCGATACAGATGGTGCAGGAGCTCCTTGTGCTCATCGGCAGATAACCCCCTTCTCCTGATAAGATCGATAAGAAAAGCAACGCCATCCTTGACGCCTATGACAGCCACAACCGTATAGTCTGCATCCACAGCCTCTGACATTGCAATATCCACACCGAAAATGATGTAATCAAATTCTTCTGGGATTGACGGTGTAATGGAAGACTCCACAAGCTCCGGCGGGATGACAGCTGCACCGGCAGGAATCGGGCGAAGCATATACTCCCTGCTGAATGCAATCTCACCCATGATGCGCTTCAGCCTTTCAAGATCTTCAAGAGTGAAGCGGGACGGCATCACAGGCTTGCCATCGATGATTGCCGGATATTCATTGACAACAAACTCCCCGGTTTTTGAATAATAGGCAAGAAGGTCGTCGGGGCTGATTGGCGTGCCAAAGATATGAACCTGGGAGCGCCCGGCCTCGTTCAGAGAGCCAATGAAAGCACTATTGAAAAGCTCAATGGCATCAGAAACAGGCATTGTTCCATCCGAACGCAAAATATCATCCGCAATAATGACATCATTCCTCGAGCCCCTGATGGTATCAGTAAAAGAAGAGCATTTGATTTCAGACTCATTAGTGAGAACAATGGAAGTCTGATTCCATTTGCGGTTTTTGAATTTGCTTATGCCTATGGCAGGGCCTGACGGGACGAGGTATTGCAAAGAGCCAATGTCGGCCAAACGGGTTTTTATCCTTGCCAGAAGCCTGGTGGATTGGTCAACAGCAGAAGAAACTATGGTTATGCGCGAACGCGGATTGTATTTCGCATACCATATGGCATAGGCTGCTGCCAGCTCAGTCTTTCCATGCCCCCTGGCAACCTTGGTAAGTGTAAACCTTTCCCGTTGCAAGGTTCTGGCAATCTGCCTCTGGAACGGCTCAAAGACATAGCCATATGTCCGGCAGAATTCATATTCAAAGAACTTCTCGAAGCTAAGGGCTTCTTCAAGTTCATGAGTCTCCATCATGATCCTGGCCCGCCATCTCCTGCTCAGCCATCCTCACCAGGCCAGCCTTGCGCAAAGCCTCATCCGGAATTAAAGGAGCAATGGCAGGGAAGTTGTCAATAACGTAGCGGTAAACAGATTTGATGCGTGAAGAGCCGGAGAGCTGTTCGGCAGCTTCCATGGCACGGACTTCCGCAATGAGCTCATAAATCTTGGCCAGAAGCTGGTTCATCTCCTTGACAGCCTCTATGCTTGATTTGGAGCGGTTTTTCTTCATGGCCTCCTGCAATATCTGCTCAAGGATGGGCATGTTTTTCTCCAGCCTGGCCACAATGTCATTTATGCTTTGCTTGGCCAGAACTGCCCTCAGCTCCCTCTCCATATCAATGTCGTGTTCCCACTGCTGGAGCAGGTCGTTTATCTGGCCGGGAGTAAAGTCATAGCCATCCTTGGAGAGCTTGTAAGCAATCGCCGATGGTGAGGCGCCAAGGAGGGCCAAATTAATAACAGATTGCTTGATTTGCGAAATAGGGTCAGAAGAATCCATGGTTAGACACCCGTAAGCTATAAATATACTATGCATAAGTAGTATTTATAGTTTTTGCGATGGCAGTATTTATAGTTTATGAAAGAGATTTTCCGGCAGCAAAAAGAATATAAAGGATTGAAGCGTATGTTATATGGTGATTCTGTGGGAATTTTCGACGTTCCGAGAGAGTTTACAGGCCTTGAGCATTTTCTGGAGATTGAGAGCAAGGGCGTGCTGAGAGCTGAGGCCATACAGGAGGCAGAGGCATATTCCAGGCTGGAGGGCGGGAGGATCGTTGAGGATACCAGGGAGATCATATATTACCTTGAAGGCCAGATCGAGCTTGAGCCAATATTCGGCCTGAAGGGACGCATTGTCAGCGGGTATGAAATAATAGAAGTGACGGCTGAAGAAGAAAACGAAGGAACATGGATCAAGCTTAAGCTAAGGAAAGCCGGTCTGCCGAGGCAATAAGATGAGAGCTTTAGCCAATAGAACCCCGTGTTTTGCCATTGAAAATTTTCGAGACGGGCAGGGGTATAATATTAGCCTTCGGCTTCAATCTAACCCACCTGCCCACAAGCCACAAATCCATAACCATCAAAAAGTGAAAAAAGAAAAAAAGGATTTAGGCTTCATCAGGTTTCGCTATGATGAAGCCATTGTATCGCTTTATTCTGGCAGGCTTGCCTATTTCCAGGCAAGCCTGCTGAAATTCTTTCCATGTCATATTCATATATTGTTTTCCAGCCATTTAAAAGCGCCACCTCTATACAGTAGCATATAATTTATATGGAAAATCCAACAAAAACCTTTAAAAAGCTTTCTATTCGGCAATTAACGACATGAATTTCGCACAAAACGAACCGTAAAGTATTTAAAGCTTTCTTTATCCTACCTTTTAAGCTTTAAATACTTTTCTATTCGGCAAATGCTATGTTATATATTCTACATTCAACGAACAGGATATAACACTGTTAAATCGCTACCGAACAGTAGTAAAAACAGAACCGAACGCCAAACAAAACCAAATATAAACCGACCGCCACTGAAAAGTAATTAAGAAAAGACCGACAAAGCCATCAGAACGAATTTTAATCTTTAATCATGGTTAAGTAGTGAATTTTAATTTTGTTGCGTAGAAAAATATACACAACAAACGCGATATGTTGGAAAAATATAATATATATAGTTATGTATGATATCATACATAAAAACGCTACTTTTTTTTTTCTCTCACCCCGTTTGTTCCGCACTTTTTTCTGCGCAACAACAAAAAATGTGAGAGTTTATTTATATACTCTCACAAAAATTTCTTAACAGCGTTATAAACCCAGCGATAAAAAAAAGATAAAACTCGCGCGCTCACGCGCGCTTGATAAAAAGGATTACTGCCGTCCGTTTTGGATTTCCAGCTGACGCCTGATAACCCTTCACGTCAGCGAGTTTGCTCTTGACTTTGCTGAAATTCTTAATCAACATGGCTTTATAGCCATGTTGGCGCAGGAACTCCATCGCCGATGTAATGGAGTTCCTTGAACTTTGGCTATCCCTGTAAAGCGTGAGAAACCCTTTTGCCGGTTTCTCACGCTCTATTTCTGACAACATTGTTCTTACTCTGCTTTCGCGCGCCGATGTAATGTCATCAGCGCTTATTCCAAATTCTGCCAGAACCGAAACATCTGTTTCGGCTCGGCTCATATTCTCTTTCATACTCATATTATGTCCAGCAAACTTTATATATTTATCGTTCGCCCCAATGCCTATATTATATACCAAATTCCAGCATTCCAGCACCTATATTATATATCCACATGAGAACCAGCACAGCAGAACCTGAACCCAAACCTGCCGAACCGTGCGCTTCACTCCATGCTCTTTATCTCACTCTTTTATCTCATGCCCTTATGCCCGACCTCACATGCGCACGGATATAACACTGTTATCGCTCGCAAATTCGTTCGCTTTAAATGCGCGCCGGATCCCTCGCTGGAATATATATGGCTTGCTTTCGCAAGCAGATACCAGAGCCTCGCCAGAGGCTCGCAGTATATGGCTTGTTTTCGCTGGATCCCTCGTTTGGCCTCTCGGCGTCGCCTGCGGCGGCCTGTTCTTTTACTTCGCAAAAGGCCTCCATAAAACCCGCTGGAGGTTCTTGTGGAGAATTCGCATAATAAAGAAGAAAGAAAAAATCGTTTCAGTCGTCATTGGAGTCGCAGTAGGTTTCTGCGACTTCTTCGACATGGTCGAAGCAGCGCATCACCACTTCGACCACATCAACCATCTCGGTGGCCTCGCCAAAGACCGCCGAGGCGGCGCCGTTCAACCGCTGTGCCTGCCTCACCAACTCTCGGCAGGCCTGAACGGTCTCCTTTATCGTCTTCATACTCATTTCAATCACCTAATACTTCGCCAGCCTCATCGCCCCGGCTGGCGGGGGCATGCTTCGCTTCGACCGCCCTGCGGAGCGCCCGAAGCTTCTCGCTGACTTCCCTGAAAATGTCGCTGACCACGCTGTATTCCTCGGCAGCCTCCTCGCTGCCGCTCTGCTGGAATTCCTTATGAGCCAGCGCAAGCCCGCTCACGGCAAGCTTCGCCAGCTCTGTTATGCTTAAATCGCTGAAGTCCCTGCGCTTCATTCTCGCCCCCGCCACCGCAGCTGGCAGGAGCAACTCTCGCACTTTTTGCTTTACTGTCTTCTCCGCTTTCGCTCCGAACCTTTCCTTTACGGCTCGGAGCGCGTCCCTGACCTCGCTCTGGAGGTCGCGTTCACTGATGCCCCAGAGCTCGCTGATGAGCCCCGGGACATATCGCTGTAATTGCTGATTTGCGGCTCGCAGCTTTGCCCTGCGGGCTGCTCGCCGCAGCCCCTCGTAATACTCTTCTATACTGTTAATCTCTCTTTCGCCCGCCATCTTGTATCGGCGGGCAATCTCTTGCGCCTTCGTCCAATCCAGCACGGCGAAGACGCTTTTGAACTCTCTGCTGTCCCTGTTCCTTGTCGCTGTGAGCAGTCTCTCAACCGCTCTCTTGTAATCCTGATACCACTCGGCGCCCATAAACGCCGAGTGGCGTCCATGGGCTCGCCCAGCAAAATCACTAAAAACATCGCTGGGCTGAAGCCCAAACTCTCCCAGCAAATCGCTGGGAGAATCGCCATTTTCATAATCTTGTATTGTCATGCTATATATATGTCCAGCAAACTTTATATATCTTCAAGCGTTGCCACCAGCGAGTGATGAAAGAGTTAAAAAGAGAAATAAGCCAATTCGGATATATTTGGATATTGTTTTTATCATGCGAAGATGGTGAAAAAGCGCGCCGAATGCGCTGGCGAGGACGGCCGAAAAGGCGTCCGAACGGCCAGCGAGTTCTGGCGAGGGAGCGGCGGGCTTCTCTTTTAAATGCCCGCCGACCTTCTCGCTGTTGTATATGTGGCTTGTTCTCCCCGAGGCTCGCACTTGCTGTCGCTTAAACTTCTTCTATAATTTCCTCCCAGATGCCGTGCAATATCTCGCCCACAATCACAAAATCAATTTCGTCTTCATGTTCTCTGTAATAATCGTGGAACCACTCAAGGAAATCTTCGCTGTCATATCTGGATACTGACGGAATGCTGGCGTTTGCAGTTTCTACCATTCTCACGTCCCCTATTCGCCCCCGGAATGATATTGAATACTCTTCCATTCCGCACTTTGCGCATTTCAGCTCGTAGTCAAAATCGAACCAATCCTTTTTAATCTTTTCGCCCGTTGCTGTGTCATAATCCCCTGCTACAACTTCGGTGAAGGAAACTTCTGTTGAGTCGCAGCCAACGCCCAGGAAAACGCAACTGCTGAGGACGTGTTCGTGGAGGATGACGCCATACTCTATCATCTTCTCGAGGATCATCGCTGCTGCTCTCATATCTTCCGGGTCGTATGGCTCGTCTGACTCGCCTCTTCTCAATTTCCTGACCGCTTCCCGCATCTTTTCAACAATCTCGTCTTCCCACTTCACCTGTCTCATCACATCATGCAGGTGTATGCGCTCCCACTCGTCTGATGCTACAATTCCATATCTCTCTCGTGCCATCTTCAGCAGTTCGTCCTTCTCCTCTTTCCCCACCGCACTAATCTTTATTTCCTTCGCCATGCCCATCACCATAACGACCATTTTCCGTCTCCTATCGTTTTGTCAAGCGCCCTGTTCAGCAGATATATGGCTTCTTTCGCAACTCCGTGCGGAACCGATGTTGCAACTGCTTTCAGCTCGTCAATCGCCTGCTCGAATTCGCTCGTTTCTGTCCTCAAATCCAATGCCGTTATGATTACGGGCAGCTCTTCGCCAGGACTGCAATGCACGCACTCTCGGTTTTCTTCGTAATTGTCGCTGTCAACTGTTTCATCTTCGTCGTGGAGCGTGTCCCAATCTCTATATACTGTTTCGCTATACCACATCGTTGTTCCCCCGCAATTCAAGCACGCAAATGTCGTTCCCTCTTCGTTGACTGCCCCATCTTCATCGAAGACCATTCGGTGCCTGAACAGAATTGCAAACATTCTCCACGCCGCTGCCCTCGTTTCATCGTTGTATCTGCTGGCAATGGACTCTACTGCTCTCTCAAGGTCGCTGTAAAACTCTTCTGGATAATCTTTTGCGCGCTTCCTTTCCTCGCCCAGATCCTCGTTCTCGGCCGTCTTCTCAATCGTAATCTTCTTCATCTTCATCCTCCTCCTCATACTCTATTACTGCGCCTGATATTGCGCCAGCAGGAGCTTCCTTGAGCTTCGCTTCATACAGCTCCATGATTTTCGCAAAGAACTCGAAGCTGGCTCTTTCCTGTTCGTTATCATAGGCGCCCCGAAGAGTTATTGTCGGCGTAAAGGTCGTAAGTGGATTCACCCTTACATCTCCTTCATACTTCTGCCCTATCTCATTTGCTATCTCTCTATATTTCTCCCGTGCGTCCGCATCTCCAAACATTTCTTCAAAGACTATTTGCGCGCTGACATCGTCTTTGCCCCTGTGAAACTCCACAAAATGCGTGCGCCCGAAGCTCTTTATTATCGTTGCAGTATCCGCATTCAGGAATGCTGCAATTCTCTGAATGCTCTTTCTGACTTTCTCCTCCAGCTCGGTTGATGGAATGAATACTCTCTCTTCTCCTCCCGCCAGCAGGTCGCTATAGTAAACTGCCACATTGCTCGAATCAACCACTCCAATCTTAATCACCTTTGTCATCGCCGCCACCTCCTATCCTCTTGAGCCTCCTTCGCACCATGTCGTAGGCTGCGAATAGTCCCTCTTCAAATCCCGCCCTCCATTCGGGAGTGCCGTAGTTGTCCCTCGCCATTTCCATGTTTTCTTTGCCGAACTCTCTCTCGTTTTTGCTTCTCTCGTATTCCAGCATCTCCTCAATCTCCTTCATAACCGTTTCCAGCTCCCTTGCTCTCGCTTTCCACTTCGTGTCATTCGCTTTTTCTTTCAATTCAATCACTTTCTTGAACGCTGCTTTCACATTTTCCATCGTATTGTATCGGAGGCTCTCTTCAATGTCATCAAAGAGCCTGTCGCCCCCCGCATACCATACCGCAAACTCCCCGAACTTCTCATCACTCATCATCGCGAGCTCTTCCATAATCGCCTCAATATACTCTTCCCTGTCTTCAGGCTTCGCCCCATGCTTCTCCATTTTCATCACCTCGTCGAGAATGTCCCCCAACCATTCGTATCAGCTCGTCTGGAATCATTCCTTTACTCATTATTCCTATCCATTCTAATGTTCGCTTTAATTCGTAATTTTCTACTCTTAATTTGCGGTTTTCTTCTCTTAAAAGCTCAATATATCTGTCTCTGAAGTTCACCATTCCAATCACCCCACATATCTCCTCCCTTCGTCAAGGCTTTCCCGTGGCTCGGTGAGCTCTATCGTCGACATCATCTCCAATACGACCTTTCCTATGAACACTGCAACGCCGACAGGAGCATCGCTTTCAATCGCCTCTTTCAACATCTTCAATCCCTTCTCTGTATGCTCTACAGCCTTCGTTCCGTCGTCTTTTTCAATCTCTTCGAGCCACTCGGCCAGCCTCTCTGTCCAACCCTCTGGCTCAATCACCTTCTTCTCAAACGTCATTCTCAACCACCTCGCCAAACAAATTTTTCAAAATCTCCCTTGCCTCGCTGACATCAAATATCTTGACGGTCTCCGCACCGCAATATGGGCAGTATTTTTCCTCGTTTTCCATCACCGAACCGCAGTATGGGCATATTCTCGCATATCCAGCGTCTTTTATCCTGTCCCTCGCCAGCTCCAACTCCCATCTGAAGCGTTGGTCATCGTCCCAATACATCGCATCTTCTTCGTCCCAGTTGTTGCTGTAAAAATCCCTTTGCTCACGCTTGTAGTATCCGTAGTCAGCATCGTTAATCTGGAATTCCTTTTCGTATTTCTTAATCTCTATTTTCTTTATTTTCTCCTCTACTATCTTCTTGAACCACTCGGGAATTTCGTTCTCCTGCCCTTCGATTTCAATCTCGAGCTCCTTCACTATGGCATAGCCGTCCTTGTGCTCGCACGACTTCCCGTAAACTTCCCCTCTGTTATTTCGGACGAGCCCGAGGTTGTAGCTCATCAAGTCCTCGTCGTCCGTCCCGCTGAAAAATACGCCCATGTTGTTGTGGCTGTGAAACACTCCAAGATACGCTAACCCTGTCTTCTTTTCAAACGCTTCAATTTCCCTCCTTGCCTCTTCCTCTGTCTCCTCATCTTCGGGAGTTTCCACGCTCGCTCCGCTCACAACCTGTTTCGTTATCAGCCATTTCTGGACATGGAAATGCTTTCGCAGGCTGTCCATTTCCTCAACCGTTCCGAACATTCGCAAATGCCATTCATGGTTCGGGAACAGCTCGCACAGCCATTCGCTCACTTTCCAGACATCTTCGCCAATCGTGACTTTGTCCGTCACTCCTTTCAACTCAACAACCTTCTCTTCATTCCAACCCATTCATATCACCTCACAAATAATCATCTATCAACTCATCAATTTCGTCAAGTATCCTCTCGTCCAGCTTCGCAATGCTATTGTGAATTTCGTTTAGAGCTTTCTTTGAAATCACCGCTGGGTCGTCTATTGTTATCACTTTGCCCGACATCATGCTCTTTGTGAAGAACGCTGCGACCGCCAGAAGCGTATCATTAATCGTGTGCTCTGCGTCGTATCCCTCGTTAACCCAGCCCGGTGGGAACGCTTCTTTCGCATCCTTCGCCTTTATGACTGCCATTGAAATCCTGTTGAAATCGTTTTGAAGTATTGCCACATACTTCGTTGAAGCATGCTGGGCAATCGCCTCTCCAATCAGTCCAGCAGTCCCTTTGTCAGTCGCTATTATGACTTCGTTGGCAAGCGACAGCAGCTTCGCTGCCTCTTCTCCTTTTCCAATAAGGGCGACGCCGTTGTATCTCTCGGCCAGAACCTCGGCCTTGAACCTGCCAATATCGCTTTCGAAAAACAGCTGCTTCTCGAGGTTCTTTCGCTCAACCTTGTCGTAATCAATGAGCAAAAGCTTCACGCCTCTTCGCCAGGAGTAATCGGCAACCCTGCTTCCCAATGCCCCGCATCCGATTATCGCTGTTGTTTCTCGAAGGCAAACTTTTATCTTATCGAGAAGCTTGTTTTTCACAAGCTCTCTTATTCGCTCTTTCATGGCATCAATGTCTTTAATCGCAAGAGCTGTCTTTAGCTCGTTCTCTGAAAGAAGCGCATCAGCAATGGCTTCCTCCTCGTCATTCAGTTCCACTGTTCTCATCTTCCTTCACCTCGCCCCAGCCCGCAGGCTTTACTTTGTCCTCGGCGAACATCTCGTCAATCTTGTCAGTTATTCTCCCGTGGTGCGCTATGCTGTCCATATTCACCGTGTCAAGCGCAAGAAGAAACTCCTCTGGCGTCTTTGAATTTCCCGTGCAGACATTCTCTTCACTCGAATATCTGTGCGGATTGGGATTATCCCTGCTCGTCCTTACGCTCATCTGGCCATTCTCCACTGTTATCGTGTATTTCTGCTTTCCCGTAGAAAGTGGTTCGCCGAGTATGTATTTCTTGTCGTTCTTTATGGCGAATTTTATTTCGCCGGTTTTATCGAGAATTTCTATGACTGCTCGCTTCTCATTTACGGTCATAGATAGAACGCTGAATCGCTCTGGATTCGGATTAGTAAAACTGAAAGAAGTTCGTTTTAGGAGTTCTTTTATTGCTCGGAACTCCTTCTCGTTAAATCCGAGGAACTCCACATCGTATTCCTCGGTCTCCGTTTCTCCCTTTTCTTTTTTAATCTCGTCCTTTATTTTCATATTCACCGCCTCCTGTCGTGCAATAAAAAGAAAAAAAATCGGGAAGGCATTCACTGCCCCCCGTTTTTTGCCACTACCGCTTTTCTTATCTCGATTTCGTCTCCATCGCGAAGTTCAAGGCTGGCATCGCTGGATGTCATCAGTTCTCCGTTCAGGAAAACATCGTCCTTGCCGCTTCTGATGTAGCGGTTTACAACGCTGCCAAGTGTCGCTGGGAGAGACACCGTATGGCGCTCTCCATAGGCTACGACAGTAGCCTCGCCATATTCCTCATCTTCATTCCATGCCATTTCTCTTCACCTCATTCGCATGGCTTCGCTAAAAGAAAAAACAAAATGGAAGCCAATAATAGGAAGGCAGGTTTAATCCGCTCGCACTTTCGCTCTTCCCTTCGCTCGTTGGCTTACTATATTATATACATATCTATGTTTCCAGCGAGCATCGGCGATTTATAGTTGCGAAAGGTGATGTTTCGGGAGCGATATCTTTAAATACTTTGCGAGCGAATATATGAATATATGCGAATGCCAGCGAAGATCCGGGCGGGGCCGTTGCCGTTGCTGTGCACCGTGTTGGCGCATGGGGCGAATGGCTCCGCTCGGAGCGAGGAAATATGTGAGGCGCCATTTAAATCGCGCGCTTTCCTCCTGTCATCTATATATGGTTGCCTTATCTTGAGGTGAGAAAGATGGTGGTGTATAAGACGAAGTTTTTGGGAATATATCAGGGCAAGAACAAAGCCTACAAGGGCTATCCGATATATGAGGTTACGACCGATTACAGGCATGGCCTTTGCGTGGAGCGGGATTTTGAATATCTTGTTTGGATCGCTCCTGACCATGAGAAAGATGTTCTTGCCAATCTGGTGAAGCTTGTTGAGGGGGGTGAATGAAATGCATTATATCTATGGGAAAAATCAGCATGACAGGATCATAGATGTTCTTGCTAAGAGTATGCGTGGCAAAGGGCTTTATGATGCTGTCATTACGAAACAGGAATACGAAACGCTTGATGGAAAGGCTGGCGAGATGGATCTCTTTGGCATCGCTGGCAACTGGCATTACGCTGTCGTGGTGGAGGTGAAGTCTCATGATAGGGAAAAGTCCCGTGCCAAGGCCTATAGGCAACTTCGCCACGCCGAGCAATACCTCCGTGAGAATCTTGGCGTTGAGCGTGTCTTCAAGATTTATGCCTACCGAGATGGCGACAGGATCGCCACGGAGTGGTATAGGGGGTGAGTTGAATGGCTAAAACTTTTGGTGAGGAATATCATCTTGCTGAGCGCAAGAGGGTTGAGGAGGTTGAAAAGGCCTGGGCTAAATATGAAAAGAAGGCTGGGGCAATCTCTGAACGCCTGTTGAAATTTTTGAAGGGGTATGAAAGCTTTGGAAAGCATATCATGGGAGTTGATGACAGGATTCTCGGGATTTCCGTAAGGACTGATGGCATGATGGGCCCGGCTTTCCTGGAGTTCCTCAAAGTCATGAAGAAGCAGGGGTTTGCCCTGGTTTTCCTTACTGCTGAGAAAGCGGATGTTCTTCACATAGTGTTTGCCACGAAGAAGAGGTGATCTATAATGGGAGAAGACGAAGTTGAATTTGTGAGCTCCGTTGGAGCTATTGAATGGGAATATAGGACGAAGATTGCAGGGATCGTGAAGAATATTGCAGAATACATTTTGAAGGATGAGCTCCAGGAGTTCAAATATGCTGTGGACGAGAATGCAGTTGAAATCCAGGTTGACGGCGGCGATGTTGAACAGCCTATCTTCGAAGCTCTCGCTGAAATGCTCGAGAACAAGCTGACAGAGATGCATCTTTATCCTGGTGTTGTGGCGAGGGTTTATCCTGATCCTTACCGTGGGGTTATTGTTCTGTTTATGGGCGATTGAAATGATGAGAAATAAAGAGGTTAAGAAAGTTAAGGAGATAGCAAGCTTTTTGATTGAGCACCACATTGACTTCAAATACAACGCTTGGGTGACTGCTGGCCGGAGTAAAAATGGGGAAATTATTGTGGACAAGGAGATTCAACACAGCATAATAATTGAAGGAGATGTTCCTGCGGAGCTGTGGCCTGATCTGGCAGATATGGGGTTTGAGCATCATCGTGGCAAATTTGTGGCATTTCTCTACGAGCCCCTGCCAAAGGATTATAAAGATCCGTATGATGAGGAAGAGACCGTAAAGTTTTCATAAGTAGGTGGTTGAAATGTCCGACTCCGCTGTGTTGATTAGCTGGATAATTGGATGGTCTATTGGATATATTTTAGCCATTGTTATTTATCTATTGCTCAGGCGATATCTTTAAATACTTTACGGCACATATATAGATAGAGGTGAATGAAATGAAATGCGAGATTTGCGGGAAAGAGCTGAGTGGCGGTGTCTATATGCTTGATGACATCGCCGTTTGCGAGGAATGTTATGAACGGGAAGCCATGGAAGCTGAGCTTGAGCTCCTGGCTGAAGAAGTGATGGACATGGAAGAGAACGGATTCAGCAAAGCAGAGATAAGCAGGTATGCAGAAGAGGCGATTACAGATGTCATACATTGCTGAAGAGCTTGAGGATTACTCAAGGGATGCATTAATTTCGATAATTCTTGAGCTTGAAGAGGAAATTGAAGAGCAGGAGGCAGACTGCTCCACAGAGTTGCAGGATTGCAGGGACAGGATGGAGCTCATGGAGGAGTTCCTTAACGAGAAGGGATTGCTCGGAGAGTTCGTTGAGAGGTTCGGTGAGGATATATGATGCCGCTCAAGCTTGATACAATTGTCGATGTGCTCGGCAACGCAAGAAGCCTGACTGAGAAAGATGTGGCCATGGCAGGGCACAGCGCGGGAGTGGCCACCCGGTCATGGAGGCTATTCAGCAAGTTGGGCTGGGCCAAACAAGGAAAACGAAATAGGAGGGAATTCACCGAGGAAGCTTCTATTCCAAGGCTTCAGGCCAGAATAATCAGGAATGTCATTCCAGATGTTCACACAGTTTCTCTTGCTTTCCTTTATCGTGCTCTGAATGCAGTTGTCTTTGCAAGATTTTACAAGAAGAAGCTTCCGTCCATCAGGGAAATCAGGCGCAACAGCAAGCTTTACTACAACATTTACCCTGCGATGAAAATATTGGAAGAGCGGGGTCTGGTCAGGAAGATACCGAAGGGACAGAAAAAGCTTGTGGAAATAACCCCGGAAGGCAAGGAGCTGTATGAGCTCATGGTTGATTTGTTCAGCCAGATCAGCAGCGTGGAAGGGCAAAATCTTTAAATATGAATGGGGGCAATAATTATGAGGAGGACAATGCATGTCAGAAAGGGGATAAAAGATGAAAAAGAGAGAGTTCGACGCAGGAAAGACAAGGGCGCTCGAAGACGCAAAGACGATGAGCAAGGAGGAGATAATGAGGCAGATTGAAGTGAGAAGCGGAGCCCTTGCAAGATATTGCGAGTTCGTTGATGCTGAGCCAATCCCCTATGAGTATGGATACATCAAAGGTCTTGAGGAGGCTTTGCATGAAAGGATAAGAAAGCGCAAAGTCCTTCGCATGCTGAAGATATTGAAAAGGAGATGGAAATGAAATCGTGGGAAATATTATATAAGTTGATAGAGAAAAGGCAGCAGTTGTTGAATTCTGCTGCCACCCTGGATGAGACCTACGAAATGCTTGGAACTCTCCCATCTACACCAAGAGTTTTGATGTATTCTCAGCTATGGAATTCTGTTTACAGCAACTTGAAGGTCGCTGTTCGAGGGCAATGGGATAAATACGCAATGAAAGTTGCAAATGATACTGTTGAAAGGTATTTGAATTATGAATGGAAAGCCGTCTCGGCAAAGCTGAAAGGAGAAGTGGGTGATAAGAATGAAATGGGCGGAATTGGCAAGGATTATAAAGCAGGAAGGGAATGAAGAGGTCAGGAAGGCTTTTTCTGAGTTCCTTGAACAACGGATAGCCGAAGCAAGGAAATGGAAAGCCACAACAAAAGACGAGACTCTCTCTTTCTACCTGGAAAGCCTTGTGGCAGGATACCAGAAAGCCCTCCGGGTGATGAAATGAATTGGTGGGAACAGACGGAGCTTCATCTTGCTTTTCTTAATCACAAATATATTACTCACATACGCGCCTACGGAAATTGGGGCGGGAAGAAATACTGGATACCTTCCAGCTTTGATTCGGATTCCAAATATTTTCACATAGCTGGGATTGTTGGAAAGCATTTCAATGACAATATCTCTGTTGGCATAGCTGATTACAATGACGAGCAGGAGCCAATGAGCTGTTCTGTAGTTGTATTTGATTTTGATAGGGCGGACAAAGACAAATTTGATGGGAAATATTTATCTGAAATGGCAAAGGAAATAGAAACATTCAGAAATTTCATGGTTCTGAAAGGATTTTCCAGGGGCTCTCTATTGTTGTCAGGCACGGGGTTTCATTTGTATTATTCCATACCGACGATTTATGCCACCCCAGAAGCATTCCAGAATATCAATGAATTTCAGAAGTGGGCGTGGGAGGAATTTGTTCATGTTGCCAATCCATCTCATATTGTTGCTGATATTGACTTTTATCCGCAGAAAATTATGCGCCTGGCGGGAACATACAACAGGAAGGCTGGCAGGCCGAGGCTTGCGAAATGGATTGATTATCAGAAGCCAGAGCCCGATCGAAAGATGCTTCTGGCAATAAAGCTTATGAGGTGATGAAATGGGAAAGCTTATTGATAGGAAAGAGGATTGGAAATACAATGCTAAGAAAAAGGCATTTGAAATAGAAATAGTGACAAAGCGGGAAATGAGCCTTGAAGAGGCTGTAGAATCATACAAGAAAAATAAGGATTTGCTGAAGGGTTTGAAGGATACTTTGGCATATTATAAGTGGTTTTATGCTCTTGTAAACAGAGCATTCAGCTCTGCTCCGGAAAAGCTGAAAGGACGGCTGAGCGACGAGCTATCAAACATGGAAATGGCTATAAAGGATCTTGAAGAAAACATAAAGATGAAGAAAGAGGCTGTGTCAATATTCAAGAAATATGAGAAGCTACTGAAGAAAGCCGAGAAAGAAAGGGACAGCAAGACAATAGGGTGATATCGGTGACATTCAGCCCCTCTACTGTATTGACAAACTATGTCTTGAAGATAGTTAAAGATAGGGGCGGGAACATAATGGATTACCAGAAGCCCATGGAGGAGTTTGTGGGTGCATGGAAAAATAGGGATTTCAAGACAATGATAGAAATAATAGATGGGCTGGAGAAGGCTTCTGGAGTTGAGCTCACGCCTGAGCTCTCTACGCTAAAGGAGCTTCTAACTTCGGATTATGCAAAGATTGTTCAGGCACAGAAAAAGAGTGAGGTGGCTGTTGATGAAAGCTTTCTCCATACTGTGAAGCTAATGGCATCTTTGCATCCTGACGACAAGATATTCATGAAAGTTAAGAACGATGCCAATACAGAGAGCCTGATAGAGGTTTCCAAGAAGATATGGGAAGAAGAGCAGAAGGTTGTGTTCCTTGTTAACAAGTCTTTCATAGTTTCAGGCAGAGTGATTTCCACTTTCAAAGATACCCCCGACAATGTGGAAGTAGCCACTATCTACGCCCGCAAATCCGAGGGTGGGGACATTGATTACATCCTGCGCGTGTTTGGGGAGCCAAGCCTGAGAGGCGAAAAGCGCATGGATGTTTTCTCCCTGCCCTTTTATATGTATAGATTTGTTTCCGATCGAGGCGAGGAATATCTTTTGTTCAGTGAGGAGAAGCTCTCAGTTGGCACACGGATAAAAGCATATGGAACCAAATATGACATCAAAGACAAGAGCAAAATAGGGCAGAAAGCTGAGATAACAACTTATCTTTCGGCGATATTCCTTCATACAGTTGAAGATGCCCTCAGAAGGCCAAGGAAAGATACAATAGAAGCAGTAAGGCAATCTGTGAGGGGGCATGATAAGCTGGCTTCAAAATTCTTTGGCGGCTACCGCCATCCAGAATGGTTTGAGCGCATGCTGATATCCCTTCTGCTTGTGAATGAGGAATTCAATTA
>JALWFW010000227.1 GCA_027013865.1 Polyangiaceae bacterium | reverse complement strand
TTCCAGGGTGTTACCACTTATCCCCCATCCTGCTCAGTCTTCCATTTTAGGGGTATATATCTGTTGCAGGGCGACTTTTGTCATATAACTATTTGAAATTATTGAACTTTTTTCACACACGCCCATTGAAGACGTTACAGCATCCATCAGGAATATCCGTCAGGGTGTCCATTAAACCCTGAGGACATACACTCTAGTCAGAAAAATCCTTTGAGTATCAGGGGAATAAACGCCTGGCACGAAACGTGCATAAAGGCCGCGGAGGTACTGATACATGAGAATAGCACCAGGAAGGAATCATTCCCTCATGGCAGCGTGTGTGTTTTTTACTCTTCATCTGGCAGCCGCCGGGCTGGTGGGGTGTTCTCCCGTGAGCCCAGCGGAAATTTCCTCGTGGAGCCGGTCCGTTCCCTGGCACGGTTCCTTTGATGCAACAGTACTGCCACGAGTACCCGAGGAGCTTCGGGTATTCGTGATTCCCGACACCGATGCAGGACCCTGCAATCCGCTGTGCAGAGGATGGTGCATGGAAGGAAGATGTTACGAGTCCCCAGTTGACAGCGCATTCGTGAAGGATGCGGCCGATATGAACCTGTCCAAGAGCCACCGGGCCCTCACCCTGGATGCCACATGGCTAAGACAGGCCCGTCGCCTGTCAGTGCGACCTCGCTGGGGCACTTGGCAACCTGACAGACTTACACCGTACTCGTGACTGGCCCGTATCTACGGAATGAAGTACAAATGGCGAGGTTCACCGCCGGATCACTGAACGGCCCTGACGGCATGCACTGTCCGGTGCCGGTGTTCCCCGCCCCAAAACAAAAGGACGTCCCCAGCAACATCGTGTGGACCGTCCTGGCAATGCCAGTTCCCTCATTCGAGCCAGAACTCCTCATCACCTCCGACTCCGGCGAGTCGATAACCCTCAGGGCGATGGGAACGCCTTTCAGATGTCCTCCTGGTTGGTGTACAGGCTACCTTCTGTCTAGCTCTCCGAAGCCGGGTGCCAGGTATACCCTGAAAGCACCAGCCACCAGCAGCCGTGTACATCCATGGCTGAACATGAAATGGTTCTCCACGGGCTCACATTCCTGGCTGGCCTCCCCCAAAATAAGCGGCATACGAGCCGAAAACGACGGAAGATGCCTCACTGTATCATGGAAGTCCAACGTGCCTCTTCTGGCCATGGGCAAAGGGGAGTACTCCGAGTGGCAACGTTACTTTTTTGCGCCAGGAGAAGGCTCCATGGTAATCAACAGCACCAAGGGAGCAGTAATATTTACTGGCATGGAAGGGACATCCTTCATGACGGACACCATGAATCCGCCTCCTGCCTTCACATGGTCTACCCACAGAGTCGTCATCGATACCATTCTCGCCAATCCCACGGACAAGGAACCGGACTGTGAGGTGGTTGTCATAAAGAACCTTCAGGCACACGATCTTTCAATCGACGGCTGGATACTTACGGACAGCCCCGAAAAAGTGCCGGACGATGACGATGTGGAAGAAAACACGCTGTCAGGGACCATTCCGGGATACGGAACTTTCGCCATTGTGACACAGAATTTCTCGCAGGAGTCGTGCCCACACGAGTCGGATACCGTAAAAGGCGCCAACACGGTCATCGTGACTGGACGCAGGATAGCCGGCAGAGGCCTTCTGAATGGTAAAGGACAAAAACTCTTCCTGCTAGACGAGAAAGGACGCGTGGTGGACAGGTATGGCGGCTGGTTCAGTGCCTCAGGACATGAGGGGCAGGCTCTTGTGCGTCAGGATATGACCGGATGCGAAAATGCACTTTCATGGGAATGGAATGATTTGGCGGAGGGAGGCGCAAAAGGGATATAGGTAGTGCAAACAGATGCTAAATGAAAAAGGGGGCACGGTATGGACGCGAGATGTGACGAAACCGGCATACCGTATGTCCACTTATGAATCACATTGGCTGCCCGGCTATTGCAAACACGGAAAATGCGATGCTTAACTATCTAAAATCATTGAGCAATTCTACAGAAGTCCAGCAATCACGTCTGCCATTTCTCGTCTTCCTCGAGAATTTCCTTTGCAGGATAGGCTTCGAGAAACATCTTGCGAGACTTGGGATCCTTGATGTTTCCAGCCTTGCGCAGCACCTCCTTACGGGCCAGCCCAATGAATCGCCTGGCAAGACGTCTATCCCCACTCTCCCACAGAACGTGAGCATGGATGTGAAGCACCTGATCCCGGGCAGGTACCAGCTCTTCCACGAAAAGCATGCTCACTGCTTCCATGGAGGCACGGCGGGCGTCTTCGATACGCCACTTCTTTAGATATGCCCAAGCCATGAGCATCTGCGCCTGTATCCTTGCATGGGGAACCTGCGCGTTCATGCTCAGTTCCAGTGCCCTGCGGGCCTGCTGGAGTGCCTCTTCAGCATTCCCATCGGGATTCAGCAATAGCGTAAAAGCCCAAAGAATCCTGCCCCTTATCTCGTCTATCACCGAACGCAGGGAGGACGCTATCTTGAGACCCTCATTTATATATTTGAGGGCACTGTCGTAACGTCCCGCCCTCATCCTGAGCATGCCGATGGATAGGAGCACGTCTCCGAGGGTGGAGGCATCTTTGGCCTGCTCAGAAAGCCTACGCGCCTTGTGAAGGAAGTCGGCTGCCCGGGCAAAGTTACCTAGTTCCACATACAGTTCGCCGATATTGGCCAGTTTTGCGCCCGTATGGAGGCGATCACCCTTCTCTATATCTATGCGGTAGGCCTTACCGTAATAGTCGAGAGCCTTGTCGTACTCACCGGCCATGGCGCTGAGATATCCAAGGTTCATGAATATGGTGGCTTCCTGGGTTCGGCGACCGTACTTCTGGAACAGCTCGAGGGCTTTCTCATAAGACGATATGGCGTCCCTGTACTGTCCGTTGTAATAATAGGCATTACCAAGGGCGTGATAAACGTCGCCCTCCAGCTTACCCAGATCGTCGGCAGACTCCGTGATTCTCATGGCCTCTTCTAGCACCTCGAGGGCCTTTGCCAGACGTCCTGTTTCTATGAGTGCACGGGCATACACCC
>JALWFW010000226.1 GCA_027013865.1 Polyangiaceae bacterium | reverse complement strand
GGACTCGCGGACAAGCCTGTCACGTCCCCACTGGCAGCCCCTTCGAAAAAACGTCAGTCGCCCTGCACGAGCGGTGACAGCGCCCCAAAATCAGGGCATCCGACGCCAGAAGCGCGGCCAAGACCGAAGTTCGGCAGGCCACGCCGAGGCAACCAACCCAAACCAAAGTTCGGTGGTTACCACCGAGATGGTCCACCGAGGTGGTCGGCATCACCGCATGTGCTCAGGCGCGCTTTCTCACTCCGGGGTGCGGGTGAGGTATGTGAGTTACGGCGGATCGTCCACCACCCCCGCCAAAGGCGCGCGCGACACCCCCGGCGGGCGGATCCCTGTGTCTCCTACGGTCCAGTCGTGAAGTTAATGCAAAAAGCGTGCCACCTGCTACGGTCGGTTAATATGGATTGCAACTTATTGTAATTAAATAACTTTTTCCTAGCATGCCATTTGAGGTCTGTCTTGAAGGCTGGAGTTTTGAGTTAAGTTGGACACCCGACGGACAGTCAGTGTTCGGTGCCTGGAAAACAGGATTCGACTGCCCTGAGTCAGGCCGGTGCCCGGATAGCATCTTCAGTGTGCAGTAACTCATTTTTGGCTCAGGCTGGTATATGACGATACCTGCTGAAGCTTCCAGGGCACGTGAAGCCTGCTGGCTGACAGCACACTGAACATACGAGGTCGCGGAATTTCTATGGAGCCGCCCATCCCTGCAGTCCACGGCATGTCATCCAGCAGGAGGGCCGCAGGAGCGGGGGAGGAGTAGGTGATGCGGCTGCCCTTTACCCAGGCCTGTACTTTGGGAGCCACCAGGAAGGCATGCCATATAACGCCACCCGCATCCTCGGTTTCGCGCATCAGGACCCAGGTTCTGGGATACGGATCCCCTAGGGAGTCTAAGAATGAGGTGAGAGTGTCTTTGCGTGCACTAGACAGGGTGTCTATGGATTTGAATGTACCCCGGGTGACCTCCCGCGGCAGCCTGTCGGCCGGTGGAAGAGGGGCTATGGGATGCACGGACCACCGTCCAGTGTGGGAGATGAGCCATGATACGTCCCTAAGGATGCGTGTCCCCTGATTGTTGTGTGGTGGTACCCGGAACGTAAGGTGAAGTGACTGACCGTCTTCTTCCAGTTTCATGAACATGAGGTGCAGGGCCTCAAGGCGTTTTTTCACCGTGGCTGCATCCTGTTCGAACTGTTTCCGAGAGAGGGCGGTTATGGGTACTAAAACTGCGTGTACCGTAGACAGCACGTTTTTTTGATTCTTGCTGTCGGTATGCCTGCACGAGAGTGTGGCGATCAGTACGCAGCATGCTAGAAGGGCGGTTGACGTCTTCATGAGAGCGATCATTACTACTGCTGTACCGGCATGTTAAAGGAAATATGTATCTTCTATCTTCGTCCTGGGACCCCGGACCGAAAGGTTTGCTGCTTTGATGTATAACCTGTTGATATAAAAGGATTTTTTGTAATTCAGTTGTTCCAGCTGGCTGTTACTTGCTCCGGGTAGGAGGCGTCGTCGGTTCCGCCTGCTCCAATCTGTCCGTATATGTTGTATCCCCAGCACCATACGGAACCGTCGGAGCGCAGCACGCATGCGTGGCCATTTCCTGCGTCGAGTTGTACTGCGTTGGTGAAGCTGGTGCCAGCGCTGGCCAGAACCTGAACCGGATGATAAACATAGTCGTTCATGTTCACCGTGCCGTTGCCCATCTCTCCGGCACTGTTCGAGCCCCAGCACCATACGGAACCATCGGAGCGCAGCACGCAGGTGTGACTGGTTCCGCACTTGACCTCAACCACATCGGTCAGGTCAGAACCGTCTTCCATGAGTACCTTTGCTGGCCTGTACTGGTTGTCGGTGGTGCCATTCCCCACCTGGCCATACTGGCCAAGGCCCCAGCACCACACAGAGCCATCAGAGCGTACGGCGCATACATGGTTCTCCCCTACATCGATGTCAGTCACCTGATCCAGCGGAGTCGAGGAGTCCAGCCAGACCTTTAGGGGCACCTGGGAGGGCTGAGTGTCGCCCTGGCCGAGCTGGCCGAAGTCTCCATCACCCCAGCACCATACGGAACCATCGGAGCGAAGTACGCAGGCGAACCTTTCTCCGGTACCCACCTCGGTGACACCGTCCAGTGAGGCTCCCGTGATATCGGTGATTCGAACAGCGGTGGACAGATCCGAGAAGAATTCATTCCCGTTGGACACGACCCCGTTTCCCCAGCACCACACAGAGCCATCGGTGCGTACGGCACAGGTGTTCCATTCGCCAGCGGCTATCATGGTGGCATCCGTGAGCACGCTGCCGTCTTCGGTGATGACCTGTACCGGCGATAGTGAATATGAAAAAGAGCCATTACCAAGCTGGCCGCTGCTGTTGTCCCCCCAGCAACGTACCGTGGAGTCACTGAGTATTGCACAGGTGTGATTGTAGCCGCCAGCCATGGCAAGCACTCCGGACAGTTGGTTACCTGCGGAGACGAGTACTGGCATCGGTGTGTGATACTCGTATTCGCTTCCCGTGGAATATCCCACCTGACCCGAGCTGTTCGAGCCCCAGCACCATGCAGTCATATCGTCAGGTATGAAGCAAGAATGGTAGTAGCCTGTGGCAATGCGTACCAGTGGTTCCTGCGACCCGTTGTTGGAACCATTGTTAGATCCATTGTTGGATCCATTGTTGGATCCATTGTTGGACCCGTTGTTGGACCCGTTGTTGGATCCGTTGTTAGACCCGTTGTTAGACCCGTTGTTGGATCCATTGTTGGATCCATTGTTGGATCCATTGTTGGATCCATTGTTGGACCCATTGTTGGACCCATTGTTGCTATCCGAGTGGATGCACAAAGATGCATCCAGGGTGCACTGTGTAGTGCAGACCAGGATTCCGCCGGTGTATCCCAGGTTTTCGCACGTGTTAGGAATATCCTCTCCGTCACACTGTTCCCCTGTTTCGGCAATTCCATTTCCGCATACTGGCTTAGAGCCGTCCGAATGGTGTCCGCATCCTGAAAAGGCGGGTACGGTAAGCAGCAAAAGTAATGTAATTACTTGATAATAAAGAGTTTTCATGATTGGTCCTCCTT
>JALWFW010000225.1 GCA_027013865.1 Polyangiaceae bacterium | reverse complement strand
CTCCAAAACATGGAGAATATCGAAGAATACATCCCCGAGGAGGAAGAAGAGCAAAAGCCTGTAGAGCAGGTGGAGGACAAAGAAGCCGAAACGGTCCTCAAGGAAGAAGAAAAAGACGAGCCAGTAGCACCTACGGTCAAAAAGGCCAAACCCATCCACGATTCGACACTGTGGAAGCTTCGTGCTGGACTCACGATAGACCTGTTCAACAGGAATCTCGAATTCTCCCCCTCGTCTGAGCCATATCTCAAAACCACGGGCCTGACCCCCATGCCCACCGTGAACATCGAGGCATATCCCTTAACCTTCTTCATGAAAGATAACTCTCTACTGACTGGCTTGGGTGTGACCTTCGATCTGGGCGCCGTCTTCGGATTCAAGACGCATCCCGCTAACAACAGCGACCAGGACGTGGATACCACCATCGTAAATATGGGATTCGGAATTTCCTGGCGTTATCACCTGGGTCCGGTGTGGCTCATGCCCCGTTTCGAATACCGTAAATTCCAGTGGACCTACAAGACACCATCACTCATAGACAGCCCTGAAGTAGAGTACTCATATCTCGAGCCCTCCATGGGCGCTGCCTTCCAGACCCTCTCCAACCGTCTTACCATCGACGGCCGGTTAGGAATCGCACTCCCCATGGCTGTCGGTGCCATAGCTGATGGTGCCTATTACGGAGAGGCCTCTGCCTTTGGCCTTCATGCCGAGTTGGGCGCCTATTATCTCATCATGCCATCTCTCGAAGCAGGAGCCGGCTTCAGATGGTTCCAGATGAATCTAGATTTCAACGGTAAGGGCGTAAGAAACGCGGACTCTGCGACTGACTCCCTGCTCTCCATTCTCCTGACCGTACGGTATTATTACAGATAATCCGTTTCTGCAGGAACGACTCCCCTGTCCTGCAGCCCCAGGCAAATATGACTGAACATCTCACAAAATTGCTTCGCCGTCAGATTCCAGGGAGGCTGGCGCCACCCATCGGCCCATATGCGGAATATGAATACAACTTCATAAATGAAGTACTCGAGGCTCTGTTCGAAAGTGAGAGCTCTCATGCAGCCGATTACATCAACCACATAGTATACAAACGGGACCGAATCCTGCGCCTGCACGCAGTGGCGGTCCAGCTGCCCAATCCCCTGAAGGAACAGAGGCTTGGTGCGGAAAAAAGATCCTTCGATACTCTAGTCAACCGGCTCTCATCCAGTACACCCGATGAGTTCGAGCTCAATCTGCCTGGACGCACGGTTATGGGCCGAGCCATGATAGACCTGCTCATATACTTCTGGAAGCTGGTCGGCAAGGCCGTAGAGAATGTGCTCACCGATCATCCGAACTACTCTTCATTCGTTCACGGAGTGGAACATGCACTGTCCAACCGAATATACAACCGCATGATTGCCGATCTCCTGGCAGATGTGGCAACCAACAGTGAAATTGCCTACGAGACAAGGCGCAATGGCGTCAGATACCTCATCCGATTGTGGGAGGATACCTCTGTCGAAGCCACATCACGTAACTTCGCCCCTCTCATGGAATCCATCTGGGAAGCCAGAAAGAAGACGAAAGTAGTGTTCGGTTCCATGCTGGGGGTACATGAACTGTTCGAGATGGTGCGGCTGGGGGCATCCAGCCATTTTTTCGAATACTTCACACAACACTCCACGAACGAAGAAGTCGTTTACGCCTTCAAGGAATTTCTTTTTGGCGTACCCTATGAGGTCTTGAAAGAACTGGAAAAAGAGATAGAGGACAAGGGACTGGTGGATGTTCCGGTCAGGCTGGACGAGCACGGTTTTCCCGTGACCGACGGCTCGTACATGATGGAACCGGACATGAATGGTTCCTCCGGGAATGATGGAGCCCACGAGCTGGCACTACGGCTGTACAAATTCTTCAAAATACGTCTCATCAAGGCCATGGGACGACGCCTCACCAGCTCGCCCGGGCCCAAACGCACGGCTGAAGAATTCGTGCTCATATACTTCCTGGAGAACAATCTGTGAGGAGGTGTGATTCATGCTGGACGTCTTGACCAAGGGATTCCGCGCTGCACGGTACAAGCTGCGCGGAGTCAGCGAAATAACTGAGGACAATATCAAGGATGCGCTGCGTGAAGTTCGAATGGCCCTACTTGAGGCCGATGTCGACTTCAAGGTCGCAAAGAGCTTCATCAATCAGGTAAAGGAAAAACTGCTGGGACAGGAGGTCAGACTCAAGGCTCAGGCCAAGGGCAAGGAAGTACACGTGGATGTAGGAAAGTACTTCGTCAAGGCCTGTTACGACGAGCTCGTGGAACTCATGGGCCCAGTGGACGTGGAAATAAACCTGCCTACCAAGGGTCTTGGCTCCATCATGCTGGTCGGACTTCAGGGGTCGGGTAAAACCACCACCGCAGCGAAGCTCGCCGTCTACCTGACCCGCAAGATGAACCGCAAACCTCTTCTCGTGGCAGCCGACGTATACCGTCCTGCAGCTATGGAGCAGCTGCGAGTGCTTGGAGAACGTATCGGTGTACCCGTATACGTCGAAGAAGGCTCCACCGATGCTCCGGGTATCTGCGAAAGAGCCCTAAAATACGCCCGTCTCAAGGGACGAGACACTGTAATCTTCGACACAGCCGGTCGTCTCGCCATCGATGAGCCCCTCATGGAGGAGCTCTCCCACATAAAAAGCCGCGTATCCCCAAGCAACATCTTCTTAGTCCTCGATGCAATGATCGGTCAAGACGCCGTCAGGACCGCCAAGGCTTTCGACGAACGTCTCGATCTTTCGGGCGTGATTCTCACCAAACTCGACGGCGATGCCCGCGGCGGTGCCGCACTGTCAGTGAAGGCCGTGACCGGCAAACCCATCAAGTTTCTCGGCATGGGCGAAAAACTCGACCGCCTCGAGGAATTCAGGCCCGACGGTATGGCCCAGCGTATCCTTGGTATGGGTGACATAGTCGGCCTCATGAAGGACTTCGAAGAAGTGGTAGACGCCGAGCAGGCCGAAAAGGACGCCAAGAAGATGCTCCAGGGTAAATTCGACATGGCGGACTTCCTGGAGCAGATAAAACTCATCCAGAAGATGGGTTCCCTCAAGGACCTCATGGAGAAACTGCCCTTCTTCGCCGACGGCATGCCCGAGGATATCCATATAGACGACCGGGAATTGGTGCGTATCGAGGCCATCATAAATTCCATGACCATCGAGGAACGCCGCAACCCGGACGTGTTCTTCACACCCGTCTACACCAGCAAACTGCGTATGAAGATGAAGAAGCCAGCTGGGGCGGACTTCGAAATCTCGCGTATACGACGCGTGGCCAGGGGTTCGGGACGACGCGAGGAGGAAGTCAAGGAACTGCTCATGAAGTTCCTCATGATGCGTCAACTCATGGCAGAACTGGGTAAGGGTGGCGGTCTCCTCTCCAGAATTCCGGGATTTAAGGCCTTAGCTAAACTCAGTGGACTCGGCGGCGGGAAAAAGAACCAGGAGGTTCCGGGCGACCTGCCCATAGAGGAACTGATGCAGGCCAGTGGCATCGCGGAGATGCCAGAGAATCCCGAAGAGATGATGCCTCCTCCAGGAATGATGCCTGGTCCACAGCGCAGAAAACTGTCTGACAAAGAAAAGGAGCGCTTGCGCAAAAAGCGCAAGGAAGAACGCAGGGCACGCAAACAGGCCAAAAAGAAGCGCAAAAAGAAGTAAATCCTAAATAGTCGGAGTTTCTTCTCACACTCTGACAGGCCCGGAGGCGTACAATCTTTGCAAACGGGAGGTTCTCATTATGCCCGATCTCAGACGCAAACATCAGCGCAAGAAACTTCATCTTGCAGTGGAGGCGGTCACTTCGAACCACATCCTCCTTGGCACTACGAAAGACATCAGCAGGGGAGGTATGGGCGTCGAGCTGGATGGGCCGATAATGGAACAGGAGGTATCAATCGGTCTGTTTCGTGTGGTGGACGGTATCGAGGACGACTCTCCGTCGGTGGCCATCGACTGCGAGGTGATGTGGGGTAAGGTCATGGAGCCGGGTAGATTCACCTTTGGCCTGAGATTCCTGGAACTCACCGCCGAGCAGGAACGCTACATCGCCTCACTCCTTGAGGAGTGAACCATCTCGCATCGTTGGCCTAACTATACCTTCCTCTCACTATTGTCCACCTTTTGCACACATAACCCCTTGAAATTACTAAACTTTTAATTAATCATCTGTCGCACACAGGAGACGATAGCATCAGGGCCATGGCAGGGAGCCCAAAGGCGTGCCGTCAGGAGTGAAGCGCTGGGCAAAGATGCCGTAGCCCGAACCGTCCTGTCCTACGCTACGCCACACCGCCACGAAACGACCGTCAGGAGTCATGGCCACACGCGCTAAATCTTGATCTCCCGTGGTATAGACATTCACCTGAAACTCACCGCCTACCCGATTCCCCGAAGTATCGTAACGCTGACCGTAGACCCCGTATCCAGAACCGTCCTGGTTCTTGCTACGCCATACCACCACGAAACGACCGTCAGGAGCCATCGCGACCTTTGGACCCTCCTGCCAGTCATCTGTGGTCGTATTCACCTGAAATTCACCACCCAGAGGAATTCCGGTAGCATCGAACCGCCTACCGTAAATCCCGTAATACGAACCGTCCTGACCGGGATAACTCTGCCACACCACCACGAAATTACCGTTCTGGTCCATCGCGACATCAGGAGATTCCTGATAACCGGATGTGTACGTATTCACCCTAAATTCCGTTCCGTCTGGTGTTCCATCCGCTTCAAAAAGTTGACCATATACATTATTTTGCCCCCTGCTGAACCACACCACCACAAACCGGCCATCAGGAGCCATCGCGACATGAGGATGTTCCTGACTGCCTGCAATATAGGTATTTACCCGGAACTCCGGACCCTGGGGTATGCCCGAGGCATCGTAGATACGCCCGTATATATCATTATTGCTCCCGTCATAGCCATCGCTCTGCCATACCACCACAAAATGTCCATCTGCTCCCAGTGATACATCCGCAAATTTGTTATCCCCTCCTTGGTATGTATTCACCAGGAATTCCGTACCATCGGGTGTACCAAAAGGATCATAACGTCTAGCATACACATTGTAGACTGTGGCATCTGCTGTCCTACTGTACCATACCACCACAAAACTATCGTTTGCGGTCATTTCTGCTGTGGGCTCCATCTGACGCCCCGATGTCTGGGTATTTACTTGAAATTCCGTACCATCGGGTACTCCGAACGCATCGTAACGCTGTCCGTATATGCCATAAGTGGACCCATCTTGTCCGTCACTCGTCCAGACGATCACCAGCCTTCCATCTGGGGCCATAGCTGGATGTGCCCACAACTGATCCCCCGCAGTATAGGAATTCACCCTGAATTCCGTCACTGCATCGCATGCGCGGCACCCGTCCCAGTCATCACTATTGCCGTCGTCGCACGCCTCGCTATACTCCTTTCGACCGTTTCCACAAGTAGCACTCGTACACTCACTGTAATCGAACTCGCACGTGCTGTAACATGATAGATTTCCTGCGGTGTATCCATATGGAAGATCGCCACAGATTATCGCGGACATCGCCGTACCGTCACACTCCTCCCCCAACTGATCGTCTATTATCCCGTCTCCGCACGCCGGTAGCTCGCACCCAGGACAGCACGCATTCGGTGAATACGAGTTCCCCATACCGTCGTCGCACGCCTCTCCGCTGTCCAGGATCCCGTCTCCACAGCCCCCAAGCCGGCAGTCAGTACGGCAATGCCCATCTGGAGCATCTGAATTGCCTGCCCCGTCATCGCACTCCTCTCCACTGTCCACTATCCCGTCCCCGCACCGCGGTATCGTGCAGTCTGTCCGGCACTGCGTACCAGATGCATCGGAGTTGCTATCACCAAGGTCGCACTCCTCGCCACGACCAGGATCCCGTATCCCGTCCCCGCATCCCGCAAGGTGACAGTCTGTACGGCAATGCGCATCTGGAGCATCTGAATTGCTTGCCCCGTCATCGCAGTCCTCTCCGGGATCCACAACACCGTCACCGCACGTGTCGAGCACTCCATCGCATCCTGAGTAGTCGAACTCACACCCGGCCGTGCACCCCAAAAGTCCCCCGCTGTACCCAAACTCCTCGCACCTGTGATCCCCAATGTTCAAAAGATCGCACTCCTCTCCAGCCGCTCCCTGTATACGCCCGTCTCCGCACTTGCCCCACGCACGGCACTCCTCGAGGTCGTACGTGCAGTCTCTAAGGCATCCAAGTGCCCCGCCGTAGTACCCCAGGCTCTCGCAACCCGTCGCATCTCCGAGGTCGAGCCCGTCGCACTCCTCTCCGGCCTCACGCACACCGTTGCCGCACACCGGGCCTCCTTCCTCGCAGCCGCTCACATCCAGCCGGCAGTCTTCCGTACACCCTAAAACTCCCTTTGCATACCCCTCCGTTGCACAGGTGCGCATGCGTCCGTACCGTCACACTCCTCTCCAGACTCCCGCACGCCGTTGCCGCACGTACCGCCTTCACAGGCCGAATAGTCGTAACGGCACGTCTCCAGGCACCCAAGCTCACCGCCGGTGTAGCCGAAGTCACCGCACGTCCTGCCCCCAAGCTCGGAACCGTCGCATTCCTCCCCGCTGTCAACCACGCCGTCTCCGCAAGTCTCCGGTATGCACATCGAAAAGTCGTATGTGCACTGCTGCGTGCAGTTCAGAAGCCCCCCACGGTATCCGAAGTCCTCGCACCGGCGTCCAACGAGTTCTCCGGAGTCGCATTCCTCCCCGGCATCCACCTTCCTGTCTCCGCACAGACTCTCCCCATCTCCCCCGCCTCCGTCATCACAGCCCGCGGCAGGAACAAGAAGTACTGCCAGAAAAAGCGCGCCTATCCATGTGTACTTCAGGCCGGATACAGATGCTCTCCTCATGGACATTTCTTTCTCTCCTTTTCCTGTATGGTGCATCGTGTCCCGAAACGACTTACTATGTGGTACAGTGATGATTACATGAATCAATGCTTGTATGCAATTGAACGTAGCCACTCTGTCATGGCAGTCGGATTCTGCCGTCCAGTCCGTGAGACTCCTTTTTACCGTCTATGGGCACCGCGCTCCATGGCTTAGCCTCACTTGCTCAGTAAAGCCTTTCAAAAAAGACCCGCTTTGACTGCCGCGATTGGCCTATCCCACACATCACTAAAATCGTATAACTTTTTGATTTTACATCACTTTATTTAAACAGCACTTCACACCCATCTAAAGATGGGCCCACCCCCGCCGTCCGACCGGCCGAATTCCGGATCGCAGGATAAGCCCCTGCCTGTCCCGCCGGCTCATCCGGTGGGACTTTCGGGGCAAGGCTCTACCACCACCATACCCGCCTGGTACACGCGCGCTGCACCGGACGGGGGATCCTTTTGTCTCCTACGGTCCAGTCACGGAGCTCTTTATGCAAGATGTGTGCCAGGTTGCGTGGTCGGAACATTACAGTTATAACTTATTGATATTAAAAGATTTTTAAGAACAATCAGGCGGTCGCTCTGTTCCCAAAACAAACCCAATCCGGCAAATAGGACACTTTTGCGGACACCCCCGGACACCCCCTGGACAGGTACGGACAGTCTGGATGACCGACGAATCAGGACTGCATGAAAATTCAGAACTCCATCGCCGTGGGCAGAGAACATCCTGCAGTCGGTCTCAGTACCAGCATACTTCAGATGGCCTGGACACTTTTCCGGAACAGTTCCGGAGAGCCTCCGGTCTCCAACTGAATCACACCAAAGTCAGTCTGCTGAAATCCCTGATCCCACAGTTATCAGACAGTATCCGACAGACAGCCCCTGGAATCGGTAAATCAGACCATCCAGCGCCGTAGCAGTCAGAACGCCGGCATGAGCCGTCAGTTCTCCATAGTCTCTGAGGCCTTCTTCTTTCGGTGGTTCCTGTGGCGTGCTTTTACGAGCATCTGCCACGTCTTCTCCAGAAGCTCATCAATGCCCTCGCGCGTCACAGCCGATATGGCCACGAAGTTGGGGAATTCGCCCCGCCACCTGTCCAGGCGTGATCTGTCGTCACACAGGTCTATCTTGGTCATCACCACAAGGCGAGGCAGGCGTGCGAGGCGCGGATCATAAGCTTCGAGCTCGTGGGACAAGCTCTCGTAATCCGTTACGGGATCAGCCTCGGGATCCAGCGGATACTCGATGAGATGGAGCAGCAGGCGCGTGCGCTCCAGATGACGCAAGAACCTGTGTCCCAGTCCCCTGCCCTGGTGGGCCCCCTCCACGAGCCCGGGAATGTCGGCCATGACAAAAGATCTCATATGATCGAGGCGCACCACACCAAGGGTTGGAATCAGCGTGGTGAAGGGGTAATCGGCAACTTTGGGACGGGCCGCGCTCACCACCGATAGCAGCGTCGACTTGCCTGCATTGGGCAGACCCAAAAGTCCCACGTCAGCCAGCACCTTCAGTTCCAAACGAAGACGGCGCTCTTCGCCGGGCTGGCCTGGATCACACCGGGTGGGAGCCTGGTTCTGAGGCGTTACATAGTAAAGGTTGCCGTGACCTCCTGCCCCGCCGCGGGCCACTACTAGCTCCTGACCGTGGGTGAGGACCTCCCCAAGGACTTCGCCGGTTTCATAGTCTTTCACCACCGTGCCCAGTGGAACCCGGATGATGACGTCCCTGCCGCGTCGCCCGTGTTTGTCGTCTCCCTGCCCGTTGCGGCCCCGTTCGGCTCTGTAGTGTCGCTGGTAACGCAGGTCCCGAAGCGTGGACAGGCCCTCGTCTCCCTGGAGAATCACACTGCCGCCATGACCGCCGTCGCCGCCGGAGGGACCACCACGGGGCATGAATTTCTCACGTCTAAAGGCGCAACACCCGTCACCACCGTTGCCGCCTTTTACGTATATGGAAACCTCGTCGATGAAGTTCATTTATACCTCCGTACAGCCGGACACAGGAACTGCCCAGCACCCATCCGAACCTATTAGGGATCTGGCGGCAAAAGGCAAGTAAAGAGGGAAAAATACACTGCCCGCACTCATGCTCAGTACATCAAAAACCGCGCAGTTTGCCACAACCATGCCATGGCTTATAATCCGCCCATGATACTCAAAGAGGGACTCAAAAGACCGTACATCATAGCTGAGATTGGTATCAACCACGACGGTGACCCGTACAGGGCACGCCAGATGATAAAGAGCGCAGCCAAGGCCGGAGCCGACTGCGTGAAATTCCAGGCATTTCGCCCCGGAACCCTGGCAGCAGATGCTCCGCAGATAATTCGCGACACTGCCCTGCCTTACGGATTATTTAATGATTTCAGTAAGTTAGCCAAATCATTAAACATTGACTTCATGGCCACTCCCTTTGATCTCGAGGCCGTGGACGAGGTAGCATCCCTAGGAGTAGCGGTGAAAATCGGCTCAGGGGACGTCACCAACATCCCGCTTCTGCGCAAAGTCGCATCCCTGAAAAAAACCGTCATCCTGTCCACCGGCATGAGCACCCTGGGAGAGGTTGAGCGCGCCGTAAAGGAGCTCGAGGTGGGCGGGGCCAGTGAAGTCATCCTGCTTCACTGCACCTCGGCCTATCCTGCCCCCTACTCTGACGTGAATTTGAGGGCCATGGAGACGCTGCGCCGCGCCTTTGGCCTTCGGGTGGGTCTGTCCGACCACACACCGGGCATCGAGATTGCCCTGGCAGCCGCTGCCCTGGGAGCCGTGGCCATTGAAAAGCACTTCACCCTTGACCGCTCATCTCCGGGACCGGAT
>JALWFW010000224.1 GCA_027013865.1 Polyangiaceae bacterium | reverse complement strand
CCTATAATCGCCCCCATGACTCTGGTACTGATGGCCTTAATGGCTTCTCCATACATAGCTGGAGCTGAAGTCAGACTAGGACTAAAACCCGATGCATCCAAGAGGATCTGGGTGCGCGGAGCTCCGCCTCCACCGCTGCCTTCCCTGGAGATACAGGCTTTCTCTCTGATAGATCCCCTCGTTACAGGGCGCCTGTCAGGAGAACCGGACACGCGTTCGAAGGGACCTAAGCCTCCAGCAGATCTCCCGTGGCTCAAGGGAATGCGCTATCCTGACGTGCCGGTAGTGTTTGATGAGTCGGTGGTCAGGTACCTAAAGTGGCTCAAATACTCGTCTTCGGGACAGGCCACGGCCAGGGCATGGATCAGAGCGTCGGGACGTTTCAGGTTCATGATTCTCGAGACCCTGCGCCGCCACCGTCTGCCTACAGTATTGTTGTATGTGGCCATGCTCGAGAGCGGATACGATCCCACGGTACGCTCCTGGGCTGGTGCAGCAGGGCTATGGCAGTTCATGAGGTCAGGAGCCGACATATACGGCCTTCCCGTCAATCACTGGGTGGACGAGAGATTGGATCCCGAGCTTTCCACGGAGGCTGCCGCCTACTACCTGAGTGATCTGCTGCACCGTTTCGGACGCTGGGAGCTGGCCCTGGCTGCCTACAACTGTGGTTACGGCAGGATGCTCCAGGCCATGAGGCGTTACGGTACCAACGACTACTGGAAGCTGCGTACCTACGAGAACGCCATTCCCCAGGAGAGCAGACTATATGTGCCCAAGATCCTTGCCCTTGCCATCGTGGATCTGAACAGGGAGAAGTTTGGACTCGCTGGACTGAAGACTCTGCCTCCTTATGCCTTCGATCTCATCGATGTCCCCGGTGGACTAAGGCTCGACTCCATAGCCCGCCGTGCTGGCATCAGTCCAGAGGTTCTCAAGGACCTGAATCCCGAGTACATACGGGGTCGTCTCCCACCTGAGAAAGTCGTAGCACTGAGGGTACCCGAGGGCATGGGTAGAAAAGCTCGTAAAGCCATCCTCTCCATGCGCAGATGGTGGAAGAGCTACGCCGTGCACGTCCTGGAACTGGGAGAGACCCTGGCCGAAGTGGCATCCATGTACGGCACCACGAGGCATACACTGAGGAAGCTCAACGGCATCAGGGCCGAGCAGAATCTTACGGTGGGCACCAGACTCTTGGTGCCTTTGCGCCCCCTGACTCGTAGGAAGAAGTCCGGTAAGGAAGATCCTCCTTTCGTGGCCGTGCCCCGTGGCATGAAGATTCCCACTGGAATGAGCTTGTACTTTTACAAAACCACCAGGTACGACACCGCCGCATCAGTAGCAGCCTCCCTTGGATTGAGTCCTGTCAAACTGCGGGCATGGAACGATCTCCTTCCTGGGGCCCGCCTGACTTCAGGCATGTATCTCATGGTGTTCATGCCAAAGGGAACTCGTCCCCACAAAGCACTCGTTCCGGCGTCGAAGTGTGACGTGGTAGAGGTGGATTCCGAAGAGTTTCACAGGTTTTACCTGGACAAGGTGGACAAGGTCAGAGTGGTGCACGAAGTGCGCAGGGGAGAGACCCTCAAGTCCATTGCACGTCGTTATGGCAGCCGTGCCCGGTGGATACGCAATCTAAACAGACTCAAGTCATCTAAACTGACTCCAGGAACCAGTCTGGTGGTTTATGCCAGAAAATCGAAGGTACGCCGACTGAAGCATCAGGGACGCAGGTCTGCGAGGAATAAAATCGAATCACCCGAAAAAGTCCGTAGCAGCTTGGGCACCAGAGGTGCCAAAGAAGGACATACTAAGGATCGCCTGTCAGCAGGCAAGATTCCGAGTGGAGAGAACACATCAGGCCGCCCTGCTGTCGTGTCGTCGGATGCCCCGGCACTGGATACAAAGAAACGGAAATCCTCCAAACCATCAGTCACCAAAGCACAATTGGCCTTGACACAGCGTAAAACCGCTGCCGGATCGTCCAGGAAAACAGGCGGCCGATCAAAAAGACGCTCTGGGGATAGTCAGTCGGTTACGACGCCCAGAAAAGGGAGAAGACGCCAGGGACGTCCAGTCGTTCCTAGCGCCTCGACCGGTGTCACGAGGTCTGATACAGGCAGGGCATGGATTGGGCGGAGGAGAAAGTGATGCTTCACGCCGGTCTAGACGAGGCAGGACGCGGACCAGTCATAGGTCCCATGTTCGTGGCGCTTTGTGGTGTGCCAGACGTGTCCGTGCTAGATGGAATCGGAGTTCAGGACTCAAAGGCCTACGGCTCTGGTGTCAGGGCCAGGCAGAGACGCCAAGAACTGGCCCGCCGGATAGCTCAGGTGGCCACGGTGCGGGTAGCTCAGGTAATGCCGGTGGTGATAGATGCCTGGGTGTCTTCGGGTCCGGGCCTCACTGTCCTTGAACAGGAGTCCGCAAGGGATCTCATAGGCTCTGTACCACATTCTCTTAATCTAATCTGTGACGGACGCACAGTCTTCGGGCCATTCGAAGAAGAGTTCGGAGCACTGGTGGAGAACCGGGCAGATGAACGTTGGCCTGTGGTATCGGCTGCGTCTATCGTCGCAAAACACCTGCGGGATCAGTGGATGGAGCGCTACTTCGATCTAATGGAACGCAGGCTTGGTTTCAGGCCCGCTGGAGGAGGATATCCCAACCAGGCCACGGTGCGTTTCATCGAGAAATATATCGACACCTTTGGTACCTTGCCGCCGTCGGTGAGGCGATCGTGGAAGTTTCTGAACCAATTCTCCGCTGCTATCCAGATTCCACTGTTCAACGACAGGTGATTGTGTCTGTCGGTATGTGTACTAATACAGATCTGCAAACCATCGGGAGGAACCGTTCAAAGTCTGGGAACCAATCACATGGCGCCGCGTCAAGTATTACTACACGATGTCGTACTGAACATCCATTGAACGGTAGTTGAACGTATCTTCAGTCTGTTCAGTATACCCCTTTGATTCATCTCTGAAATTACGCATTGATATCAAATAGTTAGGAGATTGCAGTCGTGTACCTTCAGGCACTGTTCATCTGATGCACATAATAGTTCAATGGGGTATAGTTAGGGTTGTCTGAAAAAGACCTTTGATTACAATATGTTACAAAAATATATTGATATTTTGTTCAGTTGAACATTGCGCTGAACATGTGTATAGCTAATATAGCATGGTGGCTGGCGCTGAGCCGCCAGCAGGAGGATGCCATGAATACTCTGATGACTCTCGCCTTCGTGGCACTGGCTGGAGCAGCCCCACATACTCCAATAGTCAACGGTACACCTGATGCCGTACATGAACACTGGGGTGTGGTTCTCCTTCAGATGGAGGGCGGTTCCGCTCCGGGTGCGATGTGCACCGGCACGCTCATAACCCCTGATATCGTTCTAACGGCTGCCCACTGTGTGGATGGCAATCCCAGCTCCATAGGGGTGTACTTCTACGGCGAGAATCTTCAGTATCCGGCTGCGGTCAAGTATGCCGACGAGTATGTGATTAATCACAACTGGGATTCCCACAGACTCACCGGAGACATCGCTCTAGTGCACCTTTCCTCCCGCGCTCCTGCGGATTTCAGTCCCATTCAGCCACTTCCTCCTTCACTTGCCATAGGTCCTCAGGATGACAGATCCCTGGTACTCACCTTCGTGGGTTATGGGCTGTCCAATCCTTACGATCATGCAACCAGCGGAGTCCGTCTCACCTCCCGTGGACTTTTGCTGGCTCACTGCGACAATCCCAGTGGCTGCGGTACTGGAGACAGGTACCAGAGCACGATTCAGGGAGGAACCATCTTCTATCATCAGAACGATCTCAATGGTGACTGGTCAGGTCCCTGCTCTGGCGACTCAGGCGGTCCTGCTTTCGTCACACGTGATGGTGTGGAGTATGTCGCCGGCGTGACCTCCTACGGTGATCAGTATTGCCAGTATGTGGGTGTATCCACCAAAGTGGACTACTACTACGACTTCATATCCGCCTATGTTCAGGAAAAGGGCGAGACCCTCGGTATATCCGGTTCCGCTGCGGACGGTGGAAATGACGAATCCAAGGCCGATGACACCTCCACGGAGCCCGAAAACTGCATTAACGGTACAGATGACGACGGAGACGGTCTGGCCGACTGTGCTGATCCCGACTGCGCGGCTTCTGCGGTGTGTGCAAAAGATGCCTGCATGGATGCCGTGCAGCTGTCCTGCGGTGATGAGCTTCAAGGCGATACGAGTCGTGGCCCCTCTTTGTTCGATATGAGCGGCTGTCTCGACGGCTGGACTGAAGACGGCCCCGAACAGGCCTTCGTGATACGTCCTCCTAAAGGCGTCCGGGTGACTGTAACAATGAATCCTGCCCAAGCCTCAGCGGATATGGATCTATTCCTACTGGATGCGGCCAACGACAGCTGCGTGACGGATTCCTGCCTCACTGGTTCAGTTCAGGGAGCCGGACGGACCGAGACCATGTCTTTTGTGGCAGATGGCCTTCCCTACTACGTTTTGGTGGAGACCTATTCCAATCCGGGACCTTACACCATAAGACTGGACTGCTCGGCATCGACAACCCATGAACTCGATGATTCGGAGCCTGCCAGAGGTGCAGACTTCAGTGGAGATCGCACTTCCGAGAGCGAACTGGACAATTCCCCGGGTGGCCTGGCCTGCGTAGCTGCTCCTGCCGGTACCAAGGGTTCTACTCCCTTCTCCCTGATGCTTCTGGGAGTCATCCTGGCCATGGTTGTTGCCCTCAGAAAGAGAGGGTAGTCGTTTTTGCTCCTCTTTGTTCGCTTCCTGCCCTTTCGATCTATAGCAGTACAATGAATAGAGGTTCTTGAGACTCTAAGAGAGGAAAAATTTTATTGATTAAATGTTCACCTTCCACTTGCACCTGCCGCGAAGTTGTGGAAAATTTCCGCGGCGAAAGGAGGACGTCATGTATCGACTCCTGATTACCCTGTTCTCCCTATTGACATTAACCGTTCCTGCCATGGCAGCTCCACCACAGAAGCCCATAATCAATGGTGCTACGGACTACAACAATCCCGAGCACTATGCTGTGGTGCTGATTCAGATGGAAGCCGGCGGTGCTCCCCTGGGGATGTGCTCCGGCACTCTTATCTCGCCGGACACCATTCTTACGGCGTCCCACTGTGTGGAGGGCATCAGCGGAGCCACGGTATACTTCTTCGAGGGCAACTCCTACGGCTACGTGGATGCAATCAATGCCGCCGACTGGCATACGGCCCCCAACTGGGACAGCAATGCTCTTACCGGTGACATCGCTATTATAAAACTGCAGCGCGATGCTCCAGCGGAGATCACTCCCATACTCCCTCTTCCTCCCAGCATGGCTATCACCGACAACGACCTGAACTCCACGGTGGTCACCTTTGTCGGTTACGGGCTGGCGGATCCCAATAACGACAACAGCGCCGGAACCCGCAGAACCGCACAGGCCTATATCAAGGGACAGTGCAGCACTTCGGGCGGCTGTACCCTTTACGCTCAGCCCCTCGGCGGATACATGAGGTTCCAGGAGGGAATACTTCTTTTCTATCAGGAAGACCTCCAGGGCAACTGGTCGGGTACATGCTCCGGCGACTCCGGTGGCCCGGCCTTCATCACTCGCAATGGCATCACCTACGTCGCTGGTGTGACTTCCTATGGTGATTCCGAGCAGTGTGATGGCATCGGCGTTGATACCAAAGTGGATTACTACTACGACTTCATCGCCACATACACCGATAACCTCAGTTACGAGGTGTGTGACAACGGTCGCGATGACGATGGTGATGGCAGGTCAGACTGCGACGACCCTGACTGCTCCTCCAATGACGTGTGCATACCCACTGCCTGTGAGGATGCCCGAGTCCTGTCATGCGGACAGAGTCTCTCCGGGGACACGTCGAATGGCGTCACGAAGTTCGACATGCATGGGAATGGCTGCATCTCCAGTTATGAGCGCGGACCCGAGCAGGGTTACGTCATAACCCCACCGGCAGGTCAGAATGTGACCATCACGTTGCATGCCCAGAACTCCAATTCCGACCTCGACATGTTCCTGCTATCCAGCTCCTGCAATCAGACTCAGTGTATGGACAACAGTATGCTCGATCCCGGTCATGACGAGACCATCACTTTTACTGGTGACGGCAATTCCTACTATGTAATAGTAGAGACCTACGAGAATGCGGGACCTTATACCATCTCCATGTCATGCGGCGGCTCGGTGGCAGAAAACTGCACTAACGGAGCCGATGACGATGGAGACGGTAAGGCCGACTGCAACGATCCCGACTGTGCCGGAACCAGCGCATGCGGCGGCACTGCAGAAAACTGCGTGAATGGTGTGGACGACGATGGCGATGGCAAGGCCGACTGCATGGATCCAGACTGTGCTTCTTCGGCTGCCTGTAGTGCGGTGGAAGACTGTTCCAACAACGTAGACGACGATCATGATGGCATGACGGACTGCCAGGATGCCGATTGCTACTCTTCGGCCCTGTGTTCTTCAGCCGTGGAGAACTGCTCCGACGGTGTAGATAATGACGGAGATGGTTTTGCTGACTGTTCTGACGTCGACTGCGCCTCCAGTGGACTTTGTGCCCAGCAGCCTCCTGAGAACTGTGCTGACAGCGTAGACAACGATGGAGACGGCAATGTCGACTGCGACGATCCTGACTGCAACTCCTCGGCCCTGTGTGCTGGCACTTTCGAGAACTGCTCCGACGGCGCGGACAACGACGGAGATGGTTTTGCTGACTGCCAGGATGCTGACTGCCAGTCCTCGAGACTGTGTATGACCACCCAGACTTATCCCGAGATATGCTACGACGGTGTGGACAACGATGGTGACGGTAAGACCGACTGCAGAGATCCTGACTGTGCATCATTCTCTAGGTGCACGGGTATGGTCTCTGTGGACGACAATGAACCTCCGTCTGTCTTCTCCTGCCGTACCACCGGGAATATGCCATTCCCCGCTCCACTAGGACTGGGAATCCTGCTGGCTCTCGTCCTGGCCAGACGTTCTCGCCGCCGGTGACATATCCTGTCAGGCTTTGATGCCTACCGTGCCCAATAGCTCTTCTTCTTCTTGAATCCCCTTTCTTCTCGATAGTGTACTGCTCCGTGGCTCTTTGGGCATGACTCGTCCATTCATGCAGTCCATGAACTCATGCGTCAGCACATGTAGACTTGTAAATACCCGGGGCATGGGATAATTTCCCCATTACGGTTCAGTCAATGGATGTGCTGATGAATGGCTGCGCTCGGCCTTGCCAGAGTCGGTCTCGTGTCGGCATTTCCTGCTGAATATGTTCGAAGCCTCGTGCGTATCTGAGGGAGCAGCTGGTGTTCAAGAGATCTGATTATACTTCGATGGATGATCTCCAGCTCGTGGAGCTGGCGCGTGATGGAGACCGTAGTGCAGCCGATGTCCTTACAGGCCGTTATTACAGACTGGCAATAAAGATTGCCTGGGATCTCCTGGATGACAGGGATCTCGCCGTGGAGGCTGCCCATGAGGCATTCCTGAAGGCCTTCAGAGCTCTGGATACCTTCAACGGTCCGTCATTCATGGCGTGGTTCAGGGTTATAGTCAAGAACCACTCCCGGGACATGCTGAGGCGTGCAAAATACCGACGGAGTTCAGAATATGACGACGGTTACGTGCCTGGTCCCCATGACGCCTCTGAAAGCCCCACCGAGCGGGCTGCTGCAAGGGAGGAGTACATGAATATCGTTTACGAGGCATACGCGGCTCTCTCGCCCGACCACAAGGAAGTCCTGCGACTCCATGTCTTTGAGGGACTTCCATATGCAGAGATAGCCCGGCAGCTGGCAATACCCGTAGGCACTGTGATGTCAAGGCTCTATCATGCCCGTAAGAACATCAAACAGTACATAGAAAAGTACAGTTCTTCCGATACGGAGATGAGTTGAGGGGGGGGAATATGTCTCTGGATGACAGGACTTTCGAAATGATGATGAGATATCTGGATGGTCTTCTTTCGGAGGAAGAAGCTGCCGAATTCCAGGAACTTCTTGAGTCTTCGGAAGAAGTGCGTGAGGAATTCAGAAAATACCGGGAACTGGAGGATGCCCTCGGGGAAGTCCGCAAAGTGGCTGGAAATATCGATGAGGTGCAATTCCTAGCGGCTCTTCATGAAAAGATGGATGCGTCCCATGGGGCAAAATTAGTCTCTAGCTCGGATTCTTGGCTTTCCGGTCTTCAGAGATGGTGGGGGATCGCAGCAGGTTTCGCTGCGGGGGCAGTGGCGTCATGGCTATTCGTGCTGTTTTATCCGGGCTTGTCCTCCAATCATGCGCCAACTCGGCACGATACCCGTGTAGCCGTGCGAACCATTGACGGGGGGCAGGTGAATCCTGGTATACCAAATGTTGGTGGAGTTCCGGATACTCCAAGAATCGTTCCTTCGGTAACGAATTCGGCAGGATCTCCCGTAAATAAAGAAACTACGGAGAGCGCTTCCGATGTGCGTCTAGTAACTGCCGGGGAGGACCTCAAGGCCTATGACGTGGAGTATGTCTCCAGTGAGTACGAGTTGATGGAATATTCGGTTACTGATGACGATGGCTACAGGATTCTGGTGATGTTCGTGTCTTATGATTCGGATCCTGCCCAGGCCATATGAGAGGTGAGACATGTCCAGCATATTCATGATGATATTGTTTATATCCGTTACCCAGACGGCTCCTGCCGGTCAGACGGCTTCAGCCAGTCGAACGGCTCAGGCACGGTGTGATCTTTACGTCATTGGAGCTTCCATGAAAAAGGCGCCAGTACCTCTTAAACTCAAACGTTTTGCCTCTCTCTTCAAAAAGATGCCCTTCAAAATGTACAGGGGATATCGCCTGGTCAATACATGGAACGTTCCTCTGTCGGTTGGACGGGGCAGAGAGTATGCCTTTACTGCCAAGGATTCGGTGAGACTCACCCTGAAAGGTCTCGAGCAGGACAAAAGAGGAAAGATATGGCTCAAATTGAAGTTTGAGATCCTTAGAAAGACAAGCACGCGTGCAAAACGAAAATCGTATGATATGCTGCTTAGGATCCTTGCTGGTAAGCCCATGTTCGTGGCTGGTCCAGAAGTGAAGGGAGAGACACTCTTTATCGGGGTGATATGTAAATGATTAACGTACTGCTACTTCTCCTGCTTGCTGCTCCTCCACAAACTGCTCAGATACGTGAGGGTGGGATAGGTATCTTGCGACTGGATCCCCTCGGAGGGGTACAGCCAGATGTCGCGGTGGCGCTTACTCAGATACTTGCCCATGAGCTGGGAAAGATAACTTCTCCGGTAATGGCTGGTGCAGACCTCATAAAAGGGCTTCCCCGCCGGTTGCGCAGGTGTGAAGGCCAGGACAGATGCCTTCGGGCTATAGGGAAACGGCGTCATCTCAGGTGGATGGTCGTGGGAAGCGTGGGATCCCTGGCCAATAACTATCTCATCAACGTGAAACTTTTGGATGTCAAATCCCGGAAGAGAGCCAGGAGGATTTCCGTGACCATAAGCGGAGATCCTGATGTCCTCATCGATGAAATTTCCATTTTGGCCTACAGGATGTTGGCCCCTGGAAATCTGTCGGGAACCCTTAGAATAGTCACCAACCTGCCTGGAGCTCAGGTGTTCATAAATGGCCGCCAGGTGGGTAAGACGCCGGTAAAGCCTTTGATGCTGAAGGAGGGCGTATATGATCTGCGTATAACCTCTCCTGGCTATGTAGAATTTCGCAGGCAGGTGACCGTTAGGTTC
>JALWFW010000223.1 GCA_027013865.1 Polyangiaceae bacterium | reverse complement strand
GGCCAATCTGGAAGACTGGCATGTGGTGCGCCGGGCAGCAGAGGAAGAAGTGGCACGGGGCCAGGATCCAAAGGAAGTGCGCTCCGAACTTCTGAGCATCATCGACGAGATCCCTGCGGATCCCTCCCTTGGCACAGTGGCTTCCTTCAAAAAGGCGTTGGAAGTGCTCTGGAAGCTCATCTATTCGGGTTTTGAGGTGGACCGCGACGGCATGCGCCGTCTGGCTCGTCTGCAACAAGAAGCCCCTCTTCTCATAGTGCCGGCTCACCGTTCCCACGTGGACTATCTGGTTTTGTCCTGGCTAATGGACAGATTCGGCATCTCCCTGCCCTATGTGGCTGCCGGACGCAACCTGTCCTTCTGGCCCCTGGGCCCCCTGTTTCGGGGAGGCGGCGCCTTCTTCATACGCCGCACCATGAAGGGTGACCGGCTGTACCGTGCCGTCCTAAAGGAATATATGGCCCAAATCCTGGAAGACGGCATAAACGTGGAATTTTTCATCGAGGGCGGCCGCTCCCGTACCGGCAAGGTGCTGTATCCCAAGACCGGGCTCCTGGCCATCATCTGTGAGCTCGTAGCAGAAGGACGCATTCCTTCTCCCGTGGTGGCACCCATATCCATCGGATACGAGAAGGTCATCGAAGAGCGCTCCTACATGGTAGAAGGTGAGGGCCAGCCCAAGGAGGACGAGAATCTGGGTCAACTGGTACGGGCCTCTCGGGTCCTCCTCGACGAGTACGGACGACTAAACATCCAGGTGGCACACGACTTCCGTCTGTCAGATGTTTTGGAATCAACCCGGCCAGGCACCGAGCAATTCCGCAAGGCTGTCGAGCGTGCGGGCCTCATGATAATCCGGGAAATCGCACTTTCGACGCTTGTTACCCCCTCCATGGTGGCTGCCGCCGCACTCCTCGAGGCAGCAGAGGCTATAGTAGACCGTTCTCACTTCAGGAATAACGCACGTAACATATTGAATTTATTGAAGAATTCAAAAACACGCATTTCCTGGTCACTGCATCTTCATCCCGAGGACGCCGTAGAAGAGGCCCTTGGCAGGCTTTCAGGAGTCGAGATAGCAGGCGACCGCATATACCTGGCTCCACAACACAGACTGGCCCTTGCGTACTACAAGAACGGGCTCCTGTCTCCTTTGGGATGGGCATCTCTTGCTGCAGTGGCTCTCGAAGCCGGAGGTGACCCGGTAACCGCACTTTATCTGTGGCAGGCCATGTCAAGGGAACTGCCCCATCTAACACTAGACAGACCCGAGTCCATACTCGAGGCCGGACGCACCCTCACAGGTGACCAGCAGCGTATATTCGCCTCCATGCTGGCGGACATCCTCGAGGGCCAGGCGGTCACACTCGAGGAAGCCGCGGCCGTGCTAGACGACAGAGATACCATGTCCTTCTCACACCTCGTCTCGGTCATCAGGAAACGGGCCGACGCCAGGGTACGCAAAGCGCAGATACACCGCCCAGAAGGCATGTCTGTGTATGTCATCCGTGAAGCCATCCAGTGGGCGGCTGATCAGAAAATCCTTGAACGCAAACGCGATAGAGGTTCGGACGATGTGATGCGCGGCCCACGGTACGACCGTCTGTCCGACGAGATCCAGTCACGCCGCCAGATACTTGCCCGACTGAGGTGACCCATGGAATCACTAATCATGGACGTGCTGAAGGTCCTCATAAAGATAATCAGCATCCTGGCCAACATCACCTGGAAACCTGTGGGAGCCTATGTGGTGACACCGGTGATCCTAGCTTACAAAGTCAGTCCCCAGACAACTGTTCCAGCCATAGTCGGATGGCTCACCGCTGCCTGGTTGGTCACCCCAGACCTGACCCATTCCGAAAACCTCTTCGACCGCATATTCACTTCCATGCGCGGAGGATTCCAGCTCATGCTGGTGCATCTCGTCTTTCTGGTGATAATCCTCAACATCATAGCCGAACAGCGTTTCATCATGGCCTGGTATCTTGGGGCAGCGTTCTGGATGTTCCTGATTTACTCAGTGGTTTATCCGCTGTTCAAGCTGGCCCTGAAATGGGCACTCATCCTGTCCCTCATCGTGGCAGCGCTCCTGCTGTACAGATTCATCCAGGCCAACTCAGGTCCCATAGACATTGGCGTTTTCATGAAATGACATGCGCACTGAAAGATACGTAACCTCTGAAAATATAAAGAAAAAAACAGAATATTGGCTAACTGAGATACATGCTGTCGCAAAAGACAGACCACACATAAAACCACACAGGAACACCACTGCACTCGTAGTGGTGGACATGATAAACTACTTCGTCCATCCTGATGCAAAAGCATACCTGCCAGCCACTGAGGCAATCCTTCCGACAATTCGTCTGCTCGTTGAAACCGCCCGCAGCCTCGAAATGCCGGTCATATACACACAGCACTGCAATACTCCCCAAAATGCCGGTGCCATGGGGCGCTTTTTCGGTTCATGGATAGAGTGTGGATCAGAAAGTCAAATCACGGACAGACTCGAAGTGACTCCTGCCGACACAGTAATCAGAAAACATACCTATGACGCATTCTTCGAAACATCCCTGCAGGGCATTCTGGAACGGTCCGGCATCAGGCAACTCATCGTCTCAGGAGTAATGACCCATCTATGCTGCGAGACCACCGCAAGAAGCGCCTTCGTACGTGGCTTCGATGTGCTGGTCCCCGTAGACTCGGTGGCTGCAAATCTCGAAAATCTCCACCTGTCAGCCTTAAAGACGATGGCTGCAGGAGTTGCCAGGGTCACCGATTCCATGGAGCTCATCGATGAACTCACTACATGAAACCGAAGTACTTGTGGTGGGCGCGGGTCCGGCAGGCACGGCAGCAGCCATCCAGCTGGTACGCCTCGGACACAGCGTGATACTAGCAGACAGAACTGGACAGACCGGAGGACTCGTGAGAAATGCCTTCGAAGTACAAAACAGCCCCTTCACCTACCCGCCTGCCTCTGGACAGCAGCTCGCCCTTGCAATGCAAAGACATCTCTCCAAATGGGATATCCCCGTACTTCCGCTGAACATAGAGCATATAGGGGTGGGTGACTCAGGCATATACGGAGGTTAGGCATTCTGCTGGTATGATCCAGGCCCGTGCCGTGATAGTGGCCACGGGCACGAGGCCGCGTGTTCCAGACATTGCCGGTCTGTCGTCCCTACCCGACGGCAGTGTGATATACGGGGTGGCCGGTGCAAAAGAGATTCTCTCTGCTGCCGACAGTATCATGATAATCGGCGGCGGAGAGGCGGCCTTCGACTATGCTCTCTCGTGTGCGGTGCGGTTCAACCTAAAGGTGACACTCCTCATCCGTTCCCAACAGCCAAGAGCCCGCGGCTGGCTGAGGGACAAGGTTCTATCCAGCAGTACCATTCGTGTCGTGACGGGCATGCAGGTTACATCTGTATCCCATACCAGCCACGGTGTTCAGGCCATCATCGAACCATCACTTAAAAAGCCTTATATTTCAAGCAGTTATAGTAAAAATAAATCCAATACTCCAGTAACTGTTCTGCATGCTGACGTCATCTTGCCGGCAACTGGAAGAATCCCTGAACTGCCGGAGATATCCGTTCCTGATGGCAGTAATCTTGAATCCCTGTCCTGTCTGCATATCATCGGCGACGCTAGACTAGGTTCCCTCGGCCAGGCCACTGCAGCGGCAGGAGAGGGACTTTTGGCAGCCATGGAGGTGAGCAGGTGTCTGAATTCCGAATAATCAGTCAGTATGAAAGCAGCGATGTGGCCAAGGTCTATGTGGCAGAACTTCCGGACGGCTCTCCCATAGAATTCGTTCAGTCACGTCAGCCACCGCTCTCATGGGAAGACAAGTGGGTACTCATAGTATCAGTGCTCCGCGGATGTCCTGTGAAGTGTCCCTTTTGCGATGCCAATATCTATTACCGCGGTCGTCTGAGTACCAGTGAGATACTCGATCAAATACTGTACATGGTAGACAGACGCTATCCTGACAGGCATGTGACTGCCAGAAAGTTCAAGATCCAGTTCGCGAGGATGGGAGAACCGGCTTTCAACGACGCTGTGTTGGACGTACTGGAGGAGCTTCCCCGTGTCATTCACGCCCCAGGACTCATGCCATCTATATCAACCGTGGCTCCTGCCTCACGTGACGGCTGGTTCACACGCCTCGAACGCATCAAGGAGACACTGTATCCCGAATCCTTCCAGTTTCAGTTCTCCATCCATACCACGGACGAGGAAGCCCGGCAGAAACTGATTCCTATCAGAACATGGTCATTCAGGCAGATGGCCCAATTCGGCACAAGGTTTCACATGTCAGGTGGCAGGAAGATCACCCTGAATTTCGCCACCCCCGAAGGCTATCCCCTCGATGCGGGTGACCTTGCACGTCATTTCTCTCCGGAACACTTCGCCATCAAGTTCACTCCCGTGAATCCGACCGTATCCTCTGTTCAGGCAGGTTTGTCAGGAGTGATAAGTCTGTGGGAGGAAGAGAGGAACCTTTCGGTGGCAGAAGATTTCCGAAGGGAAGGTTTCGATGTGATCCTATCCATTGGAGAGTATGAAGAAAACGAGATAGGCTCGAACTGCGGCATGTTCGTCACCAAGATGATGCAGGAAAATATTTCTGATGGTGTAGGTTACGGTCGTCTCAGGCAGACGGTGACAGACTGAGCCTTTTCATCCCGGAAATTCGGTTTCATCCGCAAGGCCGGAGACCACCTTCGGTTTTCTTCCCATTTGCACCTCTATCCCCTCATTGAGCAGCAGTTCCGTCTGCCGGTACGGATAGCCTGGCAGTTTGTGGTTCAGGGTTCCGTCGTCCCTGACAACCCTCCACCATGGTGCCGGATTTTCAGGCTGTTCCTCTTCCATGAGTTCTGCCAGAAGTCTGAGCATTATGCCGGTTACCAGGGGACATGCCGTCTGTGTACCTGCCTGTGCAGCCATGGCAGCACGCAAATCCCGTATCCTGACCACCCGTCCGGCAGGGATGCGCCTCACCGTCTCCTCCACCATTGTGCCCGTGGGGACCACCATGCTCTGACCGGTCCGGCGATCCGTTGTGATCTTGGGTTGTCCGTCCCTGTATAGCTTCTCCCGTGTGGTTTTTCTCCTCGCCATGTAATTTTTCTCCATACCTGCTGAGTATCACGAGTAGGGCTCTAGGGATTCGAGGTATATCTCCCTTACTATGTCAGGATTCACCTGAATGGGAGCGAGCTTCATGAGATTGCGGTGGGCAGGCACGTTCCACGTGAAGGCAGCGAGTTCCTCCAAGGACCGGCTGTCGAAACCGAAATCACGCAGGGTCTCGGTGAGTCCTAAAGAACGCATCCAGGACTCCAGTCCAGTGGCAGCCCGGTCGGCATCGACTGCCGTAGGCCTTAGACCAGGAACGATGTGGCGCAAAAGAGCAGCCGAAACCTCCGGAGCCGCCCTGTAAACACGCCTCACCACTGCCCCGAACAGCATACCCAGTCCCTGGCCATGGGCTATTTCAGGTTTGTGAGCCGAAAGAGGATGCTCCATGGCGTGAATGATGTGTAGCGCCCCGATGTCGAAGGCCACTCCTGCCATGGCCGCTCCATAGGCCAGATGGAAACGAGCTCTCATGTCCTCGGGATTGTCCAGAATGTCAGGTAGAAACCGGGCCGCTGTCCTGAAGGTCTCCTCAGACAGCATGATTGTGTAAGGCGTCGTGGTGCGAGTGGTGGCCGACTCGTATGCATGGGCCAGAGCGTCTATGGTGGTGAAAAGGGCCTGCCTGGCCGGAAGTGTACGCATGAGCTCAGGATCGTCGATACCAACCACTGGATACGTGAACCCAAAACCCATGCCCAGCTTGTGACGGCTTTCAGGCATCGTAGCCACTGCAAACCGGTCCACCTCGGTGCCTGTTCCGTGAGTGGTGTTCACGGCTATTATGGGCACTGCTCCTGTGGGCTCGAACTCACGGTAATACATCTGTCTGGCCGTTCTGTCAGGGTGTCTGATAAGAATGGCCGCGCCCTTGGCCGTGTCTATGGGACTTCCGCCACCAATACCGATGACGGCCTGAGCACTGGCATGACGTCCCAGGGCAGCTGCCTCATCCACCTGGACATCAGTGGGATTGGCTGTCACTCGATCGTAGATGGTCCAACCGATCCCGGCATCTACAAGTGCCCTGCGCACATGATCCCAGGCCCCGGAAACTTTGTAGGCATTTTGGGATGCCACCACCAAGACACTGGAAATCTCCTTTGATTTCAGCATGTTAGCAACATCTTTGATTTTCTTTACAGCCCCTGGACCAATATGGAGCGTAGCCCTGAAGTTCAGGGTATGGACTTTGTTCCACATAAGTTCACCGTGTGTCATGAATCCTCTCCCCTATGACATCACATCCTATGACATGAGACATACACTTCAAGACGATATCGCGCACGGATGGCAGCAGACAGATCAGTTGGACGATGCATCCCACGTCAGGCGGTCATACACCAGCATGAAGCCATCCCACATTCCCATGGCGTGTCCCGGCTGGAGTTCCTCCTGGGTACCTCCGCCGATGAGGAGCCTGCCATCCGAGAGGACCTTCACTGACTCGAACATGGTGCCGGCCCTGTTGCCCGGATATTCCATGTAGTAGAGCTGCTGTCCGGTCTCCTCGTCGAGAACCATCAGGAATCCGTCTGTATCGTATGTGTCATCGTAGAGATCGTACTTGTTGCCAATGGACCAGGTACCGACTATGCCCACCACATAAAGGAGGCCGTCTCTGCCCGCGATGTCCCTGATGCTGAAATGCTCGTCCGGACGAGCGAAATCTCTCCTCCACACCTCATCACCATATCCGTCCACACATACGACCCTGGAGAAGATTGGTGTTCCGTCCGTTGAGTACGGAGACTGTATGGAAGTACACAGCCTTACATCTTCGAAGGCATAAGCGTCATTTATATAGAGATTGTTAATGGGATACATGATTCCGTCTGTCGCATCCGCAAGGGAGAGAGTCCATATCGTGCTGGTGAGGCCAGGATTCCACTTCCTTAAATACACATGGAAGTCTGAAACATCAGAGTAGTCCAGGTTCCACTGAATCAGACCGTAGACATAGCCCATATTGCTGACCGCCACTGCATTGGGATACTCGTACTTCTCGGTTCCGAACTGAGTTATGCGCATGGGCTCGCCGTTGGAGGTGTCCATTATCATGTACACGTTGTCACCACCGCCCATATTCGTCGCATCCCAGCTGCCGTAAGTATAGGCGCCTGCATACAGACGGCCATCCTTCACGAACATGTTGGCATGCACACCGTCCCACCTGTTGGTTCCCATATGCTGATACCACCTAACCTGACCGTCCTTGTCGAACGATAGGAAAAGGGCATCGACGTCGTTATCCCCACCTATGGGCAGTCCGAACATGGATCCGGACATTATGGTTGCTCCCAGATAGACGTTGCCTGCATCGTCAACGGTCAGTGCTCTGTCCATGTACTCATGACCGTTTCCGAACTGGTATTCCCACACCCTGCTGCCGTCCGAATCGAACTTGGCTATATAAATATCTGAAGCCCTTGGAGGGTATTCCGTATATTCCGCTATCTGGGCTCTGGTGTTTAGGGCCACGACGAAGCCGTCTCCAGTAAGCGCCACTCTGGCTCCATGGGGTCCGCGAAGCGATCTCTCCATATCCGGGCTACCAAACTGATAAACCGCCTCGAGATGACGGCACCCGTCACACTGGACGGTAAACAGGCCAAAGGAAGTACCGTCGCATACCTCGTACTCAGATTGAACGATACCGTCACCGCACCATCCTGCCTGGCGGCACTGGGCAGTATTCAGATGACACGAGCCGTCACAGGTAAGCTCCCCACCGTGATATCCCAGGCTCTCACACGTGGCTCCGCCCAGTTTCCGGCCGTCGCACTCTTCGTACTCAGACTGAAGCACTCCATCACCACACCGACCTGCCACATTGCACTGAGTGATGTTCACTTCACAGGAAGGAGTACATGTGAGCTTACCACCATAGTATCCCATGCTCTCGCACGTGTCCCCTCCGAAGTCCGTTCCATCACATGCCTCTCCGGCCTCGCGCACTCCATTTCCGCATTCGGGCTCGCTACACATGCGAGTGTCTATGGTGCAGTCTGATCTGCATATGAGGACACCTTCAGGATATCCCAGAGTCTTGCAGGTGGCCCCACCAAAGTCATAACCGTCACATTCTTCCGTGCCATCCACGGTTCCGTTACCGCATCCAGGTTCAGGCTGGCTGTCCTGACTGGTGGTGTCATCGTCACATCCTACCGCTGCAAGCAAAAGCGACATGACTGCTGCCATAAGAAAGAGTGTTCTCATCTGTCTGCCTCCATTCCCGTGATATCAGGTTTTCTATCTTTTGGGTTATGTCCGTTCCAATATATATAGGTTGGACAGATGACGTGCAAGTTCATTGCAGAGTATTGTATGGTTCACCGTAAAAACTCGGGCACAATCAGTAAAAATCGGCATTCTCACCAGCGTACAGAGGGTATGATTGACTGCACATGAGTCTACCCCCCCCACACACAACTATTGGTATAACTTATTGAAATAAAAAGACTTTTTAGGTATAGACGTTTAATCTCACTTCAGGTTGTCGCGGTCTCTGGCTGAGGAAGCTCCTGTAACCACTGCCTCCATCTCCATGAGGGTCACCTCCAGCCTTCTGACCACCTCGTCTATCTCACTGCGGGCAATGACGAGAGGCGGAATCAGGTTGACTATGTTCTTGTAGGGCCCGCCCCGCTGCATGAGGACACCGTTATCGAGGGCCCTGTGGATGAAACGTTCCGCAGCGTCGGCATCGGGTGAACCATCGGTCAGTTCGAACTCGATGCCAATGGCGAGTCCGCGTCCATCGATGTTGCCCACGGCCGAAAACCGGCTCAGCCGCTCTTTGAGCTGGTCAAGGAAGTACTCACCCAAAAGCCTTGAACGCTCGCAAAGCTTCTCCTCACGCAGCACTTCCAGGGAAACCAGGCCGGCAGCCATGGCAAGAGGGGCCCCCGAAAACGTCGAACCCAGGGTCTTTGGAGGCACCTTGGCCATGATGTCCCGCCTGCCTATGATGGCAGAAAGTGGCCACATGCCTCCTGCCAGGGACTTGGACAGCAGTATGATGTCAGGCTCTATGCCGTAGTACTCTGCCGCGAACATGTAGCCCATGCGGCCGAGGCCCATCTGAATCTCGTCGTCGATGAGCAGTATCCCGCGCTCCCTGGTGAGTTTGCGCAGTCCTCTGAAGAAATCCGCAGGCGGGAAGATGTAACCCCGAGAACCCAGGGCAGGCTCCACGATGACCGCTCCTATGTCGGAATGAGCGTCAAGGGTGCGCTCCACCTCGGACAGGCAGGCCATGCCGCAGGTATCTGGCGTCTTACCATAGGGGCAACGGTGGCAGTAGGGATACGGTACCTGGTAGTAATCCTTGGGTGCTGCATAGAGATTGGCATATGAATCGGCATCGTATACCGAAAGGGCTCCTGTAGTACGTCCGTGGAACCCGAACTTGAAGGAAAGGAAGTTCTTCTTGTTGGTGAACGCCCTGGTGAGGATCTTGGCACCCTCTACCGCCTTGGCGCCACCCAAATCGAAGTGAACCAGTGCATCCGGGATGGGTGCAGCTTCCGAAAGCTCCTTTGCCAACTGAATCTTGACATCCGACAGTGTACCGTTGGTGAGTGCCAGTGTATTGGCCTGCTTTAGCATCCTGGCAACTATCTTGGGATGACGGTGACCCTGGTTGAGAGCCGAATAGGCCGCGGCCAGGTCCAGGTATTCCC
>JALWFW010000222.1 GCA_027013865.1 Polyangiaceae bacterium | reverse complement strand
ATCTTTAGGAGGTCTGTTCATTTTATTTAGACGTCTAATTTGTTTATTTGTTCAGTATTGTTTGTTTTCCCAAAATCGATATTTTCTGGTATAAATATCTAAAGTATTCTTTGAGATTTTTTTGGGTTTTTTTAGTTTTCTATATATATATATATATATAAAACGATATATCATTAACCTGCTTTATCAAGTTGTCTATCTTTAGGAGGTCTGTTCATTTTATTTAGACGTCTAATTTGTTTATTTGTTCAGTATTGTTTGTTTTCCCAAAATCGATATTTTCTGGTATAAATATCTAAAGTATTCTTTGAGATTTTTCTGGGTTTTGTTAGTTTACCATATATATATATATATATATATTGTCGACATTACAGATGTTGTGTGTCCTTGTTTGTAAGTCGTGTCAACATTCCGTGATTTGCAGTTGAAATAAAAATAACAATAAGATTAGATCTTTGTGTTTCTTGTCAACAATAATGTTAAACGGAGTTGTTCATGTCATAACGTGTGCGTATTGCGTATTGCTATGCGTGCGTTATGATCAGTACTATCTGTCTACCTATCTACCTGGCTACCTATCTATCTATCTATCTATCTATCTATCCGTCTGTCTGTCTGTCTGTCTACCTATCTGTCTGTCTACCCATCTACCTATCTATCTATCTATCTATATATCTATCTATCTATCTATCTATCTGTCTATCTGTCTGTAAGTCTGTCTACCTATCTCTCTCTATCTATCTATCTATCTATCTATCTATCTATCTGTCTGTCTGTCTGTCTGTCTGTCTGTAAGTCTGTCTACCCATCTACCTGTCTACCTATCTCTCTATCTATCTATCTATCTATCTATCTATCTGTCTGTCTGTATGTCTGTCTACCTATCTACCTGTCTACCTATCAGGTACAGTTTATAGACTTTGTTCCTTGTTGTCTTATCTTGATAAACATTACGATTTCTTATCGTTATCACGTGACTTACACCTGAGTATCCGATGTGACCTTCAAGTCAGACAACATGGATACAGCAGAACAGTTGTAAACAGCTGGATACATGGCTGAATAACAGCTGGATGTAGAGCTGAATAACGGCTGGATATCGAGCTAAGTAACAGTTGGGTACAGATGTAAGTAACAGCTGCATATAGAGATAGATAACAGCTAGAAATATAGCTAAATAACAGTTGGACATAGAGATAAGTAACAGCTGGATATAGAGCTGACACTGAACTAGATATAGAGCTAAATAGCAGTCGGTTACTGAGATAAATAACAGCTGGACGTAATATTAAACATACAGCTGGATATAGAGCTTAATAACAGCTGGATATAGAGCTGAATAACAGGTGGATATAGAGCTGAATAACAGGTGGATATAGAGCTGAATAACAGCTGGATATAGAGCTGTTATTTCGTGTGACAACCCGTCAATCATGGCGGATATCATTACGTCATATCCGACGATGGTCTGTCAGATCTTGGACAATTCCATCGTGATGAGGTTAGCCTCTCACCAGGGGGCAGCACTGAAGCAGGTTCTTCGAGCTCATCTCGGGGAGACAGTGGTGCCGTCTGGCGAGTACACTAAGACGTGTTCTGGTCCGGTCACGTGTCTGACGTGGCGTACAGGCGTACTGCGGATTGTACACGAGGCTCTAGAGCACGACGTACACAGGTACGACATCTTGTGGACGGCCGGAAAGGTAAACAAATTACTGGACAGCTTCGAGTTGGCGGGCGCGAGTTGGTTCGGCGGCGCGCAGGTCAGAAGGATGGTCTGGCCAATGGACAAGATGAAATTCAAAATGGCGCCTTTCGTGGCCGGAGACTCGTACAGAGACGGCGAGTACGGCGGCGTACAGGAGCGGTACTGGCTCTCGTCGAAAGGTGTCGCTCTGTTCGTCAGACCGGATGTTCCGCTGTTCGTCGGCGTCAACGAGGGCGGGGATCGGCTGCTGCGGCTTTGCGCCAAATACGAGGTGCCCTATCGGAACAACGCTAACTCGTACCTACAACTCCGGTACTCGGTGTACCACGGCCCCGACATGATGACGACACACCAGGCCGCCACCGCCGACAACATACGGAAACCGACGGCGATACCCGACGTCACGATGTTCCGGCTGCCGATCTGGTCGACGTGGGCGATCTGCAAGGAAGACGTCGACCAGGACAAGGTGCTGACGTTAGCCAATCAGATCAAGTACTACGGGATCCGGACGTCATATCTCCAGATCGACGACCATTGGGCGTCACACCGCGGCGACTGGCAGTTCAACCGCGACAAGTTCCCGAATCCCTACGAGATGATCCGGCGGGTTAACGAGTTCGGCTTCCGGCTCGCGATCTGGGTGCACCCGTTCGCCAACCTGAAGTCGAGCGCAGTCAGAAGGTCGGAGCTGTTCGTAAAAGGCGCCGCCAAAGGCGCCGTGAAATGGTGGAACGGCGTCGGTCGCCTCGTCGACGTCACCAAACCGACGGCCGCCGATTGGTACAAGAACGAACTACGTCAGCTGCGCGACAACTACGGTCTGACGTCATTCAAGTTCGACGGCGGCGAGGCGGTGTGGCTCCCGAGGAGATGGAGTTTGGCGACGAGATCCAACAATCCGAACATCTATACGAAGAAGTTCGCCGAGCTGGCGTACCAGCTCGACCCTGAGTACAGGAGCGTACACGTGCGGGTCGGCGTCCGTACACAGAAGTTGCCGATCTTCGTCCGGATGGCCGACAAGGACTCGGTGTGGGGCGAGAAGAACGGGCTCCGGAGCCTCGTACCGCAGGCCTTGCTGTACGGGGTCATCGGGTACCCGTTCTTCATTCCGGACGTGGTCGGGGGCAACGCGTACGAGGAGGACCGGCCGAGCAAGTCGCTGTACGTCCGCTGGCTGCAGCTCTGTACTCTGATGCCGTGCGTACAGTTCTCGCTGCCTCCGTGGTGGTTCGACGAGCAGACGATACAAATCACCAGACAGATGCTGGAACTGCGCGCCAAATACAGCCAGCTGATCGTCGACCTGGCCCGTCCCCTGGCGCTCCGTTTCAGGGGATCGCCGTTCTGCGGACGGGTCGACCGGGAGGGGCCCGCCCGCGGGATCCTCCTCCTCGCGCCCGGCCCGGCACACGTCGTCGAGCACCTG
>JALWFW010000221.1 GCA_027013865.1 Polyangiaceae bacterium | reverse complement strand
TGGGGGCGGAGCCATGGGCGGAGCAGCCTCAGGCGCAGACGGTGGAGCCACTGGGGGTGGAGCCATGGGCGGAGCAGCCTCAGGCGCAGACGGCGGGGCCACTGGAGGCGGAGCCATGGGCGGAGCGAATCCTGGAGCCATGGGGCCTGCAGACGGTGAGGGCCGTGCAGGAGCTTCCCCTCCCTGCCCTTCTTCCATCATTATGATGTTGTCCTTGGTAAGCATCGCCCCACAGGAGAGACAGAATTTATAATGAGATTTATTGGGTTTTCCGCATTTCTTACAGATGACGATTCCCACTGCTTCCTCCTATCAGGGTCAGACGATCTCAACTCTCATGAGTTCGCTTCCAATGAATACGAAGTCACCATGTACCAGGTTCCTGCTTCCTTTTATCCTGATGAAGGTTCCATTCTTCGAACCCTGGTCCACCAGGATCAGACCATCACCTTCTTCTTTCAGTATGGCATGGTGAGAAGAAACGAATGGATCGTCCTGAATATCCACCAGATTACCTTCTCTTCCGAGTGTCAGGATGCCATCCACCGGCCTGAAGACGCTGCCTTCATACCCCCCGTCCTCGATTTCGGTAATGATGAAGGGCGCTGGACTCTGCCCGGTATAAAATAGGTATGTACCATCCTGTTCCTGGTGCCACCCTGTGAGGTCCTCTGGTTTCTCCACTTTGAAGAAGTGCCGGCCAACCATGAAGATGTCACCGAACTGAAGTGATACGGGTTCCGTGATTTTGTAATAAACCCCGTTGAGGGACGCGAGGTCTTCCACCACCAGACTTCCCTCCCTGTAGGTGAAGGATGCATGGCGGGGACTCAGATAGGGATCCATGCCTCTTATGATATCCCCTTCCGTACGTCCCAGCACAACTGCCTGATCCGTGGAGATTTCGAAGATATCTCCTTCGGAGCCATCAGCCTCTATCACTACAAGACGTGCTTTGGGTCCGGCAGACATGTCATTTGGTGCGGGAGCTGTACCTGCGGCAGGTTCCGGTGGTGGTACCGGCTCGTCCAGCCTCGTACCGCACTGACCGCAAAATCTGAAACCTGGTGGATTGATGGTGCCGCAATTGGGACACTTTATGCCTTCCATGGTAATCTCCTATCAAAAATGGCTCGGAAATCGTATGGAGTTAATCGTTCATAGTCAACGAAAAAGGTTATGCTCTGAGGAGTTAGGAACCTGTTTGTCTCGTGTCCACCGGAGATGAATCCATGTGACGTCTCAGAGCGTCCAGAATCACCTGCGCAAGACGGGTTTTCGAGTGCTCTCCCAAATCCTCCACCCCTGAACGGGACACCAGCAGCAGCCGGTTGATGTCCTGTCCGAATCCTCCTGCTGTAACGTCATTTGCCAGGATCACATCGCATCCCTTGCGCTGCAGCTTCTCCTCGGCCAATCTGACTAGGTCTTCACCGGATGCAGTTTCAGCAGCGAATCCCACGAGATACGGACGCGGGCGGCCCCCCCGTAGGGCAGCCGCCTCCTTCAGGATGTCCGTCGTCCTGGCCAACCGAAGCTCCATCCTGTCGCCCATGTCCTCTTTCTTCATCTTTCGAGGTTGCTGGTGAAGAGGAGTCCAGTCCGCCACCGCTGCACTCATTATGAGAATGTCCTGATTCATGAAATCGTTCAGCACTTCTCTGGCCATGTCAGCAGACGACGTGACCTTTCTGACTCTGATTCTTGGATGTACCGGAACTTTCAGATTGGTCGGTCCAAGCACCAGTGTGACGTCGGCTCCCCGGTGTGCCGACTCGACAGCCAGGGCAATGGCAGTCTTTCCTGAAGCCGGATTCGATATGAATCTCACCGGATCGATGTACTCGCGCGTGGGTCCTCCAGTTATCATCACGTGCAACCAATTGAAATCATTGGGTTTTTCTAAATCATCAAGGGCTGACACCAAAACTTCGGGATCTACCATTCTGCCTGCACCCACTTCACGACATGCCAGCTCGCCACTGTCAGGGCCGACAAAGCGGACTCCCCTACCTTCCAGCAAACTCACATTGTGACGTGTCGCCGCATGTTCCCACATACGTGTGTTCATGCCAGGAGCCACCACCACCGTACCAGAGAAGGCCAGATACATGGTGGTGAGCATGTCGTCAGCCAAGCCGTGAGCCATTTTGGCCAGTATGTTGGCTGTTGCCGGTGCCACGACCATGACGTCCGCCCACCTGGCCTCTTCCACGTGGTCCACACTGCCGCTGGTATCGAATACGTCCGTCCGTACCCGGTATCCAGATACGGTCTCCAGTGCAAGTGGAGCCACGAATCTATGGGCGGCCTCTGTCATGACCACCCTTACTTCTCGACCGCTCTTCACGAGAGCCCGAACCAGCATGGGAGCCTTGTAGGCTGCGATTCCTCCTGACACTCCAAGAAGGACTTTCTTTGTTCTCCGAAGTTCCATCTACGGATTCCTCCATATGATACAAAGGAGCCTTATTACCACGATTTTGCAGGTACCTGAAAAGTTTTGTGTATGGGATGTGCTGAAGTGCAGTGGGATTGTCCGGTATGAATACCGTTAAAACTCGTGGCTTTCGGGCAGCAGGAGTCTGTAGCCGTTGCCATAGCCGGTGGACAGGGTTTCCAGTTTCGCTCCGTATGTCTCCAAAATCTCGCCGATAGGTGCTTCGGGAATCTCATCTAGCTCGGATCTCAGAATGGTGAGACGCACGAACTCCGCACCGTTCTGCATAACGGAATCCAGCGTGATATCCACTATTTTGCCGCTGTCTTTCTCATCCACCAGCAGTTCCATCACATCGATGAAACTCAGGACGAATACACCAGGAGGAATATCTGTGATGAATTCCTCCACCTCGGGTTTGTGAATCTTTATGGTAACCCGCCGTTTAAGAAAGTTATGGAGCAGTTCGATGATCATGTCGATCATCTGACCTACCTCGAATTCCTGACGCTGTTTGAGAAACATGGGGTTTGCCAGATAAGTCATGGCCCTTGAATAACCGTTGATCCTCTTAGCTGCCGTCTCGATGTCGTCGCATGCCTCCTTCAGCATGGTATAAAGTTCCGCAGGAAGATGTTTGCGCAGAGGCTCCATCTCGTCTTCTATGAAGGAGAGGTTGATCATGACAACCCCAAGTGCATTGTTGATTTCATGAATGACGCCATGAAGATGGGAGGCGAGTTTGTCTTTTCTCAGGTTATCCAGTTCCAATATCTCTTTTGACATGGCCCGTACTCCTAATAAACGTGCAAGTTTTATGTCAAGGTAATGACTAAAATAACCTGGTGATGTTATAGAGATTTTTTGTTGGAGGCAATTACCATGACAAATTTTTCGTCAAAATATTACCTGAACCCCGAGTAACGTATGTTTCTGCAGGAAATAGGCATTCCGAATGACGGCATGTGTCAACATCTGGTGTGTAAAAAGCCTCATGACTACAAGGAATTGTTGTTTCAGTAAATTTCAGACAAAAATAAAACCTTTGAAATCAACGGGTTAGCAGGACACAACAATTCTTCCCGAAATTCATTCCCCGGGGAACGATCTCCCCGGTGCGTTAACCTGTGCGTAAAAAAGATCGAAATAAAAGGTACTTGGCGCAGTAGGCCAGTGAAGGAATCGAGGAAAAATAAACGAGGCGTTGACCTCAAGAGCCCTGTTCCATAGAAAAGGCCTTTGGGAGAAAACGCGAATGGAATTTCAGCCCAGAGAGAAAATTTCGGTTGATCGCAGATTTACCCGGACCAACAGAGGTCCCTATGACGACATAAACTGGACGAAACGCGACGCGGTCCTCATGGGGCCGTCCGGCAAACCGGTTTTCGAGCAAAAAGATGTCGAAGCACCCGATTTCTGGTCTGACACAGCAGTAACCATAGCCGCACAGAAGTATTTCAGGGGCAAGCCAGGTTCTCCTGAGCGTGAAACGTCCATACGTGGCCTCATAGACAGGGTGGTAGACACCATAACCAGGTGGGGCCTAGAAGATGGCTACTTCGGAGAAGACGAAGCACGTGTGTTCTCGGATGAACTCAAGTGGCTCCTGGTACATCAGTATGGCGCATTCAACAGCCCCGTATGGTTCAACGTGGGGGTAGAGCCCCATCCACAGGCATCCGCCTGCTTCATACTGGAGGTGGAGGACACCATGGACTCCATACTCCGCCTCGCTCATACCGAAGGCATGATTTTCAAGTGGGGCAGCGGCTCTGGCGTCAACTTCTCCTCCCTGCGTTCCTCGAAGGAGACACTGTCCGGCGGAGGACAGGCCTCGGGCCCTGTTTCATTCATGAAGGGTTTCGACGCCTTTGCCGGAGTCATAAAGAGTGGCGGCAAAACCCGCCGTGCGGCCAAGATGGCCATTCTCAACGTGGATCATCCCGACATAGACGACTTCATATGGGCCAAGGCCCGCGAGGAAGAAAAGGCCAAGGCTCTGGTACGTGCCGGATACGACAGCGGTATAGACGGAGAGGCCTACTCTTCGGTGTTCTTCCAGAATGCCAATCATTCCGTCAGAGTCACCGACAGTTTCATGGAGGCCGTGGAGCGCGATGACGACTGGGCACTGCGTTCCGTGACCACGGGCGAGGTGGTACGGACCGTTCAGGCACGCAAGATATGGCGAGACATTGCCGAAGCTGCCTGGCAGTGCGGCGATCCCGGCGTTCAGTTCCACGACACCATCAATCACTGGCATACCTGCCTGTCAGATGGTCCCATCGTTGCCTCTAACCCCTGTTCGGAGTTCATGTTCCTCAACAACAGCGCCTGTAACCTCGCATCACTCAACCTCATGAAGTTCCTGAGTGATGACGGGTCCTTCGAAACCGACGACTTCGTGGCGGCCTCCAGGCTGTTCCTGACAGCCCAGGACATCCTGGTAGACAGGGCCTCCTATCCAACCGAGGAGATCGGTCAGAACAGCAAAATCTACAGACCGCTGGGACTTGGATACGCAAACCTGGGCGCGCTTCTCATGTACATGGGAATGCCCTACGACAGTGACGAGGGCCGTGCCTTTGCGGCTGCAGTGACCGCGTTGATGACGGGCGCATCCTATGAGTGGTCTGCCGAGCTGGCCTGTCAGAAAGGCCCCTTCGAGAGGTTCGAGGCCAACAGAGACCACATGATTCGTGTACTCAGGCAGCATGCCAAGGAGCTGGAGAATGTCCAAGGAGCTCCCAAGAACCTTATGAATGCTGCCAGAAATGTCTGGAAGAATGCCGTCGACAAAGCCGAGGCTTACGGCGTTCGCAATGCCCAGGTGAGTCTGCTGGCTCCTACAGGCACCATAGGATTCCTCATGGATGCCGATTCTACGGGTATCGAACCCCTCGTGGCCCTCGTGCTCTATAAGTTCCTGGTGGGCGGGGGCACTCTGAAACTGGTATCCCGTGTGGTACGTCCTGCCCTAGAAAAACTCGGTTACAGTACAGCCGAGATTCACGAGATCATGGCATACCTCGAAGAACACGGCACCATGGAAGGTGCTCCTCACCTGCACGACGAGCACCTGGCAGTCTTCGACACGGCCCTGAAGCCAGCCAAGGGCACCCGGACCATTCACTACATGGGCCACCTCAAGATGATGGCCGCTGTTCAGCCCTTCCTGTCTGGGGCTATCTCCAAAACCGTCAACCTTCCCAAGGAAACCACCGTCGAGGAGATAGAGTCCGTTTATCAGGACGCCTGGCGTATGGGCCTCAAGGCCGTGGCCATATATCGTGACGGGTCCAAGGGTGTGGCTCCACTGACTACCTCGAAGGAGGAGGCCGAAGGCAAAAATACCTCCGGCAACGTCAATTCCGAGGAAATCGGCGAAAACCTCACAGATTCACCCAGGGCCGTGCGTAAACACCTGCCCGAGGAACGCGCCTCCATCACCCACAAGTTCGAGGTGGGAGGCCACGAGGGCTATGTGACCGTGGGATATTACAAAGACGGGCATCCCGGCGAGATATTCGTCAAGATGGCCAAGGAGGGCTCCACGATTTCAGGCCTCATGGATGCCTTCTCCATTGCTATATCCATTGGTCTTCAGCACGGTGTACCCCTGGATCTGTACGTGAAGAAATTCAAGCACATGAAGTTCGAGCCCGAGGGATTCACCGGACATCCCAAAATCCACTACGCCACGTCCATCGTGGATTATCTCTTCAAATGGCTCGAACTGCGGCATCCCGAGGGTACCAATCCCGATATCACCTACACGTCTGACCCGGATTCCGGTAGCGTAGTGTTCGACGAGCCAAAACGTCTCATGGCCCCTGGTCAGGCTGGTGTGCCAGAGAAGGATGACGCCGAGGACAGCACGTCATTCGACTCGGACAAGATTCTGGAGTTCGACACCACGAGTGAGCAGCAGTCTGGCAGTGTGCTGGGAGATTTCCAGGCTGATGCCGATGCTCCTGTGTGCCCAGAGTGCGGTTTCACGATGGTACGCAACGGTTCCTGCTACAAATGTCTCAACTGCGGCGCCACATCCGGCTGCAGTTGATCCTCGTCATTGATTCCTACGATCCTGTATCCATATAAACAAGTGAGGGGTGAAACACATGAGTTCTCGTAGAGACAGCCACAACAAGAACCAGCATGAAAAGGCCCACGACCATACACATGGGCACGGGACTGGTTTTCACCACCACCACCATCACCACCATCACTGGGACTCCGCTGATCCTTCGGTGCGGGACAGACTGCTGTGGGCTCTCGGACTTAACGCCGCATTCCTTTTCATCGAGGTAGTGGCAGCGTTCTGGTCCGATTCCCTGGCACTGTTCTCGGATGCGGGACACATGGTAATGGACGTCGCAGCACTGGCCCTAGCCTACGGCATGGCAGTACTTTCGGCCCGCAGACCGGAAGGACGCTATACATACGGATTCAGACGTGCACCCGTTCTTGGGGCTCTCGGTAACGGCCTCGCCCTGCTGGTCATGGTGGCATTCATCCTGCACGAGGCATTCATACGCATCCAGTCACCTCCCGAGATTGCCGGTTGGCCGGTGCTCATCACCGGCGTGGCAGGGCTGGCGGTCAACCTTGTCAGCGCGCTATTTCTTGCCGGGGGCCATTCCCATTCTCTCAATGTACGGGGGGCCATGCTCCATCTGATCGGGGACGCGCTGGGATCGGTTGGAGCTATGGTCAGCGGCGCAGTCATCCTGCTCACGGGCTGGCGTCCCATAGACCCCATAATCTCCGTGTTCATCGCCCTCATCATCCTGCTAACGGCCCTACCGCTGGTCACGGGTACGATCCGGGTCCTTTTGGAAGCCTCTCCGTCGTCGGACTTGATCGACAGGATAAGGGACTTCCTCCGACACAACGGTAGGGTGAAGGAAGTCAGCGATCTACACGTGTGGGAACTCGATTCCGGAGCCCTTGCAGTCACTGCCTATCTCCTCACTGACCCTGAAGTACCACTCCATGAGCTCGCGGACATCTCCGATGAGCTACGCGATTCCCTGAAAGACGAATTCTCAGTGGTACACGCTGTTCTGGAGTGGCGCTGTCACCCGTCGCCCCATGCCTGCGATACAGAAGATTCCACTCACGATCCATCGCACTAGCCCCTCTGCAAATCACGCAAAACATCAATTATTTCAATGAGTTATACTCTATGCCACTATTTTAGAGGCATGTACTTCCATGATGATTTCCATTCTACGCGTACGCCGCGGGCAAAATTGCGGAAGGCATAATTCTTCTTGCGGGCATTGGGATGCGGATTGAGGGAGACTTTGAAGATATCTCCTCTGGATATGAGATCTTCCAGGATGTGGGTTTTCTTTATCTTGACCTGGGCGTTCGGGCATTTGGTCTGAATGATCTCCCGGAACATGGTTCTGGCCACCAGTGTATCGAATTTCAGCGAAAGTACCTGCCCCACACCCTTACGGGTCTCCAGCTTGCCGGTGAGGCATATGCGTTTTGGCAGGATGGTCTTATCAAGTCCGGTGGTGTCACGTTCCACCACTACATGCAGATCGCATCCCTTTGGGGTCTTGCTTGTGAAGTCAGTGGTGGAGAAATCCCCGCAGGCCTGCACTTCAGTGCCTTTCACCTTGCGCACGGTGAACTTGCCGCTTCCGGCTATGATGAAAGTGAACTCAGGGCTCTTGACTTCCATCGTCACTGTCATTTTCAGCCGGCCTAGTCCACATTCGGGAGCCCATTCGTCGGATTTTTTTATGAGGACCTCGTCCTTGGGTTTCATGGTGAGCAGCCTTTTCCTACCTTCCCTCATGAGGATGGCCCCGTGGTCCGTATCGCCTCTGCTGCACATGGACCTCGCTGTCTTGAGGGAGGCTACCACACACGCCCTGTATGATTCAGTGCCGTAGGAACCCAAGACAGGCATGGCGTATTCCTTCATGGCGTCCAGGGCTGTGAGCAGTCTCACAGATGGTGCTTTCAGGCACCTGCCGACCATCGAGCGCCACACTATACCCGAACACCGGCCCAGTGCCTTCTTGGCTCTGTCGATGGCTCTTCTCAGTCTCTTATATGACTTTGGAGCCGTTTTTTTGAGTGATTCAAGGTAGTTGTATGCCGTCCTGATGAGTTCCGGGTGTTTTGTACACCGTCTAGATGGCTGGGCCTGTACCTGTTTCACGCAGCGTACCATGTATTTTTCGATTGATTTCTTGACCTTTGGAGATGCAGAAAATTTCGCTTTGGAGATGATGGACGCGAAATCACTGATACTGGTCGGATCCAGCTTCGAGCATTTTCTGAAAGAACTGCGCAGCCACCTCAAGTAACAGTTGTCCAGTACCGTTCGCCACGGGACCAGTATCCGGTTCATACGGACCTTTACACCTGCGTCTATGGCATGATTGACTCCCTCACCGAAACGGCCGTTCCTGCATTCCTTTCTGGCCTGATTGAGCAGAAGCGAGATCTCGTTTTTCTCCTGTGCAAAGACCCCGGTGGGCATGATTAGAAGCATCAGAAACGTCATAACCGTGACACGCATTGTGCACCTCCATAATCGTGCAGGCAGAGCACTGTAAATCCCATACGCCTGACACTCCAAGAATGTTTATGCCGGTGATGCGAATATCCATGAAATCCGCATCGTCCGTGTTACATCCGGCAGTACAGTGAATTTAGAAGAAGTACGGTACAGTGCCAACAGCAAACTGAGTTATAACACTTCGTAAACATTATGCCATGACCATGACATCACTGTCAGAGGGTCCAAAAGCTCGTATCCTCAATTTCACATGTAGTTTCAGATAATTAGCATGCATCGGTAAAGAAAGGGGATATAGTAATCTATGGACCTGAGAGGAGGTGAACCATGTTCAGTATGAGTCGTCTTATCAGCAGACCGATGGCGATGGCCGGAATCATCCTTACCCTTGGCATGACTGCCTGCGATGACAGCAGTGTACAGGGTAACAGCATCGACACAGGCGGTAACATACCTGAAGCACGCAGCAGTGCACAACGGGTGCAGCCCAACCTCTCAGACCAGGAAATCGATGAATTCGTTCGGGGGAACAACGATTTTGCTCTGCGTATGTATCAGAATCTGAAATCCTCGCCTGACGGACAGGATGCCAACATCGTATTCTCACCTTATTCCATATCCGAAGATCTGGGCATGGTTTACGCCGGGGCCGAGGGGCAAACCGAAACCGACATGGCATCCACCCTTGGTTTCACGCTACCCGAAGACAAGATTCATGAAGGATTCGACTTCCTTGACATGCACTACAGCAGTGATGCCACGGGGTTTATTCTCAACGTCGCCAACAGTGTGTGGGCCAGCGTGGACTGGACCTTCCTGCAGGATTTCCTGGATACCCTGGCAAAATATTACGGCGCAGGCATAAAGCTGGTGGATTTCGCTGCTGATCCGGATGGAGCCCGCCGGACCATAAACGACTGGGTGGAGGACAAAACCCATCAGAAGATAAAAAATCTACTCCCTCCCGGTTCCATCACTGGTCAGACAATCATGGTACTGGTCAACGCCATATATCTCAAGGCTGACTGGCTCGACAAATTCAACAAGGAATTTACCGTTGATGACATTTTCCACGCTCCGGACGCCGATGTGACCGTACCCTTCATGAGTAGCGACTTCCTGGTATCGAGCACCCATGGTGACGGTTACGTGGCCGTGCGTTTGCCCTATGTCGAAGATGATTACTCCATGATGCTCATCCTCCCCGATGCCACACGGTTCAGCGAGATAGAGGATGCCCTGGATGCTACCATGATTGACGGTATAGCCGAGGGAATGCCGACACCTAACTCTTTCGTGGTAATGCCCAAGTTCAAGTTCACCTTTGGTGTGGAGCTGACGAACATCCTCAAATCCATGGGAATGGAAGTGGCCTTTGGCCCCGAAGCTGACCTCTCTGGTATGGATGGATCCCACGCTCTGTTCATCTCCCGTGTGGTTCACAAGGCGTTCATCGCTGTGGACGAAGACGGTACCGAAGCAGCTGCGGCAACGGGTACACTCATCGACAACGGTGCTGCTATAGAGGAAATCATCACTTTTGACCGGCCGTTCATATTTGTGCTGCGTGATGATGCTACGGGACAGATCCTGTTCATGGGCCGCGTCCTAAACCCCGGAAGCAGTGAAGGAAACAACTGAATGAAATCGGCTAACCATATGTAAACAAAGGACTTTTCTAAAGGAGACTGCCCATGAAGACTCTTACCCATTACATCAAAATGATACTCATGTCGTTTTCAGTAGCAGCCCTGGTGCTCTCGGGATGCGACTCCGGAGACAGCGACGACGGCTATGACATCCCTGAAGCCCGCAGCAGTGTACAGCGCATGCAGCCCAACCTCTCGAACCAGGAGCTGGATACATTCGTTCATGACAACAACACCTTCGCATTCAACCTGTATCACGACCTGGCATCTGAAGAGGACGGAAACATCTTTTATTCACCCTATTCAGTGTCCGTGGCCATGGGAATGGTGTGGGCAGGTGCCGAAGGGAATACCGAGAGCCAGATGGCAAAAATCATGCGCTTCATGCTGCCTGAGCAGAAGATTCACGAGGGGTTCGACTTTCTGGATCTCAGATATGAAGAACAGACTGACGATTTTCAACTGCATGTCGCCAATGCAGTATGGGGCCAGACCGGATGGAATTTCCTCCAGGAGTTTCTGGATACTCTGGCAAAATACTACGGCGCCGGTATGAAGATGTCGGATTTCATGGCAGATCCCGAAGGCGCCCGGCACACCATAAATCAGTGGGTAGAAGACAGAACAGAAAATCGCATCAAAAATCTTCTGCCAGAAGGCTCTGTGAACACCTCCACGCGTCTGGTACTGGTGAATGCCATCTATTTCCATGGCAAATGGCTTGATGACTTCGATGCCGACTACACGACTCAGGACACGTTCCATGCTCCGGGCGGTGACGTGACAGTGGAGATGATGAACTCCGAACTTCACACGAAATATGCTGCTGGCTCAGGCTGGCAGGCCCTGGAACTGCCCTATAAGAACGATGACTATGCCATGCTCCTGATAGTTCCGGATGCAACTGCATTCGATAATGTCGAAGCTTCCTTGGATGCCACGTTCGTCGAGTCGGTAGCCCAGAATCTCGAGGACGTGGACCTCCAGGTGTCAATGCCCAAATTCGAGATGAATTACAGCGCCAACCTCGTGCCTCATTTCATGAACATGGGCATGACGGCACCCTTTAACGATGCGGACTTCTCCGGAATAGACGGCACCCACGATCTCGCCATCACGGGTATCTACCACAAGGCATTCCTGAAGATCGACGAGCACGGTACTGAGGCAGCTGCTGCCACTGGTGTAGTAGTTGGCGAGACGTCCATGCCACAGGACCGATTGGTGATAGACCGTCCCTTCTTCCTGTTCATACGTGACCGTGTGACCGGCCAGATTCTGTTCATGGGACGTATCGTCGATCCTTCCGGAAATTAAGAAGCTCGTGCCCTGTATCCGTACTGTCTGGTACGGAAATGACCTGCCTGGAATACTGCTGCCAAAATGAGACCAGGGGACTCGGATACTCCGACAGGGCAGGCGTGTCGGATAAAGTGCTACTTTTTGCCACCCTAGACTCACCTGTGGTATAAAAACTTACATGACGGGACTACATGTACTCTTACTCACTGGCTCAATCATAATTTCCAGGCCCTCTACGGTTTCGGTCAGTAAAAACTGTACCAGGCACAACGGCCGTATGGCTTGTACCCTCCGGGGCGGTTCCACTTCAAGGACACACTCCTCGAAAGTACACCATAAACACAATAGCCGAAGTCGACACTTTAGGGCTAAAAGCAAAAAAATCAATAATATCAATAAGATACAGCACAAAAAGAGCAAGGCTGAACATGACGGGCCCATGTCTGTGGGGAAACCGTGGCATGGACGGTTAAGAAATGCCGCCCGGCTCGCTCCCGAGGGGAAAGGGTATGTCATTGCGCCCAGAACCCTTCAGAGACGCAGAAATTACGGGCTGGCAGAACTCGTGGACATGGTGAAGTACGCTGCACGCACGGTCAGGATGCGGTATCCACGTTCCGTTCTAGTCGTGGGTGACATGAGCGCCAGGCACGGCGGCAGGGTTCTTGGACACAAATCCCACCAGAGCGGCCGTGACGTAGATCTGGGCTTCTACCTCGTCGATCGCCGCCTCCGTCCCCGGCCCGTGCTCGATACATTCGTATGGGTGGATTCCTTTGGACGGACGAAAGAACCACATCCGGGCCTGCGTTTCGATGTGGAACGCAACTGGGCATTGGTCGAAGCACTGCTGACCAACCCCATAGTGCGGGTAAAACTCATATTCGTGAGCCACGAGGTCAGGGACATGCTTCTCAAGTATGCAAAAGCCATACAGGTTCCCCAGGCGCTCTACCGAAGAGCCGAAACCGTGCTTCACTACTTCCCGAACCACGGCGACCACTTCCACGTTCGCATCCAGTGTCCCGGGGGACAGGACAGGTGTATTCCCTAAAACAGGCTGCCATGAAGAGAGAACATCCCGTACTCAAATGGTCACCACCGGAGATCCCGCCGCATCCATGCCGACTCGAGCCGGTCGAGGTATGGGGTGATGGCCGCGGCATCCTGATATTGGGTGACAACCTGAAGGTGGTGAGGGAACTCAAGAGCATCGCCGGCAGCGCGGATCTCATATACATGGATCCGCCATTCGCAACGGGCCGGAATTTCGGATTCAGGTCCGGAGGCAATGCTTCCAAGGCATACGGAGACAGGTGGGATGGCGGAATAAGCGGATATCTCGATATGCTGGGCCCCAGACTTACCGCCATGGCAGAGGTACTCAGACCCAACGGTTCCATGTTCGTTCACCTCGACTGGCACGCGGTGCACTACGTTAAGGTCTTTCTGGATGGCATACTGGGGTATGAGTCCTTCGTCAACGAGATCATCTGGCACTATTACAACAAATTTTCGAGGGGACGCAGGGCCCTGCCACGGGCTCATGATACCATCCTGTGGTATGCTGCAGGCCCAAACTACACATTCAATGAAGTCAGAGCCGAAAGGGAAAAACCCGTCAGACAGCTCAAGCGTGTAATGGTAGATGGAAAACTCGTAAATGCTCGTAATGACGAAGGAAATCTTATATATCAGGAAGTGACGGACCGCAAGGTGGATGACGTTTGGACCCTGCCACAGCTTCAGCCGGCATCGAGTCAGTGGACCGGGTATCCCACCCAGAAACATCAGGTGCTTCTTGAAACCATCGTGCTCATGGCCTCGAACGAAGGTCACCTCGTCATGGATCCATTTTGCGGCTCTGGAACCACCCTCGAAGCTGCTCATATTCATGGCAGGACATGGGCCGGTATCGACTCATCTCCTGCCGCCATCGGAGTGTCACGATCCAGGATGGCTCGCGCAGGTGCAGGATTCACTCTTTACTCCTGCGACGGACAGAAATTCCCAAAACTGGATACCGCTGTTCAGGTAATCGTAAAGACCGAAGGAGAAAATGTTGTCTTACATCTTGAAGGACCGGCCGAAAAAGAACTTGCCGGCTGGTGCGCAGGAACGCTTTCCGACGGAATCCTAAAACCCGTATGGTGGTCTTTTGGGGCGAAACGCTCTGCACTGAGCACATCGAGCAGTCCCATATCCGGAAGTGATCGCCTGGCTGTCCGGCTTTACGGTCACCACGGAGAGACACGCACGGTCCCCCTGGAGACGTGAACAGCAGATGAAGACGTCACAGTGCCACAAGACGAGACAGTACCAGTGCATGAATACTGTCTAAACTGGCATGATAATCATGGATGCCAGAAATGAGCTCCTGGTCAGTATGTGAGGGTCCTGCATATTGCTGACGTGAAGCCATGCCCGTGTACCCGTAATCGTGCTCACCCTCCACCCCGGAACCGACAGTGTTGCAATCCGTAGGGTAGCCATTATGATGCCCTTCTGAAGCGATCTCCGTATCCTGCGAGAGGAGTCGCCCCACTGCGCATAAGCGCAAAATAACTCAATGATTTCCGGAGGTTACACATAATGACCGTACGTACGAGAATAGCACCCAGTCCCACAGGGGATCCCCATGTGGGTACCGCATACGTAGCACTGTTCAACTACGTGTTCGCAAAACAGCAGGGCGGACAGTTTCTTCTCCGTATAGAAGATACGGATCAGACGAGATATCGCAGGGGTTCCGAACAGGCCATCATGGATTCGCTCAGATGGCTAGGGCTGGACTGGGACGAAGGACCGGACAAAGGCGGCCCCCACGGCCCTTACCGGCAGTCAGAACGCAAGGACATCTATAGAAAATATGCCGAAGAGCTCGTCGAAAAAGGCGAGGCCTACCGCTGCTTTTGCACCCCGGAGCGTCTGGCCGAACTCAGGGCATATCAGAAAGCCGCCGGTATGCCCATGGGCTACGACCGCCGGTGCCGCAACATACCGCCCGAAGAGTCGAAACAGCGTGCAGAGTCCGGAGAGCCCTATGTAATCCGCATCAAGATGCCCCTCGAGGGTGAAGCCGTCTTCCATGACAGGCTGCGCGGCAAGATCACCATGCCGTGGAAGGAACTGGACGACCAGATTCTTCTCAAAAGTGATGGCTTCCCCACCTACCACCTCGCCAATGTGGTGGATGATCATCTCATGAAGATTACCCATGTCATCAGGGCCGAAGAGTGGATCTCCTCCACCCCGAAACACGTGCGTCTTTACGAGGCGTTCGGCTGGGAACCACCGGAATTCATCCATCTGCCACTCCTTAGAAATCCCGACAAAAACAAGTCCAAGATATCCAAGCGCAAGAATCCTGTGTCCCTCATATATTACAAGGAGACGGGCATCCTTCCCGAGGCTCTGCGCAACTTCCTTGCTCTGATGGGCTTTTCCATGGGTGACGACCAGGAGAAGTTCACCCTGGAAGAGATGATCGAGAATTTTTCATGGGACAAGGTCTCCCTGGGTTCTCCTGTGTTCGATTTTCAGAAACTACTATGGCTCAACGGTCTGTATATCAGGGAACTCGAGACGGAAGAAGTCTTCCGTAGAATCAAGGAGCTTTGGCTCAACGACGAGTACCTTCTCAGGATACTGCCCTACGTTCACGAGCGCATGAAGACCCTTGGTGAATTCGCTGATCTGACGACCTTCTTCCTGTCTGGTGAACTCGACTACCGTTACGAGGGCGAGGCCATGCTTCCAAAGAAACGGACACCGGCCGAGACAGCCAAGATGCTCACCACTGTAGCCGAGATCATCGACTCCATCGATCCCACGGAATACACCAGAGAAAAACTCGAAAGCGAACTTCGCAAACTGTCAGAAGACAGCGGCTGGAAGACACGTGAACTGTTCATGACCATACGCGTGGCAGTGACAGGACGGAAGGCATCTCCGCCGCTCTTCGAGTCCATGGAACTCATCGGACGTGAACGTACCCGCGCGCGACTCCGCCGTGCAGCCGAATTCGTGAAAACCATCCGCCGCTGAAACAGCGGGTCCCACTTCCCTGCCCCAAAGAAGGCCACAGCTGTCATTATCACTACACCTGGGCCTGCTTCCATGTATTCCCTGTAGCTCCAGTCATGCCGTTCCGGAGAGATGTTCCACCAGCCGGTCGAGCTCCAGGGCCAAATCCCCAAGGTCGAAGCAGGAGGATAATGAAAACGATAACAGGCGCTGTCATCTTCGCAAATGGCTGATATAGCGCTGATTCAGCCCCGTCCCGGTTCGGAACCACAAGGTGAGACGCTCCCACTGGTATCCTCTCAGATTCGTGTATGTTCGACTGTTCTTTAGGTACGAATGATATCAGGCAATGATATCAGGCAATGATATCAGGCCGAAAATACGGGATAGATGAATCGGCTTCTATTTGCCTTCCAGGCGTTTGCCGATGCGTGAGATGTCCACGCCAGTACCGGCCTTGATCTCTTCCACGAGCCTTGCACTCGCGGCGCCGGTGGAGGAACCGCCATCCGGCAGGTAGGTAATGCGGTCCACCTTGACGTTGCCGAGAACTTCCAGAGTCTTGGGCAGTATGGAATCCAGTTTCTGCAGGAGCAGTATGGTGCGTGCAGAATCGCCGGCCCTGTTCCAGGTCTCGATGATGGCCCGCAAAGCCTCTGCCGTGGCCTGACCGTCGGCTATGCGCCTAGCAACGGCTGCCTCGGCTTTCTGGTAGTCGGCCTTCATCTGGGCTTCAGCCGGTTTGATGACGTCAGCCGTGAGTTTGTGGCGCATCTGCTCGTAACGTGCCTTCTGAACCTCGATCTCGGCTTGTGTACGCGCCACCAGGGCTGCCACCTGCGCGCGCTCGTGCTGAATCACGGCCTCACGTTTTGTCAGGGCATCGGTGAGGCGGCGCTCCATCTCGGCATCGAAGGTTTGGCGCTTGACCTCTATTTTCTTGAGCTCCTCGTCCCGTTTGTTGTTGGCGTCACGCACTGCCGCTTCGGCCCAGTTACGGGCAGCGGCCACCCTGGCATCCCGCTGGGCCTCGGCATTCTTGATTCGTCCAATGGCCTCCAGGTAACCGACGTTGTCGGAGATGTTCTGTATCTTCAGTGAGTCCAGCACCAGGCCGAGCTTGGCAAGGTCGTCGTCCACTTCCTCCTGGAGCATACGGGCGAATTTGATGCGGTCCTCGTTGACTTCCTCGGGAGTCAGCGTTGCCAGGACACCACGTAGATTGCCTTCCAGGGTCTCACGGGCTATGCGGATTATGTCCTCACGCCGTACCCCCAGGAGACGTTCTATGGCGTTGCGAATGATGGGCTCGGTGCCGGCTATCTTAACGTTGGCGATGCCCTGCACTGTGAGGGGAATCGCTCCCTTGGAATACGCGTTGTCCACCACCAGATCGATGTTCATGTTGGTGAGATCCAGGGAGTTGACGGTCTCTAGCAGGGGCCATCTGAACCCGGTGCCTCCTTTTACCAGTCTGTAGCCAACGTATCCCTTCACTGTTTTGCCGTTGACCACCTTGCGCACCCTGCGTCTGCGTCCCGAGAAGATGAGCACCTGGTTGGGGGCGCATATATAGACAATCTTGCTGGCCAGAAAGAAGCCAACGATGATCATGAACAGAATGATTCCGCCTAAAAACGTGAACATATCAGAACCTCCTCTTCTTCTGGGCACCCTGTAGGGCAGTGGGAACGTCGATTCCGGTTATGCGCTTGAGTTCCTCCAAAACTGCCGCCACTGTAGCCGGATATGCCCTCACATGGCTTGGTATGGCGTCTGCATCCCCGCCGTCGAGAGCAGTAACTTCACCAACGGGAAGCTCCTTGATGGAGTCGACCACCTGGGCGATGATGTCTTCGATCTGCTGCAGGATGTAGATTTCCTCGGCCTTGTCCCCGGCGCTCTTCCATACCTCGTTGATCATGGAGATTATCTTTGCGGTGGCCTCACCTTCTTTCTGAAGATAGGCAGCCTTACCAAGGGCGTTCAGATTGGCAGCCTCCTTCTGAATCTCCGCGGGCAGCACGTCGTCGACCTTTCGTCTTTCGGCCTCCAGCACTGAACGGACTTTCTGGAGTTCCTGCTCTGCCAGGGCCCTGGCCTGTGGTCCAGCCATGTTGGTCCGCTCCTCCTCGCTGGTAACCTCGGCCAGTCTGCGGTTCATGTAGGCCTCGAGCTCATTGGCTGCCTTCTTGACCTCCCGTTCGGCCTGCTCGCGGGTGGCGATGGCGAGACCGCGGGCCATCTCCTCTTCGTTCTCGGCTACCCTGCGGGCGTCGGACTCGGCAATGGAGGCTTTCTTTTTGATGACCTCTATCTCTTTGCGTCCGATGGCATCGAGATATCCCTCAGAGTCCGAGATGTGCTGAATCTTGAAGGTGTCCAGCTCCAGACCTAACTTGTGCAGGTCGGGCAGGACTTCTTCCTCTATTTTCTGGGCGAATGCCAGACGGTCTTCGTTGACCTCCACGGGGGTGAGGGTGGCCAGAACTCCACGGAGATGGCCTTCGAGGGTTTCGCGGGCCACCTTGGCAATCTCGGAGCGGGCATGGCCCAGGAAATGCTCGATGGCAGCCGCCAGTACCTGGGGATTGGACGATATCTTGATGTTTGCCACGGCCGTGACCTTCAGGGGGATGCCTCCCTTCGAGAAGGCCCCCTCCACGGAAATGGTCACTGGCATGACCCTGAGATCCATGCGGTCAACGCGTTCGATGATCGGAATCCTGAAGGCCCAGCCACCAATGACGGTCCGGAATCCGACCACGGACCCGTCGGACAATTTGTGTGACCGGCCCGAAAAGATGAGAACCTCGTGAGGCTCACCGATGTAGAACAGATTGTCTATGATGATCTTCAGGGCTATGAACACGCCCAGACCTGCGGTGAGTCCTGAAACGAAGGACCCAAGACTGCTCATTCCCAGTATCGGTATACCCAACATACAAGTACCTCCATGGTTGTACAGTTACGCAGTGGATGCATTATATCATACAGACATTCCCCTGTGATAACTTTTTCACGGATGATTAAGTAAAAATCAGTATACGGTAGACGAGCGTGACGACGGCTCAGATCCCTTCGACATTGTTGGAACCTGTATCGCCACCATCGTCTGTACTCTTCACGGCCGGACACCTGTAGGTCACGTCAGCTCCCTGTGCCTGGGGGTCCTGGCAGCAGTCCAAAGGCTCGTCCTGACTCTGATTGCATGAATGGCCTTCAGCTAGTGGATCCGGGAACGTGGCACTGTCACAATAACCGATGTTCTTGATGAGGCAGCCGTTGCACAGGGTCACGGGGAACCTGATGGTGTTAGACTCTATGGACGTTCCGCCCCGTTCCCCCACGACCTGCAGTTTGACATAGGCCTCTATGAACTTGCCTTCAGGTACGTTGAGCCTTTCGGCTACGTTTGGGGGTATAAGGTTGACCTGGATGGTGCGTGTCTCTCCGGGGGCGACGGTCACGAATGAGTAGTCCCCATACTGCGTGTATTCCAGGTCTTCACCGGCTTGGGCGGGATGAAACTGAATCTTGGCCTTGGTGATTTCCACCTTGTTCAGTTCAATACCGTTGTCCTCCACGGTGGAACGCAGATTGTTCTCCAGCACGAACCAGCCGAAATACTGAGGTGTGATGCCAAATCTGGAAGCTCCCAGGTCGAGGATTCCATGTGACAGGAAGGTATCGCTCACAGAATTGGACGCCTCGCAGCCCTTCTTGGGAGGCTGATTCTGTATGATCACCAGGGACGAACTGTTCTCAGCACAGCTTCCCGTGGCGATGGCAAAGATGAATGCAGCTGCTGTGAGTAATCTGGTTTTCATGGCTCACCTCCTATTTCCCCGCTCCGGGAGCCACGGGTCCTGCCGACCGTATGGGTCTGCGGTTCAGAACACGCGGTGTGATAAATATGAGCAACTCACTGCGTGCGTCCTTCTTGTACTGATTCTTGAAGAACCATCCCACTATCGGAATGTCAGCGAACCACGGTACTTTCTTATATAGCAGCGTGGACTGACGCTTGTAGATACCACCTATGACGACCGTGTCTCCTGAACGCACCAGAAGCTCTGTCTCTGCACTCTTCTTGGAGATACCAAGAGAGCCGTCTGCCCCGCGGTGAGTCTCATCAGGCTCGTCCTTGGTGACCTTGATCTTCATACGTACGCGGCCGTCGTTGGTGACGTGTGGGGTCACAGACAAAGAAAGGACGGCCTGTTTCATGATGACGCTCTGACCCTGGGCAGAGGACAATGGATAAGGAATCTCGACACCCTGAGAGATTTTCGCCTCCACATTGTCCAGGGTAGTTATCTTGGGAGCCGAAATAGAGCGTACCTGTCCGATCTCTTCCATGGCTGAAAGACGCAGGTTTATGTTTACCGCTCCAGCCAGGGACCCCAGTGCTATGCCAATGGCTCCACCGGCCCCGGTTCCCACGTTGGCAGGAAGGTTCACTGCAAAATCAGGGTTCGCTGCCCCAGCCTCGGGAACACCGCTCGTCATGGTTTTCTGATCCATGGAACCACCGGCTATACCAACATTGCTGGGGAATATGAGTCCTGTGGGATTGCCGTTGGCAGAATTGGAGAACATGGAACCACCCCACTGGATACCCAGCTCACGGATGAAGTTGGACTCGGCTTCCACTATACGGGCTTCTATCTGGACCTGGGGTGTAGGCAGATCAAGGGATTTGACCAGCTGCTGAGCAAGCCTGATCTTGGCCGGGACATCCACATATATGATGATATTCGTGCGCTTGTCCACGGTCACCCGTCCGCGGGAACTCTTCACGTTACTCTCGATGGCCTTGGCCAGTTTGTCGGCTTCGGCATAGTTGACGGGAATGAGCTTCGTCTGAAGCGGTGTGAGGGTCACCTTGGCCTTCATACGATTCATACGCTCCTGGCGCTCCGCCTGAAGCTGCTGAAGGGTGATGATGCGGATGATGTTACCGCCTTCGTCCTTCCATGTGAGACCCTTGGACTTGAGGATCACATCAAAGGCCCTGTCCACCCTGACGTTGGTGAGGCGTATGGTTATGGTACCCTTGACCTCGTCCGGAATGACGACGTTCTTGCCCCACACCTCAGCCACCAGACGAATGACGTTCTGAATGTCTGCGTCCTTGAAGTCCAAATCCACGAAACGGCCAGTATACCGGCGACGTCTACGGCTGGACTTCCTTCTTCTGACGCCACGTCTTCTGGGAGCTGCGGGCACTGACGCGGCCACGGTATGCACAGCCGTACTGTATGAGGCCACCTTCCTGCGTGGGGCACGACGGCGAAGTGCCTTGGAGCGGGCGATCTCATGGCGGTTCTTGGCCACCAGCAGGACCAGTTTGCCAGGTCTGTGACGGATTTCGAAGCGGCGCTTTCCGGTCAGTCTTATCTTGACCATGGTGTACGGTTTGCTGCCGTGCACCTCGTGCCATGTAGTAAATTCAGATATGGGTCCGCTGTATGCATCGGTACGTACCTTACGTCTGAGTTCGGGTTTGAGGATGGCGCCCGGTATCCTTACGACGATCTCACGGGCGTTCCTGCGCACCACCCTGGCAGGAATATCGCCACGGTTGAACGACAGGATGACCTGATTCGACCAAGGGGAATCCACGAAGTCGACCCCGCTTATCAGAGCCTTGGCCTTGAGATGGACAGTCCTGAGCTGTGAGTTGGAGAGTTTGAGGCTGCGCACCTCGTGGGCCAGCCGCTGTTTTTCGGTTCTGAGACGGTTACGCTCGCTTTCAAGACGCTTAACTTCTGCCTGATAGGAGGAAATCCTGGCTTTCAGAGCGTCGGCTTTCTTCTGCAGTGCCGCCATCCTGCCGGCCAGCCGTCTTTCCTCGGTCTGAAGTCTGTTTATGGATATCTCTCTGGAGGAAATACGGGCGTCGAGTGTCGCCAGCTTGGCCCTGCGAGAGGCTATCTCCTGCTCTATGGATGCTAGCCTGGCCTTTCTGGCTTTTAGTTCGGCCTTGAGAGAGATCCTGCGATCCTGCAGATCGGTCATCTCTCCCGAGAGTCTGTCGCGTCTGCTGGCGAGAGCGGCGACTTCGGCCCTGACCTTTTCGAGTCTTGCCTGCTGTCCGGCCACCCTCTTTTGAAGGTTCTCTGCCTTTTTGGTGAGCCAGGCAACATCCCGCCGGGTCTGCTCGAGTCTGCGGTTCAGTGCCTTACGTTTCCTCTCCAGGGAACGTATCTGTCTTTCCCTGAGCCGGCGTGCCTCAAGAATGCGCCTACGTTCACGGGCTCCTGCACTGCGCAGCCGCTGTTCTTCCTTTGCGTTGAGATTACGGTGACGTTTTCTGAGTTCTGCTATCTTGGACGTGAGGGAACGTTCCTCTCCCCTGAGGCTCTGCATGCGGGTGCGGGCGTCCGTCAGACGTTGGTCCATGGTTTCCCAGCGGATTCTTGCCTTCTCGTAACGCTGTACCATCTCCTGTTCACGGGATTCCAGGCGACTCACCCTGGTCTGGAGAGTGCGCAGGTTTTTCTTGAGTTCCCTCATGCGTTTGTGCAATGCGGAGGCCTGAGCTCTGACACTCTTGAGTTCCCGGCGTTCCTTCTTCAGACTGGACAGTTCCCGTTTGAGGCTGTCACGCTCCTGACGGAGACGTGCGGTTTCATCCCTCAGATGCTTCACCATAGAGTTCAGACGTGTTCTGGTCTCCCTGAGCTCACGTGTCACCTCTGCAAGGCGAACCTCGCGCGCGGCAATCTCTCTGGACAGGGCTTTTCTGCGTGACTCTGAACGAGCGATATCGCTGTTGAGACGGTTCAGCCGGCTCCGTGCAGATTCAAGGGCCCGGCGAATGGCTTTCATCTGCTGACGCGCCTTCGTGGCTTTCCGTCCACCTGCATTCATACGTCCCTTAAGCTCATGAAGTTTACGCTCCAGCGCCTCTATTTCGGCTCGAGTGTCGTCTCTGCGGTTACTGAGCCTGCGCGACTCCTTCTGTAGTCTGGCCAGTTCGGCTTCCTTCTGTTCGCTCTGGGCAACAATGGCAGTCAGACGCTTTTCCATGGCCGCCAGCTTCCGGCGCAGTTTTTTCTCTGTGGCGCGGGCCTGGGCCAGTTTGGCCTCGTAGGTACGCACACTGGATTCCAGGGCTTTTCTACGGCTCTCCAATTCGTTCATCCTGGAACGATATTGCCTGATCCGCTGTTTCAGCCGGGCCGTTTCGGCCTGAGCTCTGAGCTTGGCCCTACCCTGGAGCTTCTCCAGTTCTGCCAGCCGTCTGCGGGCTGTCCTCATCCGGCTACGCAGCTCCTGCTCCCTGGCACGCAGCTGCTCCACTTCACTGCGGGCGGCCTGGGCGCTTAGGGACACTATACGCACCACCAGATTGCGGCCCTGCATGCGGACCCTGTACCTGACCCTGTCAGCGAGGCCTATCATGAGATTCGTGCTGTTGCCGGACTTTTTCACCCGGATCTGCGAGACCTCGGGGGTATAGGCATCCACCAGGGAGGGACCGGATATATGGACCCTGTTCATCTTCAGCACGAGTCTGGGCGGGGCCTCGAGTCTGTAGATGGAGAAAGTCACCTTACCTGCATCCCTGACCACTACCTCGGTGGCTCCCTTTCTCCGTTGCACACTGATACCTGCGGCCCTGGCCAGTACAGGGACCGCAAGCATGACCATTACCGTGAAGGCGGCTCCAAGTGCTCGTCTAGTCATGGCTTTTCCTCCTGGTGGAGCGACGCTTCCTTGTATTCTTCCTGATCCTTATACCGCGCTGATCCGCTCTGAGCTTTTCATACTGGATCTGGTACGGGATAGTACTCTCATCGCTGTGTAGTTTCATTTCTACGATTTTTTCCTTCTGTTCCTCGTCACCCGTATGAATGGCCAGAAGTATGCGGTCATGGGTGATCTCCTTCACCCACGCTCGATTCTTGGAGATTATGTCACCCTTGTGAACTACCACGGGCTGTCCCGATGGATCGCGTATGAGCGCCTTCTCCCGTCCTGCACTCCAAACGATACCCGACAAAGTGAGCTGGTTGAGGTCATACCGATCCAGGAGAACGATTCCTTCATCCTCACCCTGCAAGGTCTCCCGTGCCGGGGATTCCGCTATCTCCATGTAAAAATTGCGGAAGGGATCCCGGTTTTCCTTGCCCTGCTCAGTGAATGCCTCGGGGGGCAGGGAACGAGCATTGGGATTGAACGGAGGAATGAGCATATGCCCGGACAGCTTTTGGGTTCCCTTCGTTCCGGCCTTACCAGCCACCGGCTTGGGTCTCTGAGCCGACGTCAGCAGTGTGGGACTTCCTGTCCCGCTTTTACTGGCACGTTTCGGACGGGGAGATGCCTTCTTCTTGCCTCCGCATCCCAGGGCGACGATTATCAGGAGTATCAAGAACTTTCTCATGGCCTACCCCCTTGCGCCTCAGGATCGGTGAGGCGTTTCATGCCCTGCTCCATCACATCGGGACCCTTCTGGCCGTGCCTGCCGTTCTTTGCCGACAGTTTGCGCAGCGGTGCATAGTAAATCCTTGCCGTAAAAACAGCCTCTATCAGAGAAGGCCCCCTGCTGTTTTTGCTATTACGAGATACGACTTTCATGCTGATGTCACCCACGTCCATGAGCCTGTTCATCTGGAACATCTTGTAGAGAAAACGGCAGATGGAGTGGAACCGGCCCTCAACCTTAAATTCGATGGGCTTTATCACCACCATGGGGATGGACTGGGTATCGTCTTCCTTGGGCCGGATACTGCGTATGCTGATATCCTCGGACATCTGATCCAGCTCTCCGATGAGCTCACTCATGCCGACCCGGGACGGAAGCCGTTTGGTAAGCTTCTTTATCTTCTCCTGCAGCTCGCTAAGGCGTTTCTCGTCCTTTAGAATCATGGCCTGGCGTCTTTTTTCCGCGTTGTAGCGCTTACGCAGCAGCATGGCGGACTTGCGTGCCTTTGCCACCTCCTTCTTGTAGGAAGCGTAGGGTACGAAGTAGTAAAATCCCCCGATGACCACTATCAGGATACCCATGAGGGCAATCCGCGTACCTGGGGACATATCGCTTATAGACGAAAAGAATCGTTCCATGGTCTCACCTCAATAGACCATCCTGACGCGCAGTTTGAATGCCACCTTGGAGAAAACAGCTTTTCTGCCGCCTTTCTTGTCTTCCACCTCCCTGGTTTCCAGGATAGTGGGGTTGATGAAGTAAGCAGAGACGTTGAGCCTTTTGGCGAATTCCGAGACGTCATGATTGGTTCTGGCAAAACCGGCGATCTCGGCCACACGGTTTTGCTCCTTGATCTGAGTGAGCCAGACGCCGGTTGGATCCCAATTAGCATCCAATTCCAGGGAAAGTTTGGCTTTGGCGGGATCTACTGTGGGCCCTTTGCCTATACTGAGTATCCTGGACAGCTCCAGAAGGGCGAACACCGGATTGGAACGTACGCTCTCGATGCGTCTGACAGCTGCTTCCTTGGTGTTGTACTCCTTCTCCAGTTCCTTGATCTTATCTTTGGGAATTTTCTTTAGTTTCGGCATCTTGGAAATCAGTTGCCGGTATCTGGCAGCTTCTTTCCTGTATTTGGTGATCTGAGTACGATCCACCGTGGTGTAGTAATGCACCACCATGAGTACCACCGTGAGGGAAAGTATGCCCACGCCGGCCAGGAAAAGCCGCCTGCCCTTGATCTCCTTGGGAGACGTTTTCTGGGGTAGCAGGTTGATCCGGATCATCGTTCACCTCTTGTCCCCGGGCTTTCTCAGGGCCAGCCCCAGAGCCACCACCGAGGAAGTGGCATGCTGTCTGAGGAGTTGAATATCGAACCTCTTCTCAGGCACCTTCAGACCGCCTGCAAACGGGTTGAATATCATGGTTTCCATGCCTGCTCTGGAGTTTATTGCATCCACCAACGGTTTGAGCATGGCTCCACCTCCTGAGATGACGAGTTTTTTGGAGCCCAGGGATGTATATATGGATGACATGAAGAACTCTATGGAACGCTGATACTCTCCAGCCATCACGTCCGTGACCTTTTTCACGGTTTCCATGAGTTTCATATCCGGGGACATACCGGAGGAGATCTCGTTGAGTTTGGCCTCGGCTGCTTCCCTAGCTAGGCCCATCGATCTCTGAATCTCGCCTATCACCGAGTCCACGCCTATGCCGACGTCACGCACGAACGTACTCACGCCGCCTACGACCATGTTCAGTGATGTGGCTTCTGCTCCGATGTTCATCAGTATGACCAGCTCGTCCTTGTCGAATCCGTAAAGCTTCTCGTACAGGTTTTGTACAGCAAACGCCGCAACGTCCAAAACACGCAGGTTTATTCCGGCTTCCAGGGCCAGATCCTGAAAGTCCTGAACGACCTCTTTCCTTGCTGCCACCAGCATAACGTTCATCTGGCCCTCTTCGTTCTCCTCCTCGAGGATGTCGAAGTCCACTTCCACCTCGTCCCGGGCAAATGGGATATGGTGTTCCATCTCCAGATCGAGCTCCTCGGCCAGTTCCTCCATCGACATCTTTGGCATGGAGATCTTCTTCACTATCACTGACCGGCCGCCAACAGCCATGGCCACATCCCTGCTGCGTAGTCCAAGACGGTCATAAAGATTGTGAATGGCGTCCACCACCGCGGCCTGGTTCATTATGGAACCCTCCACAATGGTTTCCGGCGGTAGTGGGTGCACGCCGAAGTTCATAAGTGTGACTGTTCCGCGGCGTTCCTTGAGCTGGGCAATCTTGACCGAAGTGGCTCCTATGTCGATGCCGATGCAGTTAGCAGCCATGGGTTTCCTCCTGACCCTACACATGTCTGGTGTAGGGATCTCGTACCCCTTTATACTACATCTGAATACAGATCGTCAAATTTTCATGATTTAAGATCGATAGCCAGCACTATAGGGGAATCAGTGCCCAAAACCTTGAGGCTGTAGTGACCCTCTTCGGTCAGGGATATGTCGAACCTGTTTACTCCACTGGCCATCTGGAGCATGGAACCGTTAAGTGAGATCTCCACAGAGATTGGGTGGGATTCGAGTGATTCCAGTGAGACCATCACTGAAGAACCGGTATCACCGATCATGAGGCTGATATCATCAGTTAGCCGGCCGGTATATATGCTCTCACTACGGGGACCACGTGTGACGGGCATTGGGGCCGGTTCCAAGTGGAAACTGGACGTCAGCCGTTCCAGAGAACCACGGAATGCCTTGAGTACCAGTACGTGAACCTGCGGGATCCCCACGAGGGCACGGTGGCTGGTGACTTCCCTCAAGACTTCCACCTTTGCCCTAGAAATGGGATCGATGTCTTCAGGAAGCGGCTCCCCTTTTTCTGCTGCTTTCAGGATTTCTTCATCTGTGAGGTGTCGCCGGTCATCACGCCCAGCGAGAACTTTCTTGAGGAGATTTTCGAAGAATTCAATGCGCATGCCTGCACCTGGTTTCCGCCACGACATCCGAAGTCCAGTGGGTGTGTCGGAAGTTCATCTAACTGAATGCCGGAAGCGGCGGACAGGGATTTCTTACGGACAGAGAGCTCATTTCTACCTCTGTTCCTCCAGCATTCCCTTTATGAGTTTAGCCAGTTTGGCCACCAGCTTGTTTTTCTTGCTGTATACCGTGCTGGTACTGATGCCCATACGTTCGGCGATCTCTTCCGGTTCGAGACCTTCCATGTAATACAGGTGAAGGAAATCCCGTTCCCTGTCGGTCAGGAGCTCCACGGCCTGGGCCATGATGTCCAGCCGTTCCCGTAGCACGCTCTCCTCCATGGGGGAGAGGATATCGGTGACAGGTTCGCGGTAGTCGTCCGGATCATCCAGTGTCAGCAGGTACTTCGGTTTACGCCGCAGCTCGTCGTATGTGGTGTTGGTGGCTATGAGACACAGCCAGCTTGCGACTTTATAGCCTTTTTCCGGATCATAGACGCGCAGTTTGTGGAAGTCGTCCTTTACCAGATTGAAATACACCTGGGACAAGACATCACTCACGCTGTCATCCGTATACGGTATGGCGTGTTTCATGAAAACCTTCTGTATGCACGAGTACATGAGACCCTTGAAGCGTCTAAGGAATTCTTCAAAGGCTCTATTGCGGCGCTGCAGCACTGCCTCCAGCAACTGCAAGTCGTCGAGGTCCTTCATATTAGATGATGAACTTTTCTGCCACAAGGTAGTGCCTCCGGCAGGGCGTCACGGAAAAATCATGCCCCAGTTACTCAGTACGAGCTGTTTACCACCGTCCGATTCGATGAGTATCAGCATATGATATCTGTCCATACATCCGGCTTCTCTGATATGCCACGCTTCTGATTTCACGCCAGTACTGCCAATGGGAATCGTGATGCGAACCGACATGAGTACCATGGTCCTGGCGAGCACGACGAGCTGCATCTCGGAGTATACTGCCGTTCTGCGCTTTTCAGCAAGAATCCATGCCGTCTGTGGGGCACCCGTGAACATGGTGACCCTTTTGGGCACGAATCCAAGCTTCAGTATACGTTTGGGACCTGCATCAGAGAGCATGAATATCGAATCTCCGAACGTGTACATCACCGACGGCGTCACTGTCAGGGATGAAGCATGCACTCCCTTCACGGTGTGAGGGACTCTGTCTGGTCCAATACTCACCACGGTGCCAGAACACAGAGCGTAAAGGGAGCGGTCGGCAAAGTAAAGGCCGCTGCATGGCCACTTTATGGGAAGACGTGACGCTTTGCCCGCACTCAGCGAGAGTATGGAGCCGTTCGAAGTCATGATGAAACAGGTGTCCGCAGTGACAGGAGACTGTCCGGACTTCAGCCCGTGGTGCCTGGGTGCCCAGTGATTCGCTACTGCCTCGGGCACACACAAGGCATCCTGAAAGTGACCGTCAATATCGTATGTCCCAATGGTATGTGAGTACTGATCCAGCACTACAAGGGAGTGACTGCCCTGTCCGGCCAATTCCACGAAAAGACGCCCCTGTTCCCATTTAGCTGCTAACACATTGAAATTATTAAACTTTTTTAGCCATATCCCAGGACCGGCCACACTTACGAGCGCCACGGAATTAGGATACATAAACACGAAGGTACCAGGAGGGCCGGCAGTGATCCGGGAGGGATACTTCTTCACCTCGAACTGCGTCGACCATCGTACCCTTGCATAACTGTTCCACGCGGCCCCAGATACCAGCCTTAATACACGTGGAACTCCCTTGGAGGACAGTACGTACATGGACCCGTGAGCCGGAACGAGCATGTGACTCTGCGGCACCCGGTTGAGAGTGCTGACTATGGCCGGTGATATGCACTGCAAATCCCCTGTTTCATGGGGGGGCATGACCACCGGGGAGATCTGTAGTGCCAGTATGCAGGCTAACAGTACAGGCATGGGACCTACCTTAACACGTACCCGCCCTGTTGAGAAACCTTCTGTGTATATGGTCCGGCATGTACCTGCGCCCATCACCGTTTCGGTATCCGGTTCGACTCATCGGATTCGTGCAGTATTCACTGAGATCTCATATGCCACTTGTAACATGATCTTCTGTCACTATACTGCACTGGCCTGAAAGTCGGGACATCAGGTATGGCATTACCGTGCCTGCCCGGCCGATTATCCTGCTGCTGGAAGGAAGACATGACCATAGTCAGAGAAGATCCCCCCGTACGAGTGAGCTCAGATGCAAGATCAGCCATACGTAAAGGACATCCCTGGGTATTCAGGGAGGGTGTCCTAAATCCTGGCCCGCGACCGGATGGAAAACTGGTCTCCGTAGTGGACAAACAGGGCCGCTTCCTGGCCCGTGGATACTGGGAAGAGGAGGGTGCCATCGCAGTACGCCTCATGACCCGCCAGCGTGACGACATGCTGAACCGCGCGTTCGTCGTCCGTGCCCTGGAGAAGGCCATCCGTCGGCGTGAACTGATGATTCCTCACGACACAGACGTATACCGCCTGGTCAACGGCGAAGGCGACAGGCTGCCCGGAATAACCGTGGATAGGGTGGGACAATACCTGGTTACACGTGTGTATTCCCCAGGGGCTCAGTGGATTCTTGACCACATATATCCCGAGCTCGAGAAACTGCCCGGAATAAAGGGCTGCTACGAGCAAAATCGCTTCAACCCCGGCCCAGGACGTAAACCCATGGCACGCCTGATCTTCGGAGAAGAGGCACCTCAAGAGGTGGTGATCACTGAGGATTCCCTGAAGTACACGGCCGACGTCACGGCTTCCATGGGAGTCGGTTTCTTCCCGGACTACCGTGCCGGTCGGGCCATGGTGCGCAGACTCGCACCCGGACGCAGGGTGCTCAACCTGTTCTCGTATACCGGTGCCTTCACGGTGGCGGCCATGGCAGGCGGTGCACAAAGTGTGGTTTCCGTGGACACCATGCAGTCGGCCCATACGAAGGCTCGCCGCAATCTAGAGCTCAACGGATTCGAAGCCTCTGGCGAGGATTTTGTCCTGGGTGACGCCTACAGGACGGTTATAAAGTTCGCCAGGGATGCAAAAGCTTTCGACTTCGTCATAGTCGATCCTCCTACCTTTGGTTCGGGACACAAGGGCTCCGCATGGAACGTCGAGAAGTACGACAAGCTGCTGCATGAGCTGTCCTCCATACTCGAGCCAGATTCCCTGCTCCTGGTGTCCTCCAACACGTTCAAGCTCTCGGCCCAGGACTTCGAGCGCATGATCGCACGCTCCTTCTTCGAGCGCCCGGTGACTGTGCTCGAGCGCATACACCAGCCGGCCGACTTCCCCTTCCCTCCCGGATTCCCCGAGGGTGCCTACCTGAAGGCCTATCTTCTGTGGGTGGAGTGAATTGGGCTGGAAGCAGTCCCTTCACATACGGGAGAGGCTCGCCAGGGAGAAGGGAACTCCGTCTCCTGCGGGAGATCTGGAAATGGCCCTGGTCTATCCCGGACCCTATTCCCACGGCATGGCCTCCCTGGGATTCCTGTGGATTCAGAGGCTCGTAAACGCACATCCCGACTGGGCGGCCCACAGAGCCTTCCTACCCGACCGCTTCCCTGACGAGGAACCCCTCACCTACGAGACCCGCCGTCCAGTGTCCGAATTCGGTATCATCGCCTTTTCGGTGGGGTACGAACGCGATCTCCTCACAATGGCGCGCATCCTCAGAGCAGCCCGCATCTCGCCGTGCCGGAGTCAGCGTTCCCGGCGACATGATCCCCTGATAATAGCCGGAGGACCCATCACCTATGCCCAGCCGCGCCTCCTGGGTGAGCTGGCAGACATCGTATTCGTAGGAGAGGCTGAAAAATCACTTGGTCGCTTCCTCAATCTCGTGGCAGAAGGAGCCGATCCCGTACAGGCCGCCTCCCTGAGTGGTCCGGGGGTCTGGATTCCCGGTGCCTCTGATGTCACAGATGTGTATGGCAGTGAAAAAGCCAATAATATCAACAATTTAAGTCAAACAAGAATAATACCTGGTACAGGGGGGATAACAGACGGCATCCCTCTTTCACGTGATGAACTGCCTGCCTACGCACCTGTAACTTCGCCTGAATCGGAATTCGGAGAAAGGATGCTCATGGAGGTGGTCAGAGGGTGTTCCCGGCCCTGCGGATTTTGCGTAATGAGCCGCCTAGCCCGGGGAGTGGGCATGCGCATCGTGGACGTCCCGACGCTCCTGGAGACTGCCGCCCTTTCTCCGGTGCGTTCCGTGGGCCTGGTGGGAGCCGGACTGGGAGACTATCCATACATAAGGGAACTTTTGGAGGCCCTGGTGCACGAGGGTTATACCTTTTCCCTGTCTTCCCTGCGTCCTACCCCTGCCCACGAG
>JALWFW010000220.1:24179-31879 GCA_027013865.1 Polyangiaceae bacterium | reverse complement strand
AATCACTGATTAAATCTGAGGTTCCAGTATATTTCAAAAAGGCATACGTGAGACCACTGATAAGGAAGCCAAATCTAGAACACCACCGGCCCGTGTCTGGCTTGCCATTTCTAGCAAAGATCCTAACGAAGGTGGTTACTACACATTTTGGGGAGACAGTTTAGTACTCACACGTTTAACGATGATCTTCATTCCGTCTAGCGCGAACGTCACTCCACGGAGAAAGAGATAAGAATTACATGGCAGCACCAGTCATCCGTAAATACGGGTTCGACGAGCTCCTTTTCACCAGCATGTACCGCCACACGAAAGTTAGAAGAACCAGGCACTGGAGCCGTCACGCCTACGGAATGGCCATCGATGTCAGGGCTCTTCGGGGCCCCGGAGGCATCATTGGCGTCATCGAACGTGACTGGATAAGGGTCAAGGGTACCCCTGAGGACTGCATTGGTCCGGTTCCTCCGGGGATTGCCAGAACCATGAGGGCCATGGTATGCGAGCTTGAGACCATGCCCATATTCCGCAGAATCCTTTCTCCTGACAATGATCACGGACACAGGGATCACCTGCACATGGCAGCCCCATTCACAGGCGAGACATGGTTCAGGCGCCGTTATGCAGGCCATGTATATGACAGACCTATGCCCACCTACAGACACAGACCTCATCTCACATATCCGGTTCCACCCCGTCCCAAGGGAATGAAACCCTAAAGACCCCCTAATGTGCCATGCGTTTTATTCAATAAAATCAACAGGTTATAAATAAATAATCTGAATCAGGAAGAGGCTGAGCCGTCTTTGTCTCCTTTTTGTGGAGCTTTCTTTTCTGGCTGCTGAGCAGGAGTCCCTCCGGACGAACCCGAGTCCGGCGCCATCTCAGGGGTCATTGGAGCGGCGGGCTTGTTATCCTCTTTGTGCTCCTGTTTTTGTTCTGTACTGCTGCCTGAACTGGAGCCCGAAGAAGGTGCTGGCTGCCTGGGCTCTGTCTTCCCGGATGAAGAAGCACTATTTTCAGGTGAAGTCTTTTCTGTATCTGAGGTAGCACTAGATCCATCATCTGGCCCGGTCTTCTTCTCAGACTCTTGCCCGGCAGAATGTGAAGGCTGCCCGCCTGCGGTGGAGGGTGGTACCGGCGGAGCCGTCATGGAAGACTGTGAAGCAGCAGTGGCAGGATTCTCCGAGTCTTGTGGCGACGCAGCCTCCTGTGAAGCCATGGGATTGAATTCTTCCTCCAGTTTGGACACCAGCAGTCTGACTCGTGGCACATGACCGCGTCCTGGGGGAGCTATCTCCAGATATTTCTTGTATGCCCTCAAAGCTGCCCGTCTGCGTCCTGAACGCATTAGGGCCTCAGCCATTCCATACTGCGCGGTGCTGAAACTGGGAGCAATGGTCAGTGCCTTGCGGAAATACCTGACAGCCCTGTCGTAGCGCCCCAAATCCAGATTGCAGTAGCCGGCACCGTTCCATGCATCAGGACTGGTGGGATCTGCCTTCGCTGCCTTCAGGTAGTAACGCTCCGCCCTGAGCTTGTCACCGCTTCGGTATGCCTCTTCTGCCTTGCTGAAGTATCTGTCATAGGCGTCCATGGAAGGAGCACTGTCTTTGTCGCCAGCCACTACTTTCTTGTGTCTCATGCCTGACTTCCTTGATGCCGGAACACTACCTGACTTGGTAGCAGCCGTCTTTTTATCCTCCCTGGCCTTCTGTGCAGCTTCCATGAGATCCCGTGACATAGCACATGCCCTGAAGAATGAAGGATTGGCATCACACACGGAAGAAAACAGCTCATGGGCCTTTATGACATCCTGCTTGGACTCGTAAATGCGCCCCAGGGCAAACAGTGCAGGCAGGAAACGCCCGCCATAACGGCCGTCACTGAAAACCTGAAGTTCCTTTATGGCCCTGTCGGCCATACCAGCCTTGTAGTAGGCCAGACCCCTCATGAATCTGACATCGGGAGACTTTTCTGCGCTGGTCTGCTCGAGGAGCTCAAGTGCCCTGACCTTGTGCCCTTCCATTATCTCGATGAAGGCCTCCACTGCCCTGGCCCCGGCTCCTGTACCGCTTTTGAGGGCCTTTTCGAGACTTGCCTTGGCTTCCTTCAGTTTGGCATCACGTTTGGCCCTTAGGACCGACAGTCTCTTCCTCTTTCTGTCCTCAGACAGTTCCTTGGGCCACTTGAGGGCGAATATGGCTGCATCTTCATCCAGGTAGAACACCCACGTAGACAAAATCAATGCCCTGCGTAAAAGACAACTGGGAGCAGCACACTTCTCGAGGATGTCCATGGAACGGGTAAAAGCGTCTTCCGTGCCCGTGGCCAGTATCTTCCAGCTCTCATCCAGTATTGCTGAAGGATTCGGCTGCTGTGCATCGACTGGAGCAATCTCCTTGTCGGCTACTTCAGAAGCAGGAGCAAAGGGCGAGGGCAAGACTCCAATGTAGAACATGGCCCCAACTGCCCCGCCTCCCACCAACATTATGAGAGCAATAACCCACCACATGGCAGAACTTCGAGAATCCGAAGCCGACGGTGCATACGGATATTCCTCTCCCTCATCCACGGTGAACGACGACGAGGATAGTCTGGGCTCGTCATCCGTCTCACCAGCGGTAGACAGCTGTGCACCCGACAGCTCCGGCTCATCATCATCGACCGGAGGCCTCAAGGAATCATCCACTGGGGCAGGCAGCGGTTCAGGCATATGCCCGGCAGCGAACTCCTTGGTGGAGCGTACGGGCTGAATCTTCACCGGAGCCTGTAAGCGTTCGTATTCGGTGAAATACTCTTCGAGTTCCGGCAGGATTCCCAGGGGAGCCCACGAATCACCAGTACTGGAAATCTCGTCATTCCTACCGACGACTCCATCCAGTATCCACTCCTGAAGCGTCTCCAGATGGGTGAAATGAAGTACGGTACCGTCCTGCTTACGAACCATGAATTCCTTCTCCTCCTCGTGGGGAGAAGGAGGCTCTACACGGAACACATGACCGCATTCTTCACACTTCACCATGAGTCCCTCAGGCGGTATGTTCTCCTCAGGGAACTCATAAACAGCTCCACACTTCTCACAGCGAATGTCCATAATCACCCCCGACGGACTACTCCTTTTTAAGGCCTCTTCTGGCGTGTGCAAGCTGATTTTGCTTTATAAATAAACAGCAAATCGTTGACACACAAGGGGGCCTCTGATACTTCAGATAAGCGCGGACAGATGAAATGCGAGCTCCCTGTGAAGGATGAATTATGGGCGACAGCATCACGACTTTACTGGTACGCCGCGGAATGCTCCCGGTAGAAAAGCTGGACCGAATCCTACAGCATCAGGTTATCTTCGGAGGAACTGTTGATACTGCAGTCCTGGAGCTCGGATATGCAAAGGAGATTCCACTCATAGAACTTGTGGTGGAGGCCACAGGTTTTCCCGCAGTCAATCTCAAGCGCTTCCAGACTCCGGACGACGTGGATCACCTACGAAGGCTGATTCCCTTCAAGATGGTCAAACGTCATGGAGTGCTGCCAGTCATATCCCAGGGCCCTGACAAGGTTGGCGTTCTGGTGCTATCCAGCATGGACAGTGCCAAACTCGAAGAACTTGCGTTTCTTTTGGGGGTCAAGATAGAGGCGCGGGTCACCCTGGAGGTCCGTTTTTGGCAGATCGCACAGATTGTCTACGGCACACCGCCGGATCCCCGTTTCGAGCGTCTCATCCAAAAACTGGGGCCCATACCGTTTTATCCCCCGCGTATCATCCAGTCGTGGTTTCACCTGCCTGCAGGAGAAGTGGCAGAGGAGACCGTCCCCGAAGGCCCTGCCCTGGACAGCTCCCTACAGGAATCGTCCGGGGAGGAATTCGTACCTCCAGTATACACTCCCAAAGATGCTGAAACCGACGACTCCGCTGCAGACCTTCCACTGGACGATGAACAGCAGCCTTTCATGAACGAAGAGCCGGAACCGAACCTAGACGTCACAGAAGACGAGGCTGCCACACCCAATCCGCCATTCGAAGACGCCCCTACAGAGCCCATCGAGGACACGTCAACTCCACCATTCGAGGATTCGGGGATAAGTAAGGATATCGACGTAACTAGCGATAACAATTACGAAAATAACGAAGAAGAATCTCTTCCCTTCAGTGATGGCTCTGCTCCCACCATAGTCATACAGCCACCAGAAGAAGAAAACGACGAAGGCGGAAAACCGTTACTAGATGAAGATGGCCCATCTAAGTCCCAACAGAGCACAGCAGGAGTTCCCCCTGACAGCGCCCTCCTGTCCAGCCAGGGACACGAAGGTAGTGGTAGCAGCACGATAACGCTCGAAAGAGCCGCATCCATTTTCAATACCTCGGATGATCGTGACGAGGTGATACTGGTACTGCTGGAATTCGCACTGACCCATGCAGCGGGAGCACTCTTTGCGGTCATGAGTCGACGGCACATACACGTCAAAACCTCATCCGAGGAGTCTCTCGAAGGTCGGGAGATTCCCCTGGATACGGACAAACAGTGCATTCGTCTGCTCTTGGACGGACAAATCTGGTCGGGTATCTCTTCTGAATGTCCGGTGGCGGATCTGTTCGATAGTGACATTCCGCCCTGGTTCTCCATGATTCCCCTGAAACTAAACGATAAGGTCATAGGATTCCTGGGAGTGTGGGGAGACGAGCCCTCTCCTGCTGCCCGGGGAGAACTTCGGGTTGCGGCCCAAATGGCATCGAGTGCCTTCATGAGAATAATCCTCGCACGAAAAAAGGCCATTCCCGTCCACTCGGCACCGGAGACGACCCTTCCCGCTGGTCTAGGCGCATCCCAGGCACCCGATCCCGATGCACTCATCGACCGTCTTCTGGAAGGCGATACCCACGCAGCAGCAGCCTTGCGCAACATGGGAATGAAAGCCCTGTTGAGGGTCAAGGAACGATTCCCTGGCAAAATATTGGATCCTGCCGACCATCCCCATCTCTCACCACGGGATTCAGGACCGCTTGCGGCCTTGCTTTTGGACTGGGGTGTGGCAGGTGCGGCCATGGCACTGGAACTGCTTCGTTCTCCAGATGAGGAGCAGCGCTATTATGCAGCCTTCATGTTCCAGGAGATAAAATCACCGGAAGTCATACCGATCCTTGGAGAACTCCTGTATGAAGACTCCGACAGGGTACTGCACATGGCACTGGAAACCATTCGTTCCTATAGGAACGATTCCAGTATGACACTCATCCTCGAAGACGCCCGTCAGCATCTGACCTCACACGATACATCCGAACGCAAACGAGCCATCAAAGTGCTGGAATTCCTGGGAGATCTCTCTGACGTATCCCGGATAGCTTCCCTTCTCAAAGATCCGGAGCTCTCCGAAGATGCCCATCGTGCTTTGATCTCCATCACACTGCATGATCTGGGCACTGATCCGGCTGTATGGAAGCGATGGGCCGAAGACTTCGAGTCGACTCCAAGGGTCCGGTACCTCATTGGAGAACTCTCGGCACCGGATGCCACCGTCCGCCACTGGACCATCGAAGAACTCAAGGAACTGACTGGTCAGGACATGGGCTACAATCCAGAAGCTCCGGAAGATGAGCGCCACGAGGCCGTCAGCAAGTGGATGCAGTGGTGGTACATGGAGGGTATGGAGATATTCTCCCCTCCCGAATAACCACTCCTCCCAAAAAGACTTTTCTCTGTCACCCTTATTTTCCTGAAGTCATATTTGAGATACAGATCAGGCAGTAGTATCATGCACCCGCCGGAGCATTCCGGGAAAGGAGGCGCATATGGACGCCAAGGCAAAGATTCGTGATTACTTCGCCACCAGAAAAGAGGATATACGTCAGAAAATAATCAACAGACTATCTGCACTGGTGGCCATAAAATCCATAAATGCAGGCAAGGAACGCCTCCAGGACTTTCCCTGGATGAAGGTGCCTGGAGAAGAAACTAAGGTGGTGCGGGAACTGGCGCGCATATTCCAGGAAGTCGGTGCTGCCTATGCCGAATACGCCATGATCCCAGAGAGATCCAACATCATCGCGCGATGGGGTGAAGGCAAGGGTCCTTCCCTGCTGGTGGCGTGTCATACGGATGTCGTCCCTGCCGGTGAAGGATGGAGCATCGCAGATCCTTTCAAAATGGAAGTAAAAGGAGACCTGGCATACGGCCGCGGCACCCTGGACAATAAAGGGCCCATGGTCTCCTCCATCGCAGCCATGGAAGCACTGATTGACCTGGGCATTCATCTCAAGGGCACGTTCATCTTCGCAGGCGTGGCTTCCGAGGAATTTCGCGAGCCCGACGAGAAGGATCCGGGTATAGAGTATCTCTTCGAGAACGGAATCCTGAAGACGGACATGGCCATAATCCCTGATATCGGCGAGTTCATGAAGCTCATCGACGTTGCCGAGAAGGGACGCATGGTGGTAAACATCACGGCCATCGGCAAACAGGCCCATGGCTCGACCCCAGAACTGGGCATAAACGCCATTCATCAGATGGCCAGACTCTTAACACGTCTGGAAGAGATGAAGATGGACTTCGAGGTCCACCCAGTACTTGGTGAGCCCACTGTCAATCTAGGAATCATACGGGGCGGTAACGCAGCTAATATCGTCCCTGGGATGTGCACCTCCGTCCTGGACATCAGATTCGTTCCATCCCAGACCCCCGAGGGCATCCTGTCGGAAATAAAGGCTCTGGCCAAAGAAGTGGGCGGTGAGTGGAACATCGAGATAGAGACCTCCACGCCTCCTCATGCAGTAGGAGAAGAAGGCCAGCCTCTCATAACGGCCATCCAGAAAAATTCCAAGGAAATCCTGGGATTCGAGCCCCAGACCTTTGGCATGGGCGGAGGTACCTTTGCCAAGACATTCAACCTGCACGGTGTCCCGGCAGTTGGGTTCGGCCCCGGAGATCCCGACGCCTTCCATGTCACCGACGAGTACATCTCCATATCAGAGCTGCTGCAGTTTGCCGAGCTCCTTGCCTGCATAGCCGTGGATCTTCTGGGAGAGGAATAAAATACTCCTGAGTGCTGAGCATCCACACGTTTTTACATTCTTGACTTTATTCAGCCACTTCTATAAAGGATAGGGACGAGAGGCGCGTCCATGGAACAGGGATACGTTACCATAAACCTGGGCGGTCAGGAACTGAAGCTCAGAGCCGGAGACAATCCGGATAAGATAAAAGCTCTTGGAGAATATGTAGACTCCAAGCTCCAGGAAGTAACCGGTGGACAGGGTTCTGTCACACTCAGGGTTGCACTCCTGGCAGCTCTCAATATAGCTGAAGAACTTCAACGGGAACGGGAAATGCACGACGAGCTCATATCCCGGCTTCAGGCAAAGGCCAAGGCCCTCAGGGACAGGCTGTCTGGTCTTGAGGAGTCTGATGGCTGATTTTTTGGCTCACTCACGTATCCCCCTGAAATAATTAAAAAAATACGCGCCGGTTAGGAGGTGTAACCTTGTGGTATGTGCTGCTGTTGCTGGCGGTAGCGGCCGGAGGTTTCCTTGGCTGGATTTTAGGCCGTAAGGCGGTGGAGAAAAAGTACACCACCGAAGAGGGAACCCTGGAGGAGAGAATCCAGAAACGTCTTGACGAGGCCCGAAAAGAGGCCAACTCCATAAGACAGAAGGCTGAACTGGAACGCAACGAGATAATCATCAAGACCAAAAAAGAGCTGGAGGAAGAATC
>JALWFW010000220.1:0-24169 GCA_027013865.1 Polyangiaceae bacterium | reverse complement strand
GAAGGCTGAATCAGCACTCAAAGAGACGGAGGAACGCCTCGCTCGAAAAGAGGAACGCCTCGAAAAAGAGCAGAACATCCTCAATTCCAAACGCCAGGAACTCGATAAACGAGAAGGTGAGATCAAAAAGCGGGAACAGGAACTCGAGGAAAAACACCGGAAAAGTGAAGAGGCCCTCAAACAGGTCGAGGAGGAACTCCAGAAAATCTCGGGTCTGTCCAGGGAAGAAGCTCGCCGTCTCCTGGAGGAACGCATCATAGACGAGGCCCGTCAGTCAGCCTACAAGGAGATAAAGAAGATAGAGGAGGAAACCCGTCAGCAGATAGATCTGAGGGCAAAGGAAATCCTGGTTTCGGCCATACAGCGCTATGCCAGTGATTACGTGGCCAACAGGACCGTGAGCGTGGTGGAACTTCCCAACGAGGAGATGAAGGGACGCATCATCGGCCGTGAGGGACGCAACATACGAGCCCTCGAGGCCGCCACGGGCGTGGACGTCATCATCGACGACACACCTGAAGCCGTGGTACTCTCCTCATTCAATCCGGTGCGCCGTGAGATTGCCCGCCTAGCTCTCACCCGTCTGGTGTCGGATGGCCGCATACATCCCACCCGTATCGAAGAAGTGGTAGAGGCCTGCGAAAAGGAATTTTCGGCAGAATCGCGCAAACTGGGGGAACAGGTGGCCATGGACATGGGGCTTCAGCGCCTGCATCCAGAGCTCCTGTATCTGCTCGGAACACTGAAATATCGCTCCGCCACGGGTCAGAACCTACTCCAACACTCCATCGAGACCGCCTACATAGCAGGTCTTCTTGCAGCCGAGATGGGGCTATCCATAAAACTGGCCAGACGTGCAGGACTTCTACATGACATAGGTAAGGCCCTCGACCACAAGAACGAGGGTTCCCATGCCAAGGTTGGCAGTGAAGTGGCATCGAAATACGGTGAGAAGAACCAGATCGTCCATGCCATAGCCGCCCATCACGGTGAAGTGGAACCCGTGACGCTGCTGGATCATATCGTACAGATAGCCAACACGCTGTCTGCTCAGAGACCCGGTGCACGTCCCGAGATGTTTGCTTCATACATCAAACGGCTGGATGATCTCGAGAAACTGGCTACTTCTGTCGACGGAGTACGCAAGGCATTCGCCATCCAGGCCGGACGTGAGATCCGGGTACTGGTGGAAAACCGTAAACTGGACGATGCTGCATCCCACATACTCGCCAAGGAACTCGCAGCAACCATCGAGAATCACCTTGCATATCCTGGAGAGATAAAAGTCAGTGTGATCAGGGAAACAAGGGCAGTTGACTATGCGCGCTAATCAGTCTCATGAGACAATTCCCCCGTACCCCTTCGGAGCTTACGAGGATGGTATCAACATCCTGATGCTAGGAGACGTGGTAGGGCCTTCTGGTGTCAAGGCAGTAGAATCGCTACTTCCCACCCTCCGCCAGGCTTGGCACGTCGACTTCGTCTCTGCCAACGCAGAAAATGCCGATGGACTGGGCGTAACTCCGGACAGTGCCAGACGTCTTCTGGCTGCTGGTGTCGACGTCCTGACCGGTGGCAACCATACCTTCAGGAATCACAAATACCGTGACTTCCTCCTCAAGGAACACCGCGCTCTGAGGCCCATGAACATTGCTGCTCCCACTGCCCCAGGACGAGGTTATGGAGTCTATTCCACTGGAAAAGGCAAAATCGGAGTCATAAACCTGTCGGGCAAGACCTTCATGGATGCTTTCGACAATCCCTTTGCCGCAGTGGAATTGGCCCTTGCCGACATGGGTCGTTCCATGCCCATAGTGGTGGATTTCCATGCCGAGGCCACTGGAGAGAAGAAAGCTCTGCTTTACCACCTGGAGGGTCGGGTATCTCTGGTTGTTGGTACCCATACGCATGTCCAAACGGCTGATGAGACCATAGTGGGACAGACCGGATACATAAGTGACCTAGGCATGTGTGGTGTGCAAAACTCCATCATTGGGATGAACCCGGAACCCATAGTTAGTCATTACAGAACCGGCCTGCCGCCGGCGTTTATCCCTGCCAGGGGCAAGGCTGCAGTTCAAGGTGTACTGGCCCGCATAAACCCTCACACCGGTGCATGTACCGGCATAAAAAGAATCAATATAAGCGAAATTCAGGAGGCAACCGGCTGACTTTTCTGCCGAAAACACTCCACAAGGAGGATACAGATGGCATATCCCAACAATCCGGATTCCCCTCAGGGGCCCCAAAACACACGCAAAAGCCCATTTGGAGTCAACAAATTGGTACTAGTGGGCTCCATTGCGTATGGCCCTGAAGACAAATACCAGGGAAGCGTGGTCCAGTTCGGTCTCACCACTGGAAACGTGAGCAACACCAGGAATCCCAGTGGTGCTCCAGAGGAATTCAGGGAAACATACGATGTGGTGGTCTACGGCAACACTGCCCGATACATCCTGGATAACAGACTGCCCAAGGGCACCTGGATGTACGTCGAGGGCCGCCTGCGTAAACGCAAATGGTACGACAGCAACAGCGGAAGTCCCCGCTATGGTTATGACGTGGTGGCTCAGCGGGTCATAATTCTCAATAAAATGGTCCACGCATGGGAGAAACAGCGCATGCAGCAAAACATGGATGCTCCCCCACCCCCGCCATACGAGCCTACCTCCACTCCTGAGTCAGGAGTCAGTGGTGTCAATGCTCCTATGGACAATGCCTTTTCTGATCCTTACGGAGCTGTTCCATATGGCCCTTCTCCTGAAGGGGATGACTTTCCTCCCTTCTGATTCATTTACATGGGAAGGACCGCCGCCTTATTAACTGCTCTCCTGTTTCTTGGTTCATGCCGCCTGATGACGGGCATGAATTCCTCCACACCACAATCTTCCGATGAGTGGACAGGTTCCCCGTACATGCAGTGGCGTCTTCCCTTCATGAAGGAAGGCTCCGTGGCATGGCTTCACAGAACCCGAAACGGTGTTCTAGTATTCCTCAAACGAAGAGGGCGCCTGGAGAAACTAGCCTATGTGACTGAGCAGGCCGGGGTTACTCAGTGGATAATCTCCTATGTACCTCGCAGATCTCATCCCTATATGTCACCCTCCTTCACAATATGGAAAGATTCTCTCATCCTGACCGGACAGGGAGATGTCATGAGAGACATCGACATGACCACGGGACACGACCGCTGGAACCGTGGGGGATGCACCTCTGTCGCCATATCCCCCGAAGGGAGATTGTGGGCCATATGCCTTGGTACCCTAAAACTCCTGTCTCCTGATACAGGAGCCGTGCTAAGGGAGATAGAGGGCGAACATGCTTCCATGGTTCTGGCTGTACGCGGAGCTCCAGTGATTCTTACGTCCGGTGGCATTGTCAAGAATATCTCCTCAGGGACACGAACGGTACTTCATACGGAAGACCCTGAGGCCATAACCACGGACGAGTACATAGCAGTATGGCACCATACAGGATGGCGTGGAGTAGAACTCCTTTCTTCTGAGGGTCGTCTGAAGTGGTCCAAAAACATGGAATACATCCCACCACGCCCATGGCACGCTACAGTCGGAGATACGGTAATCGTGCCAGTCTCTCCTGAATGTATCTCTGGTTTCGCCCTGTCCGACGGAAAACTTCAGTGGAACTCCTGTGGCTTGGATACCACTCAACCTCCTGCTGTCGTACCGGACGGTCTATTCATGCTCTCATCCCACGTGGAAGCCGGTGACGAGAATAAAGGCCTGGAGAGAGCCATCATATTCGTCGACGGCTTCAATGGTCTTCAGACCATTCTCTTCAATCATGACGAGGAGACAGGACGCGTTGTGCTGACTGCCCGATTCATCGCAGGTGGAATAAATCACTCCAGGTATATCTTCGCAGTGGATTCCGCTGACAGCCTCATGTCAATAAGAATTGCAAAATAACATACTCTCCGGCAACCGTATCTCCAGCCACCAGGTGCGAAAACCATTTCGCATGTGCACGGACCTGCGCACTCAAACCACACATTCAATAACTGTAACATATTGTAATCAAAGGAGTTTCAAAAAATCCTTCCCTTATGGTGAAGTGGCACTGATATTGCTTTGGGGCGCGCTCGAGAGGTGAAAGACATGACTCATGACATGACTCATAAAGATATCGTTGCAGTGGCGTTCTCAGGACAGGCGGAGAGTTTCGCAGACGAGCTAGTCGCACTGTCACGCAACCAAGAAGTGAGAGATCTGCTTGCAAACATCGAATCCAGTATGGATGGCGATCCAATACTCGATCACCGCCTGTTCAGTCAGGGCTTTCATCCCCACGGCTGGGCCACGGGCACTCTTCCAATGCCAGAAGAGTCATATCTCAGTGCATCATGGATAAGTCAGCCTCTTCTTTTCATTGGAGGCCTTGCCCATGCCATTGATCAGTCTCTGTTCCCGGAAGATGGCATAGATCTGCTTACTGGTCACAGTCAGGGAATACTCGCGGCCTTTACCGTAGCCATGGGCCGGAAGCGTGCTCTCGAGATGGCACCCGTAATGGTACGCTACCTGCTGCGTCAAGGTATTCGCATGCAGGAAGCTGTGGGCCCCATCGAGCCACTCGTACACAACGGCATAACTTATACCCCCATGCTTGCGGTGATAGGGCCTGACCGGGCCCAGCTCGATGACCTGCTCGCCAGACTTCCGGAGATGCTCCGTCCTGAAGTGGGACTCACCAACGCTCCCGACCGTTTCGTTCTCACGGGTATGCCCGAACAGATGGTGAAATTCGTGGAACTCATCGAGTCCATGGGCAAGACTGTTCCTCGGCTGGGCATAAGATACGAGCCCCTGGCCGTATCGGCCCCATTCCATTCGTCAGCCATGGCATGGGCCCGCAAGAAGATAGACGCTGATCTCGAGGCCATGCAGTTCATACTGGAGGGGAGCCAGTTCCTGAAAGTCCCAGTGGTATCTCCTGCAGACGGGACGCTGCTTCAGGAACACGAGGACCTCCATACATATCTACTGGACATACAGTACACCGGCACCGTGAACTGGGTTGCTGCAATGGAGCGAATACTCGAAGAAGGAGTTCGCACTCTGATACTTCCCGGCCCAGGCAAAGGACTACTCCGCCTCACGACCTCGTTCATGAAGGGGGGCATCAGTCTCAGGCCACGCAGGGACTCTTCCACTAGGGTAACCCGGATCTATGGCGATTATGCGCCACGTCGCACACCCGAAGGAGAAACCGTCAACCGTTTCACGGCCTGGTCGGGTATGAAACCGGTGATACTTCCGGGCATGACCCCTACGACGGCGACGGCGCGTATAGTAGCAGCTGCTGCCAATGCCGGATTCCCGGCAGAACTGGCAGGGGGCGGACAGGTCACCGAACGGATCCTTGCCCGCAGACTGGAAGAACTCAGTGACTGTCTGGAGCCGGATGCTGGTATCGTTTTCAACACCATGTACCTGGATCCATACCTGTACCGGCTCCATGTGGCAGGGGACGCACTCGTGTTCAAATACAAGAGAGAGGGTTTTCCGTTCCTGGGTCTCACACTCGCTGCAGGAATACCTCCGGTAGAGGAGGCAGTGGCTCTTCTGGATAGGCTCAATGCCGAGGGTATGTGGCTCAACTCATTCAAGGCCGGAAATACCGGTCACATGGAGAGGATACTGGATATCGCGGCCCAAACGGATCATACTTTCGTGCTGCAGCTGGAAAGTGGCATAGGAGGAGGACATCACGGATGGCACGATGCACTCAGACTGCTGGCTCAGTACTACCCCCGGCTGCGGGAACACGACAATATCCTCATAGCCGTGGGCGGTGGCATAGCCAAACCTGAAGACTCCAGACGTCTGTTCTCGGGTACATGGTACAAAGGCCCTGTACCAAGACCGGTGGATGCCGTGTTCATCGGTACTCATGCCATGGTCTCCCTCGAAAGCGAACTGTCCCCCCAGGCCAAGGATGCTCTGGTCAGTGCCCCCGGACTCGAGGAAGGCTGGCTCAGGGAATGGGAGGCTGCAGGTGGAGTCATGTCAGGGACCAGCTCCCTTGGGGCTCCCATCTACTACATTGACAACCATGCTGCCCGTACTGCCCGGTTCTTGGCTCGTCTCGGGCGTTCCGAGGAAGCTGTCTCAAAACACCGCGATACCATCATATCCATGCTGCAGCGCACTCCAAAACCGTATTTCGGGGACATCGACGGCATGACCTACGGAGAAGTGCTCAGAAGATTCGTGACTCTGACGGCGAGGGGAACCGATGCGCGATACGAGGATCCGCCATGGATGGATCCTGATCACAGAAACAGGTACATCCGCCTCATGGAGCGCTTCTCGGAGCGCTTCGGGATATCCATGGAATTTACGGGAGACAGGCCTGAAGAATAGGTGGATCTGCTTGGCGTAAAGGCCCCCGAGATGAACACGGCCACGGTTCTTCCGCAGGATGCCGGATTTTTCATGAGCGAAATAGTTGCAGCACCCGGCAAACCCATGCCATTCGTGCCCCGCATAGACCGCCATGTCTTCAAGAGTTACCTGTCCGATGCCCTGTTTTACTGCCATGATCCCCGTTATGATGCAGACAGCGTTCTGATGCTGCCAGGACCTAGGGCACTGACTCGCCTTGAAACCAAAGACAGGCCCGTAGCCCAGATCCTTCAGGAATTCGTTCCAAAAGGAACGAGTTTGTCAACCGTACAGGAGCCTGTGATTCATGCCGCACGGGTAAAGCTGGAGAACGGTACCCGTGTCTCAAACCCCGTTCGCGCTCTCACATCCGGACTCACCATGCAAAAGGATGACGCCGGAAATATATCCTGGAAGGACGAACACAATCACACACGGGCTCGCATGAGCAGTGACGGCAGCACCGTCGTCTTCAAATACACACTTTACGATGCCAGAAGTCAGTCTCACGAGGTCCCATTCCTATTTGAGACAAAAGGCAACTCAGTGGTGTGGCACAAAAATAGGACGGATGAGGTCCTATCAGACGTTTACCACTCGGTATTCCGTTCTCCTGACTCCGAAAAATTCCGTACTCTCTTCGGATATCCGGCAGCAGGAGGACCAGATCCCCTCACCCTCCATGCAGCCCGTGCACTGCCCCTTATGACAGACACTCTGAGTGCCCATGGACTCGTCCATTACGTCTCACGCATCGACGCTCTGAACGCCAGCAGTGATTCTGGAGCTCTCGAAGGAGATCCCGAAGTCACAGACGTCACGGATGGAGCGGTGCGCGTGCTACTCGGAGATGGTACCGTGGTGGAGGGAGAATTCAGGCGCGGCCCCGGGCATCTGGTACAGCCGCTGCCCCTCAGAAAGCGCTCCGGTGAACCTGCATACTTCGACTCCCCAGTGAAAATAGGCGAAATATCAGAAATCATGCCCGAAAACATGCATGATTTCGCCGAGGCTGGCGGAGATGGCAATCCGATCCATGCGGATGACGGTTTTGCCAGACTCAGCGGATTGCCAGGGGCCATAGTCCACGGTCTGTACCTGCAGGGAATGAGCGAAAAAAAGGTGAAATCCCTGCTTGAACCAGCAAGACGGGTCACACACCTCGAAACCAGATTCATGGCTCCGGTTTCCCTGGGCAGTCAGGTTGAACTGGTAATAGAGCGCTCCGGCAGGAATGCAGGCCGTCATTTGGTGGAGGTGTCCGTGCGCTCCGCTTCTCAGCCCGTGGCCCAAAGTATTTTGGAGATATCCGCTCCTTCCACTGCCTACGTATTCCCTGGGCAGGGAGTCCAAAAGCAGGGAATGCACGAGCCAGCGTTCTCACGCTCCGATGCGGCCCGGGAAATCTGGGAGCGAGCCGATGCCATCACCAGGGAGAAATTCGGTTTTTCCATCATAGAGGTGGTCCGGGACAATCCAAAGGAACTTAGGGTAGGTGAAGACATCTTCCGCCATCCTGATGGAGTGATACACCTCACTCAGTTTACCCAACCCGCATTGGTGATAAATGCCATGGCTCTCACAGCGGAACTGAGGGAATCCGGTGCTTTGGTGCCTGATGCTGCTTTCAGCGGTCACTCCCTTGGAGAATATGCTGCACTTTCAGGTATCAGCGGCATACTGTCTTTGGATACTGTCGTGGAGGTGGTCTACCACCGAGGCCTCACCATGCAAAACTACGTTCCCAGAGACGAGAAGGGGCAATCACCCTATCGCATGGCAGTGGTCCGGCCGCATCATGCCGGTATAACGGATTCGGAGATCCGTACGCTCATAGAGGGAATCAGGCAGCGCACGGGCATGCCCCTCGAGATAGTCAACTACAACGTTCGGGGGCGCCAGTATGCTGTCACAGGACGTATCGAAGCCCTGGAGGAACTTAAAAAAGCCCTGCCCTCGGGACGCAGGAGTGCATACCTCGAAATCCCCGGACTGGATGTCCCATTTCATTCCACCATACTGCGCGGCGGCGTGGATGCTTTCAGAAAGACGCTCCTGCGCACCATCCCCGAAGAAGTGGATCCAGCCATCTTGGAAGGCCGATACTGGCCCAATCTCACGGGTGAACCCTTCGAACTGTCGGAGCGCTACGTTGATCTAGTGGAGGCCCTCACTGATTCGCCATTCACGAAAAAGATTCGTGCTCTGGCGAACGGTTCTCCTGCCGACCGGCGTAAAGCTGCATCCATGCTGCTTACTGAACTTCTCGCCTATCAGTTCGCTTCTCCGGTTCAGTGGATCCGGATACAGGAGGGATTCATCGAGACAGGATACGAGCATGTCATCGAGATAGGTCCAGAACATCAGCCGACCCTACGCAATCTGATGCTTCAGACTCTGACCATGGAAAAACCAGCCACTGCCCCCATGGTGCTTCACTACGAGATGGATAGGGACACTGTCATGGGCATGAGTCTATCAGACGGTGTGTTCTCTGCAGAAAGAGTCATCGCCCTGAGGGCTGAAAAGCGGAAACCTTCTCCATCGGATGTTCACAGCCAAAACGAGATGCAGCCGGAATCTCCACTAGATCCTGCACAGGCGGTACACGACTCAACCAGTAGTCAGATCTCCGCTCCGACAGTTTCACAAAGCGAAACCGAAGCTCAAAATCCTGTCTCCCTGGGACTTAGAACACTTCTCGCCTATCTTGGGGGTTTTTGGCCAAAAGAGCTGCAACCATCTGTAACTATTGAAGATTTGATTCAAGGCAATTCAGCCAGACGCAACCAGATCCTTGCGGATTTGAGACGGGAATTCGGTACCCGTCTGGCAGAGGACGTCACAAAGAAACCGCTTTCCCAGCTAGAGCAGGAACTGTCCAGAACCGTGACCTACACTTTCCCGGGCCCCGTGCTTTCAGGAGCTGCGGACGATCTGAGGGCTAGGCTTGGTATGCCAGCCCAAAGTGCCGTCAAATACCTCCACTCGAGATTTGCCGTGACGGATCCCGCGGCCCGGGCAGTGGTCTACTCACTTTTGCCCTACGTGAAGTTCAACCGCTCCAGACTCACGGGTGGTGACAACCCCTTCGGTCAGTTATCAGGCAGGGAGCTTCTAGACGAGGCAGCCTCAGAGGGTCTAGGACTCAAAGGCCGTGCGCTCCGACGCTCTGAAAATCCCAGTAGTACCAGTGCAGATCCCAATGCCTTGGCAGCTGCCTCTGCCACCCTTGTGGGACGGGACGGAATACTAACCAAGATGGCCCGGACACTGGCTCAGGAATTGGATCCCGATTCGCCTCCCCTGGGAATGAAGCAGGCAGACTGCATCCCTTCACGAGAACCGTCCGTTGCCGGCTCGGGAATATTCGATCCTGACCGCATAGTATCGTTTACAGATGCCTCCAACTGGATCCGGGAAGACACCATCAGAGCAGTGTATGCGAGAATGAGAGGCGAGGATGACGAGGCCTCCCTAAGTAAGATGGTACGACGCGGTTATGACGCAGACCTACTCATGGATGCCGGCAGCACTGGTGAAGAAGTCCTGAAGATGGTAACTGAGCGCAAAAAAGCTTACACCACTGACACCGCAGTTTCAGTTCCCGTGGCTTTCAGTGAATATCACACCGGAAATACATTGGATCTGTCTGTCCAGGACACACCCTGTGTCAAGGCAGCCATCATAACAGGTGCAGGACCGGATTCCATTGCTGAGGCACTCATGCGCCGGCTGCTCAATCTGGGAATGACCGTGGTGGCAGGGAGCTCACGCCTGGACTATGGCCGTGTGGAGCGCTACGCAGAGATATTCAGGCATGAGGCAGCCCAGGGAGCCCGGCTTTTCGTGGCTCCATTCGACCAGGGATCCTACGGTGACATTGATGCATTCTCGGCCTGGTCAGCAGAAATCCTCTCTGACATAGAAGGTCCGGTGGCCCTGCTCCCCTTCGGTGCCATGGCAGCCGACGGCATGGTTCAAGATTTTGAAGAACGACACGAGAAAGCCATCAGAGTCAACCTTCTCGGTGTCGAGAGACTAGTGGGATCCATTGCCTCGCGTATGTCAGTACACGTGATACTGCCTATGAGTCCCAATGAGGGGGCCATGGGGGGAGACGGCATCTACGGAGAGAGCAAGGCTGCACTGAGGGCACTTTTGGGCAAGGGTCTCAGTGAGCCGGTTCTCAGACAGAATGCCTCCATGGTGGGAGCCGTGATAGGCTGGGTCAGGGGCACTGGTCTCATGGAACGCCAGGACTCACTGGCACCTGCAGTGGAGCGGGAACTAGGAATAAAGACCTTCTCCACCGCCCAGATGGCATCACTCATAGTGTCTCTGATGTCCTCCAGTGTGATGGCAGCGGCCCGAAACGCGCCGGTGACCGCGGATCTCACTGGCGGGATCTCCCGTATTGCCGACTGGGGTGTGCGGGTTGCCAGACTCAGAGCTGCCACGGACATCCGTATCCCTCCCAAGAATACTTCTGAGACGGGATCCCTCATCAGATATCCCCGCGTCTACATACCAGCCCGTGGTCAGAGCCACACGTCCATCGATCCGAAACGAATACCAGTGGTAGTCGGTTATGGAGAGATAGGTCCATACGGAGAATCCGAGGCAAGATGGTCCCGGGAACTCAAGGGGTCCATAGGTGGATTCGCATCCGTGCAGCTGGCGCTGATAATGGGCCTGGTACGCTATGATTCATCCAATGGAAGACTGGTGGACTCCGATACCGGGAAACCTGTGACAGAAGCACAGATCCCCCTGCGATACAGGGAACGGATCACCAGTGGTACAGGAATACGACTGCGCCCATCAAAAGGCGAAAATCCTGAACGATATCAATCACTTACATGGCTTACATTAAATGAGACCGTACTCGTTAGTGTACCTGACATGAAAACGGCCCGGGCAATGAGGGCCCAGGATCCACAGCACATACAGATATTCCAGGAGAACGATGGACAAATCACCGTGAGGCTACGAAAAGGAGCCACCATAGCCGCTCCTCATGAGGAAAAACTGAGAAACCCGGTATCAGGAATGCTCCCTGATGGCTGGGATTTCTCGAAATTCGGACTCACCGAAGCACAAATCCAGGACATGGACCGCAACGCTCTCATGATGCTGGTAGCCACTGCCCTGGCCTTCGAGAACGCGGGCACCACTCCTGAAGAAATCGTCGCCCATCTGGGGGCCTGGCGCGTGGGTAACGCCCTTGGAAGCGGTATAGGCGGCATAAAGAACATGGAGCGACTTTACACGGATCCTCTTCTGGGTTACAGGCGGGAGCCCACGAGTCTGCAGGAGAGCCTCGGCAACGTTCCCGGCGCTCATGTGAGCCAGGGGTACCTGGGTAATTTCGGGCCAATCGTAAGTCCTGTAGCAGCATGTGCTACTGCCGGTGTATCCCTGGAGTTGGCCGTGGAGAAGATTCTCCTTGGTAAGGCCGACTTCATGGTGGCAGGTTCGACCGATGACATCGGATATGCCGGTAGTGTGGGATTCGACGACATGGGAGCCACTGTCGACTGGCCTGCCATGGAAAAAGCAGGTATCCCACCTCATGCGGTATCGCGTCCCCATGATGTACGGCGCCGTGGATTCGTGGAGGCTCAGGGAGGTGGCGCCCTCCTGGTGACCACTCTGGACGTGGCAGTACGCCTCGGCCTTCCCGTATACGCGGCCGTGATTGGAGCATGGACCCACACAGACGGCTACTCCCGCTCTGTACCCGCTCCCGGATACGGACTGCTGTACACTGTTCTGGGGGGCAGAAACTCTCCTTTGGGCCAGGCTCTCGCAGGGTTCGGTTTCTCAGGTGACGACATCGACGTGGTATCCATGCACGGCACATCCACTGCTGCCAACGATCCCCATGAGGCCATACTCTATGAAAAGATACTCACACGCCTCGGAAAGACCCTGCCTGCTCTGGCAGTCTCCCAGAAGGCTGTAACTGGCCATCCCAAGGGCGGGGCTGCTGCATACCAGGTCGCCGGCATCATTCAGATGTTCCGCGACTCCGTGGTTCCCGGACACATGAACCTTCATGAACTGGATCCAGCGGAGCGCAGGCTTGGTAAAGTGGTATTCCCGGCTGAACCAGTTCACCTTCCACAGGGGCGCCCCCGCGTTGCTCTAGCAACCACTCTGGGATTCGGACACGTGGGTTCACTTCTGGCTCTGGCCAATCCGGAAAGTGTCATGGGAACCGTCGAACGCTCCGCATATGACACATGGGCCCAGGAAGTTCGCAGACGATTGGATCCTGCCCGTGCCATGAAAAGAATACTTGGACTCAGTCCACTACTGAAAATTGCAGCCATGGACTCGGAAGAACCGGAGGTGTGATATGGCGGTCATGGGAATAGGAATAGACATGGCTGACACCAGACTATTCGCCCAGGAACTCAGACGCACATCATCCCCCATGCTGGAGGATGTTTTCAGTCCCGAAGAAAGACGTCAGGCCACCGAAGGCTCCGTTCCGGCCCATGAGATCCTCGCCGGCAAGTTTGCAGCCAAGGAAGCGCTCTACAAGGCCTTCGGGGGCACTGTCTCCTGGGAAGAGATAACTGGATGCGAGGTGGTTCACGACAGCCTGGGTAGACCGTTCTTCCGGCTGACTGAAAACCTTCTTTCTACCAGGAATATGAAGATTCATCTGTCAATATCCCATGAGAATGGTATGGCCATAGCCATGGTGGTGTTGGAGGTGCAAAATGACTGAGGCATCTCCCATCACTAAGAAAAGATCCACGTCCTCGTCACCAAGTCACAAAGTATCTCGCAGATTACTGCCAGACAACGGAATAGTGGCAGTATACAACCGTGCAGAGGCAGCGGTCAGATTTGCCAGATCCCTGCGTGCCTATAATACCAGCCATGGCACTTCGCTGAAACTGGCTGTGTTCGTGCCCCAGTCAGAGCTTGATTCCATGGCAGCCGTTCTCGCAGACTTGACAATTCCCCTCCCTGCGCACATGAGCATGTATCCTGTGGATCCTTGGCTCGCCGACGCCATCTCCGAACACTCTATCCACGCCCTGTGGCCAGGATGGGGATTTTCGAGCGAAAACCCTGAGCTGTCCCAGCTCGTCACACAGGCGGGAGCCATGTTCCTCGGTCCTGACCATACCACCATGGAACGCCTGGGACACAAGAAAAAGGCCAAACTCCTGGCAGAACAACTCGGTATTCCGGTGATTCCATGGCACGATACCAAGGACCGCAAGGCTCTCGTGCAGTGGGCAGACCAAAACGGTTATCCAGTGCTCCTCAAAGATCCCGAAGGTGGTGGTGGACGTGGTATTCGGACATGCCACAGCCGAGAGGAACTCCTCAATACCCTCGATGGTATACGGGGTGACTGGTTTTGTGAAAGGATGCTCGAAGGAGGGCGACATCTAGAAGTCCAGCTCTTGGGAGACGGCACCGGTAATGTGGTGACCTATGGCATCAGGGAATGCTCTCTTCAGAGACGTAAACAAAAAATCTTGGAGGAGACCCCGGCACCGATCGATGCCGAACTTGCAGACAACCTAGAGAAATATGCGCATAACATAGCACAATCATTAAACTATTTCGGAGCGGGAACCGTAGAGTTCCTCCTTTCGGATGGACGTGTTCATTTCCTGGAGATGAATCCGCGCCTTCAGGTGGAACACCCCGTCACAGAAGAGGTACAGGGTGTCGACTTCGTGGCAGCACTCTTGGACATGGCCCGCGGTCTTCGGATGCCAACCCCAACTGCCCACGGTCATGCCACGGAAGTCCGGATCTATGCCGAAGATCCGGAGCGCTCCTTTGCTCCAGCACCGGGCCGCATCACCTTCATGCGTGTATCAGGCGGACCAGGAATACGATTCGACAGCGGCTTCCGTGAAGGAGACGAGATAGACGGTCGCTACGATCCCATGATAGCCAAACTGGTGGCGTGGGGTCGTAATCGCCGAGAGGCATGGTCCCGTCTGGAGTCGGCACTGTCCGATACCCGTATAGTAGTGGAGGGTGGAGCCACCAACATTCCATTCCTCAGGAAGCTGGTGTCTGAAATGAGGGAGCGCGCACACTCTGTGGATCTCATCGATTCCCTGTCCTTCAAGGTGGATGAAGGGGCGCGCATATCCTCCATGCTGGCAGCCACAGTCCTGGAATACATGCACCGCAGCTCGGATGCCATTAGGAACTTTTCCATAAATCCCAGACTAGATCTCGCATCTCCCAAAACGGTCCGTTTCACACTGGAGAACAGCGGCGAACATGCCGAGATGACCGTACGCCGCCTATCCACGTCCCTCTTTCACATAGAATCCGGAGAGGGTCAGGAGATCTTGGTTCACTGGCTACCTTCGAGTCATGCTGGCATACACCTGGGCGAAGGCATGCTCAGAGTGGAAGAAAAAAATGTTCCCCTCACCTACGAGAAGACCCCGGGGGGATGGCGCATCACATCAGGTGCCTGGTGCGTAACCTGGAACCTCCGGGAACAGGGACTCGTAAGGGCTCCAAGTCCGGCAGTCATTACTGCGCTCCATGTCAATCCTGGTCAGATGGTGAAATCCGGGGAGCTTCTGGCCACACTGGAGGCAATGAAACTGGAAATTCCCGTACGAGCTCCAGTCGACGGACGGGTGGAAGCCATACTCGTATCTCCCGGCAGGCAAGTCATGGCCGGAGATCCGGTCTTGCGTATATCTCCGAAAGAAGATGTTCCCTCACATCCCATCCTCCTACCGGAAGGCAACGGAACGGCTGATGCTTTCGAGATACTGTCGGGCGCTCTTCTGGGGTACGATGTAACAGCCGGGGAAGTGCAACGTGTAGAGGAAGCTACCACACTCGACCCCAAACAGATTTCATGGCTGCTAAACCTGGCATCACTGGTGACGTCCATCATCTCTCCCCTGCCACGTTTCCATGGCGAAGATGGCAAAAGACTGAGCGGACGGGCACTGGTGGCATCTCTCATGCGTCACGAGGACGTGGGAGGAATCCCGACTGACTTCAGAGAACGCCTGGAACGCCTCGGATCTCTCCTGCACCACGGAGACGGTTCGCCTGAGATGTCCAATACGCTCTTCAGACTGGCCCGTATACTCACGGCTCCAGGCATCATGAAAGAAGCCATACACGCCATCTTGCGCATGGCCGAACACATGCACGATCACCTGGAGCGCTCCGCCATTTTGGAGGAATCCCTCATCACCCTGGCATCGGATCCCCAGGGAGGGGCCTATCAGACGGACTTGGCGCTCTCTGTTAGATGGCAGATTTTCGATGCACCCGAATACAGGACGTCTCCATGGAATTCTCTCACAGACCATCCGGACGAGCTCGTAAGACAGTACACATCACGCCGGTCAGTGACTCAGAACCCATACCTCAATTCAGACTCTATACCAGACGGGAAGCCCGATGACGTGCAAGTAGTATTCATGCGTCAGTGGAGCGATGAGGAGTTCATCAGAATCGCCAAGCAGCACGATTCTGCGATCATGGAGATAGTGCTTGCCGAAGTACCGGCATCTCTTACGGATCACATTCCCTCTGTCTTACGGGGGATCTCTCACGTCAGGGAGCTGAGATTGACGGATCTCTCATCGGATCTGACGTGGACATACCGCCATCACCAGGGAGGCACCTTCCTTCTGGCCAGGAAGCTCTCAGGACTTCACCCTGAAGTGGCTCGCCGCACGTTTCTGCGTAGGTTCTCGCTGTTCAGCACACAGCACGTGTCCTCCATGGGAGGACTGCATCTTCTCAAGGCCGTGGGGCTCGACTCCCCCGAAGACGAGCGTTTCATCGTACTGGGAGACGTGGGCTTCACCACCTTTAAGCCTGAACATCCCGATGTGTTCCCGGAACTTGCCAGGGCTTTCAGGGCTGCATGCCACATTCTGCGCAAGGAACAGTCCCGCAGACCCACCCGAAAACGACTTCACTGGAATCATATAGTCCTTTACGTAGAAGCTCCACCGGATGCCCCAGAACAGGCCTACGCCCGAGCATCCAAACGTCTGGCCGTATACGGTGAGCGCCTAGGACTGGAAGAAGTCACCCTCGTCCTGGGACACGACAGTGTTCCCCGTTCCTACGTCACCATAAGGGGCCGTTCGGACAGAACCAGCCGCTTGGGTGAGGCGATCATGGATGGCATAATAATAGAACACGGAGATGTCTCGGATCTCACGGAGCCCATCAGGCCCCTGCCCCCTGCCATGCTCAGGGAGATAAAGGCCCGCACCCGTGGCATGAAGACACCAGAGGCCATCCTGAACACCCTCGTCAGGGATCTAGAAGGCAGACCAGTGGGGTCGTTCAACCCCTACGAGATACTCCTGGACCCTGCCGACGGGACGACCATGTCACATCCCGTTGATGAACTCCGCCATACCAGTGGGGTAGTATTCGGTATACTCAAAGTCCCCACCCCATCACGTCCCGAAGGACTGGAACGTACCGTGATCATATCAGATGCACTGCACTCCATGGGAGCGCTGGCAGAACCCGAATGCCGCAGAATCATGGCAGCCCTGAATTTGGCTGAATCCCGCCGGATTTCCGTGCTCTGGGTGCCCATCTCTGCCGGAGCGCGCATAGATCTGGATTCAGGTACGGAAAACCTGGACTGGACCGCACGAGCCCTGCGTAGGATAGTGGAGTTCACCCAGGCAGGAGGCATCATCGACATCATAGTGGACGGAGTGAACGTTGGAGCGCAGTCATACTTCGACGCCGAGGCAACCATGCTTCAGCACACACGTGGGATGCTGGTGATGACCCGTACAGGTTCAATGGTGCTCACCGGCAAGAAGGCTTTGGAGGCATCCGGAGCCGTTTCGGCTGAGGATAATCTCGGTATCGGAGGTGCAGAGCGCATCATGTATCCCACTGGCCAGGCCCAGGCCCTTGCCGACGACCTCATGGAGGCACACAGGCTCCTACTCATGCACGCAGATCTCGTCATGCCTTCCGAAAATGGTCTGAATATCACCGACACTCGGGACCAACGAGAACGTGACATAACTAAGCACCCCTACCCTGCATCCCTGGGCCACGGTTTCGTCACCCTGAAAGAAATATTCGACGAGACTACGAATCCAGGACGAAAACGTCCGTTCTCTGTGAGACCCGTCATGGAAGCGCTCCGGGATACCGACGCCTTCACCGTAGAGAGATGGGGAGGGATGAACCGTGGAGCAGAAAACGTGCATACATGGGAGACGCGTATAGGAGGCATTCCAGTGATGCTCCTGGGAATAGATGCCTATGCACGGGAGCGCTCCGATCCGCCCCCCTTCGACGGGCCCACGTCCTGGAGCGGCTCCACCCTGTTCCCTAGGGGATCGTACAAAATCGCCCGAGCCCTGAATGCAGCCAGCGGACACATTCCAGCCGTGATCCTCGCAAACCTGTCTGGCTTTGATGGTTCCCCTGAGTCTCTAAGGGAATGGCAGCTCATACATGGTGCTGAGATAGGCAGGGCCATGGTCAACTTCCAAGGCCCCATACTTCTGGTAGTACTCTCCAGATATCACGGAGGAGCCTATGTCGTTTTCTCCACTGCACTAAACGATTCCATGCGCGCCGTGGCCCTCGAGGGCAGCTATGCATCCGTCATCGGCGGTTCTGCTGCAGCTGCCGTGGTATTCGGACGCGACATCCTCCAAAAGGTGGAGATGCATCCTGAAGTCACCAGACTGCGTGACGAGATCAAGAACTCTACCAATGGAGAAAGACGCCGCATCGAGGCGGATCTGAGAAAACTCCGGGAAAAACTGACATCCATGTATCAAAAAGAGATGGCCGAACGCTTCGATTCCATACACACCGTGCAGCGGGCCATGGACGTGGGATCCATATCTGACATCATCCCTTCATCGTCCCTGAGACCCTATGTGATCTCTTTCCTGGAAAGTCGGATCGGCTCCCGACACTGACAGGTCACCGGATTCATGTTCATGTGGGCTTTGGCAGTCCTTCCGGGACGCTCACCCTTGCCATAAACCTGAAGATTTCGTAAAAGACCAGCATCAGGCTGACAACCAGAACCAAATAACCTCACGGAGAGGAGTTACCATGAGTGAAAACATCAAGGATACCGAGAAAAAAGACGCCGGTGACATCGTAGTGATCACCCCCATGGAGTTCGATTACGAGAAGGCATGGAAGTCCATGAACCCATGGGACAACATTCCCGTGTACTTCAACATCGGCTATGCATCCACGGATGCAGTGGTCAAGCGCGGTCTTGGCAAGAAAGTAGCCATCTACTGGGAGAACTCCAACGGAGATTCCCGCACCGTCACCTATGACGATCTCACCCGCGAGACCAACAAGTTTGCCAACGTCCTGACCAAACTGGGCTTCGGACGAGGCGACGTCCTTCTTCTGCGCATGAGCAACCTGGTGGAGTTCTACGTAGCGGCCCTGGCCGCCACCAAGGTGGGTGGAATCTTCATCCCCACCTCCACCATGTTCCGCGAGAAGGACATCCTCTACCGCGTGAATGACGCCAAGGTTAAGGTCATCGTCACCACACCGCAGCTCGTGGACGTGGTGGACAACATCCGCGACGAGGCCAAGACCCTCGAGCATGTCATCGTCATCGACTACCTCGGTGAGAAGCCCTCAAAGCCCGAGCATCTGTCCTACACGAAGCTCATGGCCGAGGCCAGCGACGAGTTCGAGAGCGTACGCACCCGCAACGACGAGGTCTCCTTCATCGCATACACCTCCGGTACCACCGGCGATCCCAAGGGCGTCGTCCACTATCACCGCTACGGAATCGCCTACGAGTACCTGGCACGCTACTGGTACAACTACGATACCCCGGACACCATCACCTGCCCCGCCGAAGTGGGCTGGCTGCTTCCGGTGTCCTCCTCCTTCCTGTATGCCCTGCACCGTGGTATGACCATCGTTCTGTATCATGAGATGGGCCGCTTCAATCCCGAGAAATGGTTCGAGATGTTCGAGAAGTACGGCATCTCCGTATTCATCGGCACCCCCACCATGTACAGGATGCTCCTCACCGTGGAAGACGCCGAGAAGCGCTATAACCTCAAGCGCTGGCGTGAGGGCGTGAGTGCCGGTGAGCCCCTTACCCCCGACACCATGCTCAGGGTCAAGGAGCGCTTCGGCATCGTCATACGAGACGGTATCGGCATGAGCGAGTGCATGGTGTACGTCCACAACATGCCCGGTATGCCCATCAAAGCCGGTTCCTGCGGCAAGCCCGGCCCTGGAATCATCATCGAACTGATGGAGGTTCCGGACGAGGACGACGAGGAGAACGAAGTTCCGCTCCGTCCAGTCAAGACCGGCGAGAACGGCGTCCTGTGCGTACGCATCGACTCCCATCCGGGTATGATGAAGGAATACCTCAACAAGCCTGAAGCCACTGCCAAGGTCTTCCGCAAGGACGACAACGGCGTGGACTGGTTCTACACCGGTGACGTGCTCCGCAAGGACGAGGAAGGCTACTTCTGGTTCGTGGGCCGCGCCGATGACGTAATCAAGGCCTCCGGTTACCGTATCTCCCCGTTCCACGTGGAGAGCGCTCTGATGGAGCATCCCGCAGTGTACGAGGCAGCAGCCGTGGAGAGCCCGGATCCCGTACGTGACAAGGTCGTCAAAGCCTTCATCGTGCTCAACCCCGGCTACGAGCCCTCAGACGAGCTCAAGAAAGAGCTCCAGGACTGGGTGAAGAAGAACCGTCCTCCCTACATGTACCCCCGCAAGGTCGCCTTCGTGACCGAGCTTCCGAAGACTCAGTCCGGCAAGATCAAACGCCGTCAGCTTCGCCGACTCGAGTTCGAGGGTACTCCCTGGCAGCTCTAATCTGATCCCACCACACCCGCTGCCATAAAAACCTCAATAATTACAATAAGTTACACCCAAACATTCACGAACACACAAATATTACACACAAATATTATTCAGGTGACGATACCTGGTATTAAGGCATACTTGCAAATCATTTGCACAAGCCTATAGTTCACTCCGTCAGGAAAAGGCCATGAACGAACGCAGATTCATCGTCATAAAAGGCGCCAGGCAGCACAATCTCAAAAACGTGGACATATCCATTCCAAGAGGGAATCTTGTGGTGATTACGGGGGTGTCCGGTTCAGGCAAGTCGTCCCTCGCCTTTGACACACTGTACGCCGAAGGACAACGCAGGTACGTGGAGTCCCTTTCGGCCTATGCACGCCAGTTCCTCGACCAGCTGGAGAAACCAGACGTGGACTCCATAGAGGGGCTGTCCCCGGCCATTGCCATCGAACAGCGTGCAGGATCAAAAAATCCCCGTTCCATCGTGGCCACGGCTACGGAAATATACGATTATCTGCGCCTTCTATACGCCAGGGTGGGGCACCCCCACTGCCCGTCCTGCGGTCGCCCTATCCAGCCCATGACCATCGATCAGATGGTGGACTCTGCCCTGGCCAGATACGAGGAAGGCACCCGTCTCGTCGTGCTGGCACCGGTAATTCGCTCTCGCAAAGGCCAGTTCCGAAAAGAATTCGAGTCCTGGCGCCGCCAGGGTCATACCTCGATGCGTGTAGATGGCACTTACGTGGATCTGGATGATGGCATTCCAAGTCTAAATCGCAACACCCGCCATGACATTCATATCGTGGTGGACCGTCTCAAACTCTCCAGAGCACGTATATCACGACTTGCAGATTCCTTGGAGCTGGCCTTGTCCTTGGCCCAGGGCATGGCCGTGGTGGAAGATGCAGACGCTACTGGTGCTAGCCCCCTTCTCCTCTCCTCCATGCTCGGCTGTCCGGTGTGCGGGATCTCGTTCCCCGAACTGAATCCGCGTCTCTTCAGTTTCAACAGTCCTGCAGGAGCCTGTCCGGTGTGTGGCGGAATAGGAACGGTCATTGACTTCGACCCCGAACTTCTTGTGCCGGATCCCTCCTTGACCCTGGCTCAGGGAGCCATAGCCCCCATGGCACGCCAACGTTACTTCGTGCGTCTGATGGAGCGCCTCGGGCATGAACTTGGATTTTCCGTACACGATCCATACTCGAATTTGCCGGACAAGGCACGCAAAGCCATCCTCCATGGCCATGGCGAGTACCTGGGAGTCATCCCCATCCTCAAAGATCAGTACGAGAACCTGCATTCATGGCGTATCAAACGTGAGCTCGACAAATACATCGAAAAGGTCCCCTGCCCTGCCTGTGGTGGTCGGCGTCTGAGAGACGAGGCTCTGTCCGTCACGGTGGGAGGCAAGAACCTGGGCCATGTCCTTGCCATGAGCATAAGCGATGCAGCGGACTTCTTCGACACACTGGACCTGTCCGAACACGAGTGGCATATCGCCTCACGCGTGGTACGGGAACTGCGCTCCAGACTGTCGTTCCTGCGTGACGTGGGACTCGACTACATAACCCTCGACAGACCCACCGCTACCCTTTCAGGTGGCGAGGCTCAGCGTATATCCCTTGCCACACAAATAGGATCTCGCCTCACCGGAGTGCTATACATACTGGACGAGCCCTCCATTGGCCTTCACCAGCACGATAACGAACGTCTCATAGACACCCTGAAACGGCTGAGGGATCTCGGCAACACCGTAATCGTGGTGGAACACGACGAGGACACCATACTAGCCAGTGACTGGGTGGTGGACATGGGCCCAGGTGCTGGATCCCACGGTGGAGAGGTCATTTTCGAAGGCCCTCCCCAGGAGATGTTCTCGCATCCAGCCTCTCTGACCGGAGCTTATCTCTCGGGACGCGAGGACATAGAGATCCCGAAGCAGCGCCGCACCTCTGAGGGTAGGTATCTCGAACTTTCCGGCTGCTCCCATAACAATCTCAAGAATATCGACGTGACCATTCCCCTAGGAACCCTGGTATGCGTCACCGGAGTCTCGGGATCGGGTAAGTCGTCACTGGTAATGGAGACTTTGTACCCGGCCCTTGCCCGAGTCCTCGGAAACGAGAAACTGCATCCAGGAAAATTCAATGAAATCAAAGGGATAGAACACATAGACAAGGTCATAACCATCGACCAGTCCCCTATTGGACGCACTCCGCGTTCCAATCCCGCCACCTACATCGGTGCCTTCACCCCCATACGCGAGCTCTTCGCTTCCCTTCCCGATGCCCGCATGCGTGGCTACAAACCAGGGCGCTTCTCCTTCAACGTCAAGGGCGGTAGGTGCGAGAAATGCGAGGGTGCTGGGGTCGTCAAACTGGAGATGGGTTTCTTGCCAGAGGTGTACGTTACCTGTGAGGTATGCCGGGGGCACAGGTACAACCGCGAGACTCTGGAAGTCCGGTATAAAGGCAGGAACATACACGACGTGCTGGAGATGACCGTGGACGATGCCCTGGAGTTCTTCGGCGCCATCCCCCAGATACGCTCAAAACTGCAACTGCTGTCCAAAGTGGGCATGGGATACGTCAAATTAGGGCAACCAGCAACCACACTGTCCGGGGGTGAGGCCCAGCGTATAAAACTGGCAAGGGAACTATCGAAGAGAGCCACTGGACGCACCCTCTACATTCTGGACGAGCCCACCACTGGACTTCACTTCCATGATATCCGCAAACTCATGAAGGTACTGCACGAGCTGGTTGATAGAGGCAACACCGTGGTGGTGATAGAACACAACCTGGAGGTCATAAAGAGCGCCGACTGGATCATCGATCTGGGGCCTGAAGGAGGGCTGAGAGGCGGCGATATAGTGGCCTGGGGAACACCCGAGGAAGTGGCTGCCAATAATGAATCCCTGACAGGTAGATACCTTGCCGTAAAATTGAACGGTTCATTGAAGACCGACTGCTGTAAAACTGAAAAACTGCAATGATTTTGGCAGGTTACCAAGTCACCCCAGAGATTGACCGCTTATCAGGATAAAGCCCAGCATCACCAACAGTGCCACAGGGGCAATCACGTACATGGAAATCTTCATGAGCGAGATCCCCACAGAACTGCTAATTTTGAGTTCCCTCAAAAACGGCTTCATGCCCCATCTGAAGATTATGAACCCAACCATGAGAAGGCCGCCCAGGGCGAGGGTGACGTTGCCGAAAACGAAGTTCATGAGATCCAAAAAACCCATGTTCTGACCGGCAATGGTGAGCATGTGACTCAGAGATGGCACGGCCCCAAGGGAGAGAGCCGAGGGAATTCCCACCACTGCCGTTACTATTCCCATGATGATGGAAGCGCGCCCTCTGGACCATCCATAACTGTCGATTAGATGAGACGTGGCCACCTCCAGAAGAGAAATGGTGGAAGTCAGTGCTGCAATGGTGAGCAGCGTGAAGAAGATAGCCGATAGAATCATGCCTGCAGGGGCTTTCTGGAAGACCTGGGTGAGCACCACAAACACCAACCCTGGACCGGATTTGCCAGGCGCTCCTCCAAGGAATGGAAATATTATGAATCCAGCCATGAGAGCGATGAGTGTATCGAACAGGACCACCGTTGCTCCGGCCTTGACCAGATTGGCACTGGAATCTAGATAACTGCCATAGGTGAGCATGGCCCCCATGCCAAGTGACAAGGAGAAAAAGGCCTGACCCACTGCAAACACGAAAGTCTTCCCCGTGAAGGCATCGGGACGGGGTATCAGGTAGTACTTCACACCCTCGGATGCCCCTGGACGAGTAAGAGCATAACCTATTAGAATTATTAATAAAATAAAGAGTACCGGCATGAGCCACATGGACAGACGCTCAATGCCACCCTTGACACCGAAGTATACCACCGAGGTG